>NZ_JAEDXW010000002.1:0-451137 GCF_036877565.1 Edaphobacter sp. HDX4
TACTCTGCTCACCAGCTGTTAGGCGAAACATACGAATATGCCGGTAAAGACGATCAAGCCCTCGCAGAGTACAGGATTGTCGCGGCATCTGCACCCGATCTGCCTGGAGTACATTATTCAGTCGGCCATCTCCTTATGAGGATGGGACAAGACAAAGAAGCACTCTCTGAGCTAATTGAGGAGCTTAGATTGAATCCGAGCAACGCAGAAGCGGACGCAGCTGTGGGTTCGATCCTTCTTGGGCGATCGGAACAGGCGGACGCCGTGCCCTACCTGGAAAAAGCGATTCAGCTGAATCCAGACCTTTCGGAGACACGAAGGCAACTAGGCAAAGCCTACTACTTACAGAAGGATTTCAGGAAAGCTGAAGACGTGCTGAGGGTGGCCCTTAAGGATGACCCGCAAGGTCTAGCCCATTACCAGCTAGGCCTTGTGTACAGGGATCTTGGAGATAAGATCGCAGCTCAAGAGCAATTCGCCATTTCTCGGAAGGCCAAGCTTGACAGCCTGTCGGACGCTGAGAACCGGATGACCGCCGTGGGAAATCTAAACAGATGATCCATTACCGCCAGATCGTAGGTGCAGGCCAGATCCTGGCCTGTGTTCTCGCATATGGGCAATCTACACCGTTGCAACTTGGAATTCTATCGCTTGAACGTGGAGATTACCCTGCCGCGCTCCGAGAATTGAAGGAGGCTAGTCACGGCCGCCCCAATGATGCTTCCATTCATAACTTTATTGGAATTACGGAGACCAAGCTCGGAGATATCGATGATGCCGATCGAGAGTACCAGGCGGCATCTCGTCTGGACCCTACACTTTCAGGCCCCTACAAGAATCTCGGATTCAATTATCTGAATGCTGGACAATATGAGCTCGCTGAAGCACCGCTGAAGACGGCACTGAGTTTGGATCACAGGGACCCCTTCATTCACTACTACCTGGCTATTCTTTATCTTTCCACTTCTCGAATAACAGAGGCCATCCTGCAGATCAGCCCGGCACAGGATCTTTTAGGAAAGGATGCATCGAACGCACTGCTGGCAATCAAGACCTGTCTGCAGTCTGGCCATCCTGATGAAGCCTTGAATCTCATCCATTTGCTCAGTCGCGGATCACTTTTATCGTTCGCCCAAGTGTATGAGGTTGCAAATCTGCTTACCGAACATTGGATGTACGTCGATGCCGTTCCGCTCTTCGAAGAGCTTGTACAGCGGCAACCAGGCTCCTGGGAGAACAAGTACAATCTCGCGAGCGCTTTTCTCAAGGCGAAACGGCCGAAGGATGCTCGGATGTTGCTTGTGCCGCTCTCTCTCGAGCACAAAGGAGATGCAAACATCCTTAGTATGCTCGGATCTGCCTATGACCTTGAAGGCAAGCCTGCCCTGGCTCTCGAGCCATATAGAAACGCAATTGATCTCGATCATAGCAACCCGAATCGCTATCTGGATTGCACGCGGGTTATGGTCGATCTAAATAGATTCGACGAAGCATCTGCACTCCTCCGGCGAGGTCTCGCGCTGGTGCCTGATCCTTACGTATTGAGGATCCGAATAGGTGCGATTGAGATGATGCAGGGCCATTACGAGAAGGCACGCGAAAGTTTCAAAGAAGCGCTGCTGGAACATCCAGACATTGCGTTGGGCTATGTTGCGCTTGCTCAAACCTACATGAAGGAAGCAGATAACCAAACGGCTATGAGTATTCTGATGGATGGACGTAATAAGGTGAGCAAAGACTTCGCTCTTGAGTACGTTCTTGGCCTTGTCTCTTTCGAGGTGGGGGAGCAGGAGCAGGCGTTAGAGGCCCTAACAAATGCAGAGCAATTAGGGCCAGATGTGGTGGAACCGCATTATCAGTTGGGCATGCTATATATGCAGCGCCATCAATGGATCGATGCGCAGGATGAGTTTAATCGCGTTCTCCGTATAAACCCGCATCATGCAACATCCTTTTACCAGTTGAGCCGAACATATGAACGAACGGGAGATGTAGACAAAGCCCGACAAATGGCCGCCCAGGCAAGTTCGCTTAACCGAACGCAACGCGAAGATGCGATCAGATTCGAGCAACTACGTCTAGGCATTCCATCAAATCCTGATCAACCTTGAGTTATTTGTGACTGAATAAACTTTCGAGTTTGCCCACCTTTCGGGCTTGACGCGACGTATCGATAAAGAGGAATCGGCAAGATGGTTCGAGCGGGTGGTGGCGCACTGATCTTAGTGGCGGTCGGGCTATATTGTCCCATTCTTCGAACTGGCGTGCAGTCTCCAGGGAATGCCATCGTGCAGGCGAATGCAGTCGGCTCGGTTGAGAATAGGCGAGGGCAGCAGGCCGACCACATTGCGGATGACGTTTGCCTGGAGTGCCACAAAGATAAGGCCACGTATACGACGACCGCTCATCCCAAAACATCCCAGACGAGCAGCAAATCGAGCATCCTCGGCTCGTTCGGCCTAGACGGCTCGAATATATTGATGATCGCGGACCCAGCTAAGGCTGAGGATTCCCCCGGCCTCTACTTTAAGATGGAAGAGAAGAACGGCAATCACTATCAGACTGCAGTGGCCGGCTGGCCTGATCAGTTACGTACAAGAAGCGAAGCAATCGATATCGTCATTGGGTCTGGGAAGCGCGGGCAGACCTACCTATACTGGCATGGAAGTCAGCTATATGAACTGCCCGTAAGTTATTGGTCGGAAGGCCATCGGTGGATTAACAGTCCGGGCTACAAAAACGGCACGATGAACTTTGCCCGTCCTATAACTCCTCGTTGTATGGAGTGCCATGCCAGTTTTATCCAGCAGGATTCCAGCGATATTTCAGCAAATCGTTATCAGAAGGACAGTCTTGTGTTTGGAATCACCTGCGAGCGGTGCCATGGTTCTGGCAAGGAACATGTCAATTTGCATGTCTCGGCCGGACCGCGGACCGGAGCTATCGAAGAAAACATTGTCAATCCTTCGAGGCTCTCCCGCGATCGGCAGGTTGATATCTGTGCACTTTGCCACAACGGCAATCAGGCAGAAGAAAAGATTCCTGCATTTTCCTTCGTCCCCGGTGAACGGCTCGATCGATACCTCCATCCGAACCCCCGGGATGCTGCAGAACACCCTGATGTGCATGGAAATCAAGTCGGCCTGTTAAAAAAGAGTCGATGTTACGCCTCATCACCGACAATGAACTGTTCGACATGTCATGACACTCATGCTCAGGAACATGAGCCCTCGTGGTATTCGTCCCGGTGTTTAACCTGTCACCAAGTGGAGAACTGCGGTATGTCAAAGACGATGGGAGCAAAGATCGCCGATAACTGTGTTGGCTGTCATATGAATGTAGAGCCAACAAAAGCTTTCAATTTTGATACCGCAGGTCAACCGTTGAGACCGGTGATGATAAATCATTGGATCAGAATTCCCGATCAGGTGAGTTCGGGTGCGAATAAAAACTAAAGGTTAGTCGATCCTCTTTAGCTTTGCCGTTCGAGATTTAGACCTCCTCTCAGCCTTGGTAAAGCCAGGCTGCTTGTCAGCAAATTTTACTTTGTAAGTCAACGGTAAGTTTAGTTCCTTATTGAATCGTCACTTTTGACAACAGAATCCTTGACAGGCTTTTACAGAACGGAGTAGGGTCGGGTACATAACCGGCTAGAAGAAATAAGTTCATTTGGGAACAAATTGAAAACGTGGCCTTGCATTTTAAACGTCTGATTATGAACCTACGTAATTTGCCATCGTATCCGAAGACGAGGGATGCGAACTCACAGCACTGGTTAGTCTTGAACGGCAGATTCAAATCTCAAGAGGCGGAGTGAAAGTGAAAAAGCTTATCTATCATTGCTTGCTGGTGTTATTTGTGACTGCTCTTAATCCACTAAGCGCCCAGCAGGGATCTACTGCTCCCGGGAAAAAGATTCGCGTGCTCATTCTTACTGGTAGCTCAGACTGGTCTCACCCCTGGCAAGGCACCGCACCCTTTCTCCAAGGTGCCTTGATGAACACTGGCCGGTTCGATGTCAAGCTTGAAGAGGAAGTCGTGGGTATAACGGCGGCGACCCTGGCAAACTATGACGTGCTGGTGAACTACTACTATGGACCTCGGTGGGGGGAAGTGACTGAGCATGCAGTAGAGGAATTTATTAAATCCGGTCATGGCATGGTGGGCATTCACGGTGTAACCTACGGCCCATTCTTTGGTCAAGCTGGTGGAAGTGCCAAGGAACCGCGTCGGATGGAAGGAGAGGCCTGGGCTGCATACTCTGACATGCTGGGCATGACTTGGCCGATTGACGATATTGGGCATGCAAAGCGCCACGTCTTTGTCGTCCAATGGATAGATCAGGAGCATCCTGTTAGCCATGGATTGCCGCCCACCTTCGTCGCTAACGACGAGCTCTATCACAAAATCCAACTGAAGCCCAATGCTCATGTGCTCGCTACCGCGCGTGACCTTCCGGTTTCCGAAAAGGGAACAGGCAAGGATGAACCAGTGGTCTGGACGGTTCCCTATGGCCAGGGGAGGGTCGTGATGACGGTACTCGGGCATGACCTCTTGGCAATGAGCCAACCGGGATTTTTGGATTTATTGAGTCGGGCGACGGAATGGGCAGCAACGGGCAACGTAGATCCGTCGACACCGACGCTAGCGCCTTCCACGAGTTTGCCAAGTCCTTCAAAGACTCAATAGATCCGGGATGTTATAGCGGTTTTATGAGCCGCTATCAGGTTTGACTGAGGAGTACAGGGCTTTATGCGTCAAAAGTTATTGGTGGGCCTCGTTGCTTTATTAATGTCAGCTTCCCGAGCGTGGTCTGCTCCTCCTCAAGCTGAAATCACTAACGGAATTTTAAACTTGCGTGTCTATCTACCTGACGCTGAAAAAGGCTTCTATCGCGGAACCCGATTCGATTGGGCGGGTGTTGTCGCAGATTTGCGCTATGCGGGGCGCAGCTACTATGGTCCGTGGTTCTCAAGGACTGACCCTAATATCAAAGACTTTGTCTATGACGGTTCCGACATCGTAGCTGGCCCTTGCAGTGCAATTACAGGTCCTGTTGAAGAATTCGCACCAGCGCTGGGTTTCGATGAGGCGAAGAGCGGAGGTCACTTCATCAAGATCGGTGTCGGAGTCCTTCTGAAACCCGACGATGAAAAATACGGTGCTTTCCGCATGTACCAACTGGTAGATGGTGGGCGAAGGACTGTAAAGAGGGGACAAGGCTTTATCGAGTTCCGACAGGAAGTCGAGGACCCTTCTTCAGGGTACGGCTACATCTATACAAAAACTCTAAGACTCACCAAGGGGCAGCCTGAGATGGTAATCGAGCACACTCTGAAGAATATAGGAAGGCTTCCAATCAGAGGGAACACCTACAATCATAACTTCCTCGTGCTCGAGAATGAGTCCCCCGGCCCCGCTTATACGATAACTCTCCCTTTCAATGCCACAATCGAGGAAGGTAAAAATAAAGATCTCATCGAAGCGCATTCCAATCAGATTGTGTTTCTGAAAACGCTGCATGGAAAAGATCGAGTGTTTACAGGGATCGAAGGGTTTGGGACTACCTCTGCTGATTACAATGTTCGGATTGAAGACAAGAACGTGAGAGCGGGGCTTGTCATATCCGGCGATCATCCCCTCTCGAAGATGGCCCTATGGTCGATCCGGTCGGTGTTAGCGGCAGAGCCTTTCATTGACTTCTCGATCGACTCTGGTAGCGAAGCATCCTGGAAGATCAGGTACGAGTATTACACTTTCTAGGATTCCTCTAACCTGCCTTGGATGCTGTTATCGCATTGCTTTCAAGGTAAGATCGCCTGTGCTGGCTTCCCCTCGACTACCGTATAGAACGTGTCAAGCACGGTAGGCGGAGCAACTTGCTGGGTCGCGCCGTCAGGCCAGCGAATCTCAATAGCGTCGATCTTAGTGGCGCTTCCCAGCCCAAAGTGCAATCGGGGGTCTGGATTAGATTCGAAGCTGCCTCCGCTGATCAGATCGGCGCGCTGGCGAAATCCATTGGCTGTGACATAAACTCTGGATCCGATCGCATCATGAGGAGACCTCGGACCCCCCGTCAGGCAGAGGGTTATCCAGTGAGAGGTCGTGGACAGTGCGGCAGACTGGCCTCCGCCGTTCGCCGGAGCATCTGCGACATTGACCAAAAGAGATGGTGTGACGTCCATGTTATTGATGACGACATCTATCTTTCCATTGTTGAATAAATCGCCATAGGCCATGCCGCGTGAACTTGCGATCTTTGCGAGACCACTTCCTTCTACTGACGGGACAAGACGCAACGATCCACGATCGTTATGAAAGAGTAGCGGCTTTTGTGCCCAGGTCGTACCCCAGTTCTGATGATCGACTTGGGGATAGACATGTCCGTTAACTACCATGAGATCCAGCCAGCCATCGTTATCGTAGTCGAAGAAGGCGTTACCCCAGCCAAGGAAGGGAATGGTAGCCTCTGCGATACCAAACTGATGCGCAACATCGCTGAAGTTGCCATGACCGTCATTCAGGTAGAGAGGGTTATAGTCGTCAGAAAAAGTGGTGTGATAGATGTCGATATTGCCGCTGTGGTTGAGGTCTCCAACGCCAATGCCCATGGAAGCGGTTTCAGCGCCACTTTCATTGAGAGCATAGCCGCTTACAAAAGAGGAATCCTCGAATGTACCATCGCCCTTATTGATGTAGAGATAATTGGGGGTAGAGTCGTCGGCGACAAGAAGATCCGGCTTGCCATCATTGTTGACATCGATAAAAAGGGAAGCCAACCCATAATATCCAGGAGCATCGGCAACGCCCGCTTTAGCGCTGGTATCCGTGAAGGTTCCATCACCGTTGTTGTGAAAAAGATGATCGGGTTCTCCCTTAAGGCCACGAGGACCACACATGACATCGATGCCACGGAATGTGCAGAAAGCAATATGGGAGGTTCGGCTGCCTGGCTTTGTGCCTAGTCCAACACTCGCGACATGGATGTATCCCGGGACGAAAAGATCGAGTTTGCCGTCACCGTCATAGTCGCCCCAGGTTGATCCCGTAGACCAACCATCAACTGCAACGCCGGCCTTCTCAGCAATGTCCGTGAAGGTACCGTCATGGTTATTTCTATAGAGTCGATTTTTGCCATAGTTGGATACGTAAACATCTGTCCAGCCATCATTGTCAAAGTCTCCGGCGACAGCTCCAAATCCCCATCGGTCGTTCGTTATTCCCGCTTTAGAGGCCACGTTAGAAAAGGTGCCGTCATGATTGTTATGAAAGAGAGCAGCCTGTGGTGGGGCTTCCTTGCCAGCGAGTGCGTCGAGAGTAGAGCCATTGACGAGATAGATGTCCAGCCAACCGTCATTGTCGAAGTCCAAAAGGGCAACGCCTGAACCAATTGACTCTAGGATGAGCTGTTTATCCGGTGTGCCCATTCTATGTGTCCATGACGATAGACCCGCTTTAGCCGCGTTATCTTCGAATAGGATAGGACCGGATTTCACAAAACCACCAGCTGTAATCGGCCGGTGTTGATCGTCCAGGGTAGGTGGTCGAGCATCCCCCGTTGCAGATCCAGAGGATCCACCATGTGCTGACGGCGCTTGTGATGTCTGGCTCATGCCTTCCTGTTGGCCGGCAGTATCCGCAGCTGTCTGAGACCTTGCCGCTATAGGAAGGAAGGCCAGCGTAAGCGCAAGAACGGCTAGTGAAACCACATTGTGAACTGGGATTGCGATTAGACGGCTCCATAAAGATCGGTATCGCTATCTCGAGAAGGCAGCATGTGTTGTTCCAGTCCGATGGCTGCCACTCCCGTGCATCGGCAAGGCAACTTTAGCCTCAGAGCGCCGAAATAGATGGCCGGAATCATGGCAAGATGTCCTCGAAGAGTATAGGAAGTGTAGCGTGACTTGTTCCTAAATGGGGGTCGATGGTCGAAGACGGCACCGAGCCTGCATTTGGACTTCCGCCAACTGAAAATTCTTGTGGAAGTACAAGGCCTTCATAAAACCGAGCGGTGGCGTTGATGGTCTCAGTCCCCCCGCCCGTACTGGGGACCCCTTCTTCATACAATTTCATTGCATCTGTCGCCTCGCTTGATTGAGCGGGGACCTTCAATGCCGTCCAGTATCTTTCTTTGGTCGAAATGGTGGCTGATCCAGCAGAGGGGATTCCAATAAACGTTCGAGTTATTTCTTCTACGATGTAGCCGCCATCGCGGGAGGGCTGCGCGAGATGCCATCTTAAGCGCCGATGCGAAGATTCTGGGTCGCCTGCAATCTTTGTATAGCTCAGCCATTGCCCAGCTACGTCGATACCGCTGATCGTGAGTGTTGAAGGAAGCAAGTGGCCCTTTGCTGCGACGCGACCGTTGTCCGCCGAGAATTCCCCGGTTTTCCCCATCAGCGATGTCGCCATAAAACTTGCTCTCCAATCGGCATTGGCAGGCCAGAACGCATCCTTCATCGGCTGAATAACTACAGCGATATGATTGTCTCGTGCAGGCGTTGCGTAGCTTAGCTCATAGCGTTTCTCCGTGCGAGATGTATTGAGCTTTGCGTTGGAGAGAGTCGACATTCCAAATTCCCATGTCGCATCCCCAATTTGGAGTACTGCATTGGTGCCAGGCGAATCCAGTGTGGTGTTTGCTATTTCGGATTCGGTGATGAGCCCGTTATAGGAGGCTAGGATTCTCTCTCGTCCTTTATGGTCATCAAAGGTGTAGACCAGAGTGAATGGTGTGCCATCCGGAATATGTTGGTAGGAGCTGTAGCCGAAGATTGGACCTTCCTCCACGTACACACTTTTGGTAGTTCCTGTGACAGCAACGCGGACCGTCGACGCCATTGCGGATGTCAAGCAGGTTGAAACGAGAACACACGAAGCGAAAAGCCGCACAATTACCTCACAGGGAAACGTCAAGCTGCACTGCGATGTGGCAGAAGAATTCTATACGGAGCGAGCTTCAAAGGAGCTCCGAAGTGGTGGCTCTTGCGGGTATTAAGTTCTATTGGGAACTACAGCTTATTCTTCTTTGCTTGACAGCCACCAGAGTGGAGATTATCTCTTTTTAGAGCTGCTTCCGAGTGCTTGGAGATGACTTCAGGCCATTCCCAAGTTCTTATCGGAACTATGCGAGTTTACTGCAAAAACACTCGATCCGGGCGCTTTAGGGGGTGTGCAGCTGCAAGGTGGTTCGTGTCGGATAACACTGCTTCCGCAAGTACAGGCTTTGTGAATAAGAATCGGGTGTATTTCTGTCATTTGTCACCGCACAAGGAAGTCCCGGATCCGCGGGTTTGAGGTGGGGGCTTTCGGTGGATGTGAAAAGCAACGGTCCTGAGGAGGAATATTCGATGGTGGATACGATCGTTCTGAATGTACATATTGAAGCAAGAGATGGGCGTCAGGAAGACCTAGCTCGAGAGTTGCGTGCGCTAGTGGCGCCCACTCGATTGGAAGTCGGGTGCTTGGCCTATGAACTACACCGTGATCCGGAAGATGAGAGGAAGTTCATGTTCTACGAACAGTTTGCGGATCAGGCTGCCCTAGATACTCACATTGCTGCTCCGTACTTCAGGAGATTTTTGAGCTATCGTGAACAAGATGATCCCGTGCTGGGCCAAACCGTAACACGATGGAATAAGCTCGCCTGAGTGCGATTGGGAAGGGACAGGATCAGCTTGGAAAAGATAAAAGTGGCAATCTTTGGCACCGGCTTCATGGGACGCGTACATACCGAATCACTGCGACGCTTGGGAAATATTGAAGTAATTGGTGTAGCGGGTTCGACCGCCGAGCGTGCCAGGGCATTCGCTAATGAAGTGGGCATCGAACGCTCAACCGGGGATTATCGTGAGTTGCTTGAAGATGACGAGATCAAGTCCGTTCACATCTGCTCCCCGAATGCCCTTCACTACGAGATGACGATGCGTTCGTTGGAGCACGGCAAGCATGTAATCTGCGAGAAGCCGCTCGCTTCTACGGTGGATGAAGCGCGCGAAATGGTAGCACTTGCTAAAAGGACCGGCCTCGCGAACTGCACGCTATACAACATTCGAAGCTACCCTCAACTCCAGAACCTGCGCCGAATGGTGGAGAATGGCGAACTGGGAGATATCCAGATTGTCCAGGGAGCCTACTCCCAGGACTGGTTGCTCTTCGACACTGACTGGAATTGGAGAGTCAATTCAGGGAGCTCACGTACGTTCGCTGATATAGGTACTCACTGGTGCGATCTGGCGGAACATGTGACCGGCCATAGAATCACATCACTGTGCGCTGACCTTCAGACATTCATCAAGACACGTAAAAGACCAAAACAATCTGTCGATACTTTCAAAGGAAAGAATCTGGAACGTTCAAAGGACGTGGAAGAAGTTTCCATCGATACGGAGGACTTTGGATCAATGATCTTCAAGATGGGCGGTGTGATACGTGGATCTATGACAACAAGCCAGGTATCCGCGGGGCGGAAGAACAGGCTGTACCTCGAGATATACGGCACGCAAGCATCGGCCGTTTGGGATGGAGAGCGACCCGAGGAGCTCTGGATTGGTCACAGGAAAAGGGCGAGCGAGCTACTCATCAAGGATTCTATGATCTTCCCAGAAGCTGCACGGAGCTATTCCGATCTTCCGGGGGGACACAGCGAAGGATACGACGCCACCTTCAAGCAAACGTTCCGAAGGTTCTACCGCACTGTGGAAGATCCAGGGGCACCGATCGAGTATCCGACGTTTGAAGACGGTCTGCGCCAGTTGGCTTTGGTTGACGCCGTACTGGAAAGTTCTAAGCAGCAATCCTGGATTACTTTATAACGTTGCGTTGCCCATTTCTGAGAGGGAATAGGTATTAGGTCGGCTGTATCCATCCCTGTTTATCGGTTGGATTTCCAGCCGTATCGAGCTTGTACATCTGTTCTTCGGTCAGGGTGAGGCCGCAAGCGGCAATATTTTCTTTTAGCTGATCTATCTTGCTTCCCGCAATAATGGGAAGAACCGCAGGCTTACTCTGTCGCATCCAGGCGATGATAACCTGATTCACGCTGCGACCGATCTCCTTACCGACTTCTATCAAAACGTTGAGGCGCTCGTTGGATTCTTGGCCTGCGAACTGAACGGGAAGGTCTCTTTCGGCGCGGCTGTATGCACCTTGCAACAGCACAGAATAAGCAACAAGAGCGACGTTTTCTGTAAGGGCGAAATCCTTGAGCTCTCGACTGATGACGATCTGTGGCCCAAAGTCAGCACCGTGCCGCGGACGAAGATAGGTGTATCGCTGCTGTACCACGCTGTAGGGGGTGAGGCTCTGAGCCTTCGCAATTGTGTTAGCTGCAGCGATGCGCCAGACCGCGACGTTGCTGGCCCCGAGCGCTCGTACTTTGCCTGCCTGTATCAAGCGGTCAAAGGTGCCCATGGTCTCCTCCTGAGGCACGTCTCGATCATCGCGATGCGCATAGTACAGATCGAGTCGATCCGTTTGGAGGCGTTTGAGGCTTTTTTCGCATTCACGTTCGATCTCCAAGGCGGTAAGTCCGCCGGCACAACCGGGATAGTCAAAGGCAAGCTTAGAAGAGAGAACGATCTGGTCACGATTAGTGCGTGCCTTCATCCAGGCGCCGATCACCGTCTCGCTCTCGCCCCCGTGACAGCCCGGAAGCCAGCTTGCATAAAAGTTTCCAGTGTCGATGAAGTTGCCGCCTTCGCTGAAGTAGTAATCAAGCAGTGCGAAGGTCGTAGCCTGGTCGATTTTACTTCCAAGCACGTCTGTGCCCATAGCCAACGCGCTTACTCGAAGCCCGGTGGTACCTAGCAATGTTTTATGCATTGTTATCCCTGCGCGTAACGAGAAGATGATGCGCTGTCTATTTGCTGTATGTCGCCAAAGCAACACCGGCAAGCATGATGGCAGCGCCGATGCAATTTTGAGGGGTGATGCGCTGTACGGGAGACCCTAGCCAACCGAAGTGAGAGATAATCATGCCACCTAGGACCTGACCCGCAATCAGGCTAATGAACATTGCCCGTGCGCCTACATCGGGCAGTAGCCACGCGATCGCAAAGACAAGACACGCTCCTAATGCACCGGCTGTTAGGAGCCAAGGGTTGACCCCTTTCAATCCGGTGAAAGCATTGGATTGCCACCCCGTGGCGCCGATAAGGACAGCCGTAAGCGCACCGATACACCAGAACAGAGCGTTACCGACACGCGGATTGCCGATGGATGCGCCGACCTTACCGTTCATTGAGAGGTGAAGTGCAAGGATGATGCCCAGAAAGATGGAAAATACTAACGAGAAACCCTTCATTGTTACTCCTTTTCTCTGCGTTACATCGGACGTTCCTGTCGAGGAGCTGCGATTTCTCCGATGTCGTTGCTTGAAAGCGCCTTACTTACACAGATTTGTTTCAACCGAATACCCGGCGAATTAGGTAGCAATGATCCCGCTGGCATGTGATTGAGCGTACCGTCGCGCCTAAGTTCCCAAAAGAACTTCTTTCAAGTGCTGATCACGTACGTGTATACCTTCGCGGTTTGAGCTTGTCAAGCCGTACTTGTGTTCACAGGAAGCCTCCTGCTAATTGAAACTCTGGCGAAGCAAAAAGTAGCCGCCGAAATTCGGCGGCTACGTCACGGCGACCCAGATTCCAGTGAGGAATCACTTCGCCGGAGCACGACTGATCAGTTTGTGCGGTACATAGTGACCTGTGGGAGCCGAACGCCCCTGTACGATGGGCAATGCGAAATTTAAGAGTTCGGGTCCATAGCGCTCGGCATGGAACGAGACCACACCAATACATGGACCTTTAGGATCTTTCAGGATTTCCAGAATGTCGGAACTCCCACCAAAGCCGACAATAGCAATTTGGCGAGCCCCCTTATTCGCGTTGACTGCATCGACGGCGCCGAGGGCACTTTCATCGTTGATTCCTGCGACAAGAATCCTACTGGCAGGACGCATGGTCTTCAGAAAAGTGGAGAGAGCCGTCTTGGAGATCGCTCTGTCCCCACCTCCGTCGAGGTGGTGAACTACGTTTTCCGGAAGTTTGTTCAGTCGCTCCTCCATTCCCTTTTGAACGCCAACGCTCCGGCTTTGCGTCGTTCTGCCGGCGAGAGGGGACTCTAAAAGGACAACAGCATCAACTTTGCCTTTCCAGTGACTGATCGCATGGTCCGCGAGTGCCAAGCCAGCTGTCAGGCCCGCCCGATAGTTGTTGACACCAAAGTAGACCGTTCCGTGATGGGGATTGACCAGGGAGATGAGTGGTATCCCGGCGCGGGCAAAGATATCGGAGATTACCGGAGCAACATGCTCGAAGATCTGGAACTCGATAGCCAAATCCACCTTTTCGGCGACCATCATTTCTGCATTTCGAATGGCAGTGTCAGCATTGCGGTCGTTGTCCCAGACGACGAGAGCGACGCCTGCCGCCGTTGCGGCTTTTTCCAGACTTGTTTGAATCTCTACGGCGAGGTGAACGTGGGTCGACAGGTTTGCGAAACCGACCTTTATTTTCTTTCGCAGACGGCTAAGCCGGTACTGCCGCCCGGACTGGCTCAGATAGTCTCGAACGACGAGTGTGTGGAGGATGCGGAAAGCACTTGTGTGCGGTATGCCTGTCCGCCGGACAACTTCTTCAAGGGTCAGCGCTTCGTTGACAGAATTAAAGCAGTCCAGAAGATCAAGGGTTTTAGCCACAATGGGCACCCAATACTTATCTAGTTTTCTCGAAGGCTCCTGTTGTTTTGCTGGCGATTTGCTCTTCATCGTGCCTCATATTAGCACCACTGCCCGTCAAGGGCTGCCGGAGACAGCCCTATAGAGAACAGGGAACAGCAAGATGGCTTAAAGCAACGCATCGGGGTTCGGCAGCATGATGTCGCGAACCCGGACAGCCAATTCCTGACCTGCCTCAAGAAATTGACGTACAGTGCGCATGGTAGGACCGAAGCTATCGAACTCACTGGCGGCGAGACCGCCATCATTGAATGCGCGACCAAAATCCTCGAGCTTTTTGAGCAGAACCTCGACAATCTCGGGATCGACAGGCTTGTCTATACGAGGGATCACGGGGACGTCGCTGGAATTGAACCGAACCTGCCACTTATAAGGCGGAGAGATGACAACATCACCGCCGATGAATTCGCTCCAATGCATATGATTGCGGAAGGCAGCTGACAACAGTCTTATTCGATATTTACGTTCTTGGAAGAGTTCGTAAGCTTTCTTAAAGACCGCCACACCAGCCCACTCAAGAGATCCGGGGTCCAGAGTGATGTTCTTTTTTTCAGCGACAACCTTTAGCCAGTCGTCCAGACGGCCGACCATAATGGTGCAGACCGGGCCCATGGTAGAGATGTCCTTCCCCTGTTTCTCTCGTCGAGACAGTCCACGCTCGACCGCCTCAGCTACGGCGATGCATTGGGGAAGTGTGAAACAGGCAGTAGCGTTAATCGTGACACCCGCATAGGTTGTCTCCTCGATAGCCGAGATTCCTGCCTCCGTGACCGGGATCTTCACGATCATGTTGGGGCCGAGTGTGTCGAAGTGCAAAGCTTGTTCTACAAGCGCCTTGGGATCACGATAGAAACGCGGATCGGTCTGAATGGAAAGGCGGCCATTCTTGCCTTTGTACTTTTCAAAAATAGGCAGCAACAGCTTCGCGCGAGTGGCTGAGATGTCCTCAACAAGTTTCCACCCAATCTGGTCTTCAGTCGCCGTAGGCATCTCGACTGCTAGCTTCCTTATGTGATCATTCCACAGGTGGGGCTCACGCTTCAGTGCTTCGAGTACGATTACTGGATTACACGTCGCTCCAACCGCTCCATGCTCAATGGAATATGTAAGCTCATTGAGTGTCGCGGAATCATTCCACAAAACGGTAGAGGTTCTCTGCGTCATCTCATGCAGAGGACTCTTGTAGGCAACAGGTGTTTCAGTAGCGCTGCTCATTATTGTCCTTTTCGAAACTAAGTCGAGTTACGTAGCGAGCATAGGAATGGGGGTGCAGGTACTATTCTGGATACATCAGCACCTTTAAGGCCTTCTTTGTTATACAGAGCTCGAATGCAAGCTCCCAATCGGAGATTGGGAGCTTGACGCTGATCATCTCTCTGAGGCTGATCTCGCCGGTGGCATAGATCTTCATCATGCGATCCCAGGTATTGGCTGTGTAGCAGACGGAGCCCGACATGGTGAGTTGCTTATAGAAGATGTTGTCGATAGGGAACTGAATCTCTTGGCCACAGATCGCCACCTGAACATGCTGACCCTGCGGGCGCAACGATTCGAGACAGCCCTTCACTGAGCCCGCGACACCTGCGCATTCGAAGGCGACGTCGACTCCTTCGCCCTTCGTGTATTCGTTGATTGCATCCTGCAGCCTCTCGCTGCGCAGATTGACGATTTGCGCAGCCCCGAAGCGTTTCGCAGCATCGAGGCGATCGTCATCACCGGGCGCGCCTACAACGATAGTCTTAATGCCTTGCGCTACCAGGAGTTTCAGGCAGAGCAGGCCTATAGGTCCAGGGCCAGAGATAAGCACCGTATCACCAGCCCTGACCCGGGAAATCTCCGTTACAGCTTGTACGGCGGCGGCGAAAGGCTCGCTCATTGCCGCCTCCTCAAGCGTGAAGTTCTCCGGAATACGGAACAGCTGATCGGGCCGCAATAGGACATAACGGGTAAACGCACCATTCACGCCATGTCCCATGCCTCGGCGATTGGAACAGAAGATGAAGTAGCCAGACCTGCAGTATCTGCACTGGCCGCACGTTACAGCCGTCGCGCCCAAACCCGCGATTCGTTCACCGATCTGAACGTCTTTAACATCCTTCCCAACTTCAACCACTGTTCCAGCAAATTCATGTCCGAGGGTTACGGGAGGGAAATTGCGGAAGGTGTCATGCAACACATGAATATCGGTGCCACATACACCGCAAAAGGCGATCTCTACCTTGACGTTGCGATCGCCACAAGTGGGTTCGGCGACATCTCTTATGCCGACATTGCCTTCACCTGATGCGTATTTCACTAGAGCTTTCATTCGCAGGTTTTTATCAACCTTCCGGAAGTGTTCGAGCCGAAATCAGCACTCCTGACACTAACTCCTAAAATTTCCGAGACCATTCCTTCGGCCAACGCTCGATAACGACTTTCTTATCGGTATAGAAGTCGATAGCGTCGTGGCCCTGGCCATGTTGGACTCCAAGAAAGCTGTCCTTCCAGCCGCTGAACGGAAAGTACGCCATGGGGGCCGCTACCCCAATGTTGACCCCAATGTTTCCGGCCGCGACTTCGTATCGGAATTTGCGTGCATAATTGCCGTTCGATGTGAAGATCGACGCAGCGTTCCCGAATCTGCTTTTCGAGAGAATCGCAATTGCTTCGTCGAGGTCAGAGGCCGACTTCATCGAGAGTACCGGTCCGAAGATTTCGGTATCGGTAAGTTTGCTGCTGCTCTCGATGTCGCTGAGGATGGTCGGATCGAGAAACGAACTCGGCTCGCTTGAGCTCTCGTTACGCCGGCCGTCGAGAACGAGTTTGCCGCTCCCCTCCAGACCCGTATGGATAAGACTCTCAATACGTTCCCTGCTGGCGGGAGAAATGACGGGGCCCATCTGAACTCCTGCGTCAAGTCCATTGCCAACCTTTAGGCTTGATGCAAGTTCGGAAATTTTGTCGGTAAAGGGCTTAGCGGCTTCACCTACCGTGATCGCGACGGAGACGGCAAGGCAGCGCTGGCCGGCGCAGCCGAAGGCGCTGTCACTGACAATTCTCGCGGACATATCAATATCCGCATCGGGCATAACGACGACGTGATTTTTGGCCCCCCCTTGGCACTGCACACGTTTACCGTTCGCAGAACCTTCCGCAAAGACATATCGTGCGACTGGGGTAGAACCGACGAAACTTACCGCCCTCACGTCAGGATGGTGAAGGAGAGCATCCACGGCAGGCTTGCCGCCCACGACCATACCAACGACACCCTCGGGGATTCCGGTCTCCTGAAGAAGACTGATCAGAAAACGGGCAGTGAGCGGAACGCGTTCTGATGGTTTGAGGATGAACGTATTCCCGCATGCAATTGCATAGGGGAGAAACCACAGAGGAATCATCGCCGGGAAGTTGAACGGAGTGATCGCCGCGGTGACTCCCAATGGCTGGCGTATCATCATCTCGTCAATGCCGCTTGCGACATCTTCGAGGTTGTAGCCCTGCATCATGACGGGAACACCGCAGGCTACTTCGATATTTTCAATACCGCGCTGCAGTTCCGCACGAGCCTCAGCAAGGGTCTTTCCATTTTCCTGAGTAGTGATCTGCGCGATCTCACTCGCATGCGCTTCAAGCAACGTTTTGAATCTGAAGAGAAACTGAATGCGACTTTGGGGCGGGGTACGGCGCCAATCGGGAAAGGCTTTCGTGGCTGCTTTTACTGCTTCGTCCACATCCTGTTCGATTGCGCCGGTGAACTGCGCGAGGACACTCATGGTTGCCGGATTGAAAACCTCAAGTGTTTCGGTAGCTCTTCCCGGCGTCCATTTACCGCTTACAAAATTCAGCGGCTCCAGTTGACCAACAGACATTTATTCCATCCTTGAGAATCCATTTCGATCAATTCATAGACACAGAAGCCTGGGTACGGTTTATTCAAATCGCGTCTAGTTCTTCCGGGAACTAATTTCAAAGGACTTGACAAGAGTGAATATAGTGAGACGTCAAACTGTTGGCAAGGGTTCTTTAGCTCTATCAAGTCCCGATCCGACATTTTCTGCTTTCATTTTCTGATGGGAACTTTTTCGACAAAAGGCCCCTCTCGATTGCCTCTAAAAAAGACGCGAAGGGTCTCATGAGGGTCAAACCAGAGATTTTTGATACGGACCTAAAACTCTGGCACCCGTGGAGGTGACCAGGACGTCATCCTCAATACGCATGCCTCCAAAGGATCTGTCGTAGATTCCGGGCTCTACGGAAGTCAGCATACCCACTTCCAATACGTCTTGAGATTGTGGCCCAAGGATTGGCGAGGATTCGTGATACCCGAAGCCGAGACCGTGACCTGTGATGTGGGGGAAGAAGCTTCCGTAACCGGCAGACCGGATTGCGGAGCGCGCAGCTTGGTCTACCTCTGAGGCGGCTACGCCGGGCCTGATCTTCGCGATCGCGGCTTCCTGCGCGTGGACGACCCCAGCGAAGAAATCCCGTTGCGCCTCGCTCGGTTTGCCCGCGATCCGAACACGGGTACGATCGGCCCAAAAGCCATCGGCCACCAGACCCAGCTCAAGCAATGCGATTTCTCCGGGCTGCATCTGGCGTTTCGTCGAAATGATGTTAGGCCGATACGCGACGGCTGTCTCTTCTGTCCCCACGGTGACCTGGGCATAGGCACGCACGCGCACGGCCCCGCGGTATCCGGTACCGCGGACCATGACTTGATGCTCCACTTCCGCCGCCAGCTCTACCCCTGTCTTGCCAACATCGACCGCATTCTGAAAGGCTTCCAGCCCGATCGCCGATATCTCGCTGGCGATCTCAAGGCGAGAGATTTCAAAATCTGTTTTGGTACGACGCTGCTTCTTCAGAAGACCGGATACATCAGTGATTTCCGCAGAAGAAAAGGCAGAGCGCAACAGTGAGACAGTCGCGCCGGCGGGAACGAGAGATTCGGCGCTGTTCCACGAAGGGGCTATCGCCTCGAAGTCCGCCTCATAGCCGATCTTCCGCCATGATGACGCGTTCGTGAGGCTGCTCGCGATCTTTCGCACGGCGTCATTTGGCGGAGGTGAATCCGTGAGGCCGTACGGGAAAAAGATAGGCTCGGTAGAACGTAGAGCAGAGAGCGCCTCGTTCCGATAGCAGTCAGGAATGATACAGACGGACTCTCCGCTAAGAGGAAACACCAGAAACGCTGCGCCAATCATCGGCCAGAATCCACTAAGCAGAAGAACATTCTCTGGCAGTCGAAGAACGAGCGCGTCGAGCTGCGCTGCCTCCATTGCCACTCGCATCCTGTGTAGCCGTTCCTGATCTGGCAACTGAGTTTACCTTTCCTTTCAAGTCGAAACAATCTATCATCCGGCCCCGATGAAACCTGGATAGAGCGTCATGCCGCCGTCGACATAAACGGTTGTACCTTGCACATAGTCTGACTCGTCCGATGCGAGCCATACGGCTAGTCGCGATACGTCTTCAGGTTCTCCAATGCGCTTGGATGGAATCAAGTTAAGGAGCGTCGATTGGAACTGCTCAGGTGTTGTGAGCTTTTCGACATTCATGGGGGTCCGTATCGCTCCGGGAGAGATCGAGTTGACACGGATGCGAAGGTGAGCAACCTCTTGCGCGAGGCTTTTCATGAAAAGCATGAGGCCTCCCTTCGCAGCGGCGTAATTTGCATGTCCTTCCCAGGGAATGATGTCATGAACGGAGCTGATGAAGATAAGTTTTCCGCAGGCGTAGGATATCGACCGGTCGATGCCCTGCCGTTTGAATGCCCGGATGGATTCGCGGGCACACAGAAACATTCCGGTGAGATTGACGTTGATGACCTCCTGCCATTGATGGAGCGTCATCTCATCCACCCGCGCGTTCAGTTGAATCGCGGCATTCGGAACACATATGTCCAATCTTCCGAAAGTGTCAAACATGTGTTGAAACATGGCCTGCACTTCATCTTCGTGGGAGACATTTGCTTTGAACATTGTCGCGCGTCTGCCAATGCCTTCGATGATCCTTACGGTCTCCTCTGCACCCGCAAGATCAGTGCTGTAATTGACGAGAACGTCTGCACCGGCACGCGCAAAACCGATCGCCATTGCCTGACCTAGACCTTTGCTCGAGCCGGTTACAAGAGCGTTTTGACCGACGAGCACTTGGTGTATCGGTGCTGGCGGCATCTCATTCGGTGGTGTGTAGCCATTGGTTGAGCTCATCAGCAACCTTTCAAGTACGATGCGATCTTGCGTGATAGCGACAATGGGGCAAATACAGACCCCTGGAAGTGTAGCCACAGAGCGACGTAGTATCCGGCCCAAGCATTGACGACGATATCGGCAGAAATAGAAATCCGTTCCCGAATGAAAATAGTTCCACGGAAGCAATGCGAAATAGTATCTCAAGAATGCAGAAGAGGAAAGTGCAATCTCACACGGTTTGCCGATCTCTACTCTAAAGATCGATTGCCCTTTCATTCAGCAGCTCTGCGAATCGAGTCGGAGCTATTCGCTTGTGAAATCTATCATTGCGATGCGTCATAAACTCCAGGTGGAGGTGTCTGCTCCGGGTTGCTCGCAAACGAGCTAGGTTGGACTCGATGGCGCGGCGATCAGCCGTTCAAGGCGCTCTCGAACCAGCGCGATCTGCGTATTTGCTTCGGTAATCTGGGTATCTAAATCTCGGAGCATTTGTGCATTTTCAGCATGGTTGCGAATAGATCGGACAGCTTCATCTGGCAATGCTATTGCCTCCAGAGGAGCACCCTGCTTCCGTTCGACCAAGGCTTGCACCAACTCGTACGCCATCTGCCAGCTATTCGCAAGCGCAACCGTATCGAGAGCGAACTCCGGCGTTGGTATGAACTCTTGCCAGAATTGTTTCCGCTCCTGCGCCACCCTCACACTTCGCTCGAAAGCCGCTCGCCCGTCCCCTCCATGCTGCCGCTCCAAGAAGCGCAGAAGCTCTGCAATCTCGCTCTTTAACCGCCCATATTCTTCGCTGAAATACCCACGATAGGACTCAATTACCGGAGAGGTGTTTAGGGGTTGCGCACAGAAGGGACAATCACTCCGTTCCGTCTCCGACACGAATCCCATTCCTGTCGCGATCCACTGTTCGCCACCAGGGTCAATCGTGGAGATGTGCTCCTGTACCCGCGCAAGTGCGCCCATCTCCAGAGCGGCCAGATTATTGGCTAAGATTACCTCGATCCGTTCAATGTCTATCTCAGGCAAACGGAACGAATCAAACGTCGCTGTCGTCCGTATGGTTTCTGACTGACGATTCGCGGCGAGAAGTCTTTCCTCTGCGAGGATCGCGTCATCTATATCAACCCGGTCGGGAAGATTGCAGAAATCGTCAACTGTGAGTCCATTACGTTCCGTCGCCGGAATCGCGTTAGAGGCGTTCCTAATTCTTCCGTTGACGTTTTCGATAGCCTCGACCGCAGCGGTAACACGGGAATGCAGTGCCACACCTTGCGCGCCCAGAATCAGCTCATGCAGATTCTGCCGGTGTTCGGAAGCTACATCTAGGCCGGAGCACACATTTTCATCCACAAATTGGTCGTCGAAGATTTCGATTTGCGGGTATGTGCGGTTCCAAGCACCGTTCTGAAACATGGCCGCTGGTGGGCCGCCAGCGCAATCGATCGCTACGTGAGGAGGATTTGCAGCGGAAAGGCAAGCCAGAGACCTTCGACTTCCTCGGCTTCACGCATATCAGCGGGAAGAACGGGAATGGGTCTTATGCTGTGCGGCGCATCACGATCCGCAAACGCATGCGAAAGAAGCTGCAGGAAGGTCAAGCAGCAACTACGGATGCGCATGCACGATCCCGTGCCACAGACAGGCGCTCCGACGGTGAAAGTTTGGTTGTCATCTAATCTCCTCATCTGATTTAGGGGCTTTTCAACCGCCGCTAAGGGCTAATTCCCAGGCGGAGCCGGTTTACCGGGCAAAACCCAGTAAAAAAAAGCACGTTCTACAGGAGGGATTTCGTAGTTAGTTTTTTCTTCCACTTCGATTTTTACCGGGATCATCCGCTACTGATCGGAATCCAGGTAGATCAAACGAAGTGGAATACCGGACCCCATTAGTAGGAGCAACCAGCTCCCAGAAGAGGTCCAAATGATCCATGATGACCCCGCAGCTTACCGTGCTCGCGCCTATCGCGGGCTTTAACCGTAACTTCTTCTGCAAGAAAGCGTCGATCAAAGGCGCGGCAGCGCGGCGAGTAACTCGCTCTCTGAGGGTCGCAGGATCATTTGTCGCACGCCGAGTTTTGCGCTGCCCTGGAAAGGGCGATCAAGGATGAGATGGTGGCGGGGCAGGTGCGCCAGTGAGCGCCACGCTGCCTTGGCCTCAGTTCTGGGGCTGCGCGGGATCTGCTGGTGGCTGTTGCGGTTGCTGATCCGTCTCGACACGTTGCTGTGGAGATATCCCTTCGGTCCCGGCAGGCGCGTTCGGAGTAGTCGGCGGATCGCCCACCTGTTCGGCTTGTGATCCGGTCTGCGGCTGGCTCTGTACCGGCTCGGGCACAGGCTCCGACTTAACCGGCTCCATATCCGAGGCTACAACGCGCAGCGGCATAGAGGCCTCAGAACCAGTCATGCCACCTCGGAACTGAAGCGTGAGATTCCTCAAATCGAGGGTTGGGGGCACATCAAACACGATGATGCCGACCTTGGTAATGCCCGGGTTCAGACTGGCCAGGAAGAGATTCATTCCCGCGGGAACACTCATACTCTTAGACGATGAGCTGTACTCTACCCCATCTGGGGATAAGAGCTTGAACAGATTGTTGTCCATAGTTATGGCGTCGCGCTGATAGTTCGTGACCGCCACTTTGACCACAATGAATTTTCCGTCCGGACGCTCCATGCTGTAGCCGGTCGACAGGAATGGTGCATCACCGAAACCCAAGATAGCAGCACCGACATTACTCACTGTCTTACCGGTATATCTCTTGTCCGCTACCTCAACCGTGTACGGCGAGTCGGCCTTCGTCTCCGTCGCCTCGGTCGAACCTGCTGACGAATCAGAGGATGATGCGTTCGACATCATACCAAAAACGACTATCCCGAAACCCAAGCAGGCAACGAAACCCACAACAGCTAAGATGTTCTTCATTTTTCTCGCGATCTCCACTGGAAACCGCCATAGCTTACCTCAGCATCCCTAGGAGCGGAATCCCCCAATTAGGGCGGCCAGAGTCAATTACGGCCAGGTTTGGGGGTAGTGGATGTCTATGCTGCCGTTGTAGGGGGTCTGGAGACATCCATCGGCCCTCCCGATAAGCCATGAGCGTTATAACAGGCGTCGTGTGCCTGGCACGCCACGTCTAAGAATTCACCGTCGGTCCTGCTCCGCCAAGACCACAGTAAAAGGAGGTCATGCTGTTGATGACTTTTTGGCACGTCGGCGCTGAAACCATACCCCCAAAAAGTACCACCAGGCGGTTCCGACTATACCCCACAACGAAAGTCCAAACGCTAGCTTATGATCCCAGATCGCTGAAAAACCAATTACAGACACCGGAAAATCAGCAAAAAATAGAACTATGAATCCCCAACGGGCGGGCCCATCAAGGATGGGCTGTGGTTGGACGAAAGCGGTCAGCCATGTAAGCGCGAAGAGTACAGCGTGCAGTACAGGGGCAAACCATCGAGATTGAACTGAGCTTCTAATCACTTTCCATATGAACCTTCGACGTACGACAGCAATGAGGTCACATCAAGGGATTCCGCAGAACGTTGTCCTCTACTTAGAGGAAGTAGTTCCCATGAAGAACGGACCGGCCTCTCCTCGTTTTCACTCATCCATCCTCCAATCGCTGCGCAACCTAGGAGGCCGATATCTCAAATGCAAACGACCTCTTCGTTCATTTGTTGCGGCTGGCGTCGGAGAATAAGCGAATTACTATCTTGCTCATTGTAGAGATCTTAGGTTCGATCCCTTGTGCCTACCCGAAATCAGCGGGAACGATATGGGAACAACTGTTTAGATTCAGTGGGCGATCGAGCTGAGTAGGAAAAGAGAGGACATTCGTCGCGATCTTTAGTGTGCCTAAGTTATTGATTCTGAATGGTGGCCAGAGACGGGATCGAACCGCCGACGCCGGCCTTTTCAGGGCTTCCTACCAATGGACCTAAATGGCTTGGAATCAGCGGACGCGATTGATACGAAAGACGTTAGAACATCGTCGATTTAGGATGGTTTGAGAGCATTTGGGATGGTTTCGTCCTCAGGTTGTTCCCGTATTGTTCCCTCCAACGTGGAGGCGAGGCAAGCGCCGTTATTCCTGGTGGAGAACTTCATATCTCGAGAATTCGATCCGGGAGATCGTCTTGATGAACCCGCTCCTTTGGTGAGCCTCCACGCCTGTTCTGCTGTTGGAGACCTGCGCAAAGCTAGCTGGGGAGGCAGTCGCGCCGGCTACTTGCGGATTGGGTCCGATCACTGCTTGATTTCGGCGTTACTCAAGAATTACCCCAAGAATTTGAAATACTCCGCAATACTCTATGAAACCGAGGTTCACTTCGCAAAGGCGCGAATGTTGGATCGACAGGGAGATACGGCATCCAACCGGACCGCTCTATATACGCTCTTTCCAGACAATCAAGCGCATGCTCGTATTCTTGTAGTCCCACGTGAATCGCACCGAGTTCATACGCCGCTACGTAGCGGCTCTTCGATAATTCCTTTAATGTACCGAGTACGTGAACTGCCTTGTCCCTATCACCGGCAGCTGCGTATGCGTGTCCGAGCGCGGACAGCATGAATGTACTTCCCGAAAGCTGATATGACTTCTCCAGTGCCTTGACGGCATCGCGGGTACCTCCAAGCTGTTCGAGAGCGAGACCCCTGAAATAATGAGCTTTGTGAAAGTTCGGCTCCATTTCGAGGAGCTTGTTCGATTCTTCGAGTTCCTCCTGATAATGTCCCCCCATGTGGTAGTGCCATGCGAGGTGCGAATTGATAAGCAGGTCGAAAGGATCGAGTTCGATAATGCGAAGGCTGTGTTCCAGCGACTCTTTCATCCTTCCCCTGGCGACCAGCAGATGAGAGTACCAGTGGTGAGCGTGGGAGTAATTGGGGTTCAGATCAATGGCTCGCTTGAATGCGGCCTCGGCGCTGCCCCAGTCCCACTCATAGTGGAAGTGACAATAACCACGAGAAGTGTGCGCTTCGGCCAGATTGGAATCGAGTTGGAGTGCCCGATTGGCGGCGGCCTTGCCCCGTTCCAACGCGATCGCCGGCTCCAGAACGCCGGCTTCCCATGCGCCTAACGTGTTGTAGCAGTCGGCAAGCCCAACGTGGGCCAGAGTGAAGGCGGGGTCGAGTGCAACCGCCTCATTGAACAGCTCAATTGCTTTTTCAACATAACCCGCTCCCGGGCGCTTCGCCCAGAGGTATCGTCCTCGCAAGTAAAGACGGTACGCCTCGGGATTATCAGTCGACCGATGAGATACGCTGCGTGGCACCCCAGTGCGCTGCTTGGATCCCAGGCGATCACGCAAAGCCAAGGCGATTGTCGATGAAAGCAGCGGAAGCTCCTGGATGAGTGGCTGATAGCTGGCTCCCCAAAGGCGCAAACCTTGAGTCGTGCTGATAAGCTCAGCTCGCACCAGCACATGATCGCCAGCGGGATGCACACTTCCAATCACTACTGCCTGTACACCGAGTTCGCGCCCTGCTTCCTGCGGGTCACGCCCTTTGAATCGGTAGGCCGAATTGCGAGCGATTACTTTCGCGATCCCGCGAATCTCAGAAACAGCGTCAATCAGAGCTTCGGTCATGCCTTCACACAGATAATCCAGGTCCGAGCTATCTGAATCGCTCGTGAAAGGCAGAATTGCAACGGAAATGATGCGCCTGTTGTTGGTATTCGTTCCGTTCTCGAGCGAAATAAATCGGTAACCGACCCGCGGCACGGTTTCAATGTAGCTATTGTTGCCTTTGGCCCCCGGAGGTCTGCCCAGCACGACTCGCAGTTTACGGACCGCAGCGCTCAATCCATTATCGAAATCGATGAACACATCGGGCGGCCAAATCTGTGTTCTTAACTGATCTCGCGTCAACGCCTCGCCACGATGTTCGAGGAACGTCGTCAGGAGCCGAAAGACCTGGTTCTGCAGCCGGACTGGCCGGTTATTCCTGCGAAGTTCGCCGGCGCGAAGGTCGACCTCATACTGATCGAATCTGATAATTCCTTCAATCTCCGGCACGTCTTCCCCCTCGGAGTCCCAAGATTATGCCACAAAAACTTCAAACCTGGCAGATGTATAGGAGTTTCAGCAAGTTAGCTGAACAGAATCCGATAAGAAACTGGTAAACCTTCGTCTATGGCTCAATTCCGCGTGCGTGAGCCATGATCGACCCCAGTTTGTCAGCGTCCTCGCTCCACGCCAAAGACTTCAATCGTTGAAGAACTGCAGGCTGTGGGCAGTATGCGCTGTCCGAAAGCAAGAGGATGGAGGTTTCTTGTGAAAAATAAGGCTTTCCTGCTGTCTACGCAACTTGCGGTCATGGTCCTGGCGCTAAGCAGTGTGTTGGTTGCTGAGGGTCCGCGCTCCACCACACTCAAGGGAACTATCAACGACTACAACCCCTTCGCGATGGGAGGGTACGAGATTCGCGGAACGTGGTCGCTCGAGGTCTACCCTAATTTCGATGTCGTTGATTTTAGTGCGGCACTGAACATGGAGCATTCCGACCTTTGGATGATCGCCAACAAAACGACCGACACGACCCTACGTGACCAACATACGCATCACTTCACCATGAGGGACGCCCGCGTGATCTCTGATCCTAACTACGTGGCAGAGAACTGTCCTACCGCCCACTTCGCCGTTGCCGCCACGACAACCGGTTTTGTCGTTGTCGGGATGGCGAGCACTACCGGGAATGGGGGCAACGCGCCGTTTGCACCCGACGGCGAGAAGTCCCAGCTCATGGTCTGCATCACCGGATCAGATAAGGTGCCGTTCTCAAATATCACGCTGATGTTTGCCCCAGGCTCAAAAGCGAGCAATCACTTCGGAACGGTTCCGATTAACGGCGTTGTCCGGCACTAGCCTCGGGACAGTCTTACAAATCCAGCTCTCGCCTAGTTGCGCCAAAAACCGAACCACAATATCGGATCGTGAGAGCACGAAGAGATCATGGCGGTGAGGTCAAACTCTGTGGAGGGGTGGGGATCAAAGCGCTTTCAAGGCGCTCATCTCCCCTCTCTGTAAAGAACCGCGTCGTAAAGCCCGGCAACAGTTCCGCAAAGCTGCATCTGTTCGCACCCTCGCGACCATTCTGATCAGAATACCAGTAGGAAAGTTCCATAGCTCCTGAGACGCCATCCGATCCCGGCTTTAGATCTTTGAGCTTTTTCTGGTGACGAAGACCGTGAATGATTCGATTAAGCTCGCCGGCGATAGTAGAAAGGTTCTTTGCCTGCCCGGTTAGCGTAGGGTGCAAGTCCTTTAGTTGATAGAGCCGAAGGCGCTGCGAGAGTTCCGCAACTCGATCGACGACACCATACATTTCGTTGATCAGGCCAAGAATGTCTTCTCGATCGAGCGGAGTGATGAAGGCTTGATCAAGCCGCAGGAGCGATTCTCCATAGACCTTACGTGCCGAAAGCCGTGTCTGCTCAATATCGCTCAATTGACCGTCAAAATTCGGAAAGCTGGTGACAGCGGCTTCGAACTGGCCTGCTGTGCTGACTACACCATCCGGGAGTTGCTCAAGTTCAATCTGACCATTCGCAGAATGAGGCTGGTTGTGCTGATCGCGTTGACGACGGGCATGAGGGCATCCGAGATATTTGGGCTTCAGTGGAGTGACGTTATGTACGGGGAAGGTCTATTGGCAGTGCGGGCGAAGCTGAAGGGCGGCAAGATGCGGTACGTCCCGATGACACCCACGCTGGCGATGGCGTTGAAATCGGTTGGTGAGGAAGACGGGCCGCTATTCCCGCTTCGGGCTAAAGCCGTTGGAAAGCGCCGAAGGCTGGAAGGCAGTTTCGAAGACTTGCTGAAGAGGGCAAAGATTCGGGATTTCCGCTTCCACGACTTGCGCCATACCTTCGCATCCTGGTACATGATGAACGGCGGCGATCTCTACGAGCTTGCCAAGATTCTCGGTCACTCGAATATCAAGATGACGGAACGCTACGCAAAACTCGGTCGGAAGCATCTCGCCAAGACCGGGAATACAGCTAACGGAATGTGGAAGCTTCTGCAAGCTCCAAATGACAACGTTAGGGTCGATAGCGAATCCGTTGCCGCCTAGCGATGTTCCAGCATGGTTCCACAGACTGAAACTTCAACTCTCGGGTTGCCGCTAAGTTGTTAAAAAAGTGGTGGCCAGAGACGGGATCGAACCGCCGCCGCCGGCCTTTTCAGGGCTGGCCTAGTGCGCGAACCAACACTATGGAAGCGGCTGCAAACCGGATTCGTTCTTAGAAGCGCTTTTTAGTGCGGCCAAACCATCCCGGATTGATGCCGACGTCCAATGACTCCCGTGCCAGACAAGCTGGGCTGAATCCTCACGATTCAGCCCGTGCCCACTGGTTAGAAGTTGATGCCAATTTGATGCCAAATATAGCCCGGAATGCCGATCTTTATCGGCTACGCCGACTCATAATCCCTTTAGAACGCGCAGCAGTCCACTTTCAGCACACCTTCACACGGTCGAGGTCGGACGAGTTACGCGAACAAGTGAAAGACCAGCCACTCTCGCGGAATCCGCGACAAACAGGGAACTAGGAGCCCACGCAATCCGTTCTGTCCACGACCAGGTATCCAGAAGCGGTTGGGGATGAGCCTTCGGTCCAAACCCGAGACTCCTCTCGTCTCAAAACTTCACCAAATTCTTCACCAAATTGTGCGCCAAAAAGGCTCCAAATTGTCCTTTCGGCTCCGTCTATTCCATTGAAAGTAAAGGTGCTCCGAGCCTGACGACCCGCCTGTTAACCGAAGGGTTGTAGGTTCGAGTCCTACCTCAGGAGCCATATAAATCAATCACATATAAATCTCCCTTCCAAGAACTTCGTCAAACTTCGTCAAATTACCAGCGGAGCCTGAGGATTCCCCTCGAGCACGAGCTGCTTCTTGATGTTCCTGCCCTTCAGTCCCATACTCTCCACCTCAGGCGACCAGCCATCAAGCACTGCTATGGCATGAGAGTTGACGGCACGCATCACGCTTTCCTCGACCACCTGCACGTAGACATTACCTGTCGTCGTGATGCTGGCGTGACGGAGAGCGCCTTGAGTGTCCTTCAACGTTCCATAGTGCTGAAGATTGGTTCCCAGAGAACGCCGCATCACCTGGAAGGTGACCAGGCGATCCGGGATCCCCAGCTCGCGCGAGCTCGGACGGATTCGCCATCGGAGGAAGTTCTTTCCCCAGCGGGGCACCGCCTGTCCCTTCCGCTTGCCGCGTCCGAAGGTAGGGAACATGAGTGCCTCGGGCGATGGATCTGGACAGAGCCTCTTCCATGCCTCGATGACGGGGCGGACCGGTTCGGGGAGCGGGATCGGTGCTCTGCTCGCCTTCGACTTGAGACGTCCCTGATGGAACTGCCCCTCATACGCGGTGCCATAGGGAACAAGCGAGATCCCTGTCCAAGACTTCCACTGCAAACCCGTCGCCTCGCTGGCGCGTGGTCCGCTGAGGATGCCGACAAGCATCAGGGAGAGATCGTGCAAATCCGTAATGGTGCCGAGCAGAGACAGGATCTGCTGCAGTTCTTTGCGTCTTCGCGGGTCAGGATGCGGCGGTAAGGAACCGGGATTCAGTTCCAGTTCGCGAACTATGTACCGCTGCGGTGCACTGTCATCGAAGTAGAAGGGGTAACAGGTAACAAGGGTCAATGAGGATACCGCACCGGATTCCAGTACGCTCACATTGCTTGGATCTACGATCTGAATCTTGTCGATGGCAAAACTCAGTGTTTGGTCTGGAAGTACCAGATCGACAGTGTCCCCGTTCCCGTGGGAAGGCGACATCCCGATGCTTTGCGCTAGAGACCAAGCGGATTCGCCCTGAGGAGGTGCGGTTTGGGCGGAGGGAGTTGATGATTGCGCCACCGCTTGCGGAGTCAAACAAGAGAGTACAAGACCGATTGCGAGGTATTTCATTGTTCCCAACCTCCTTCTTTCCATTGCAAAACGGCTTATCTGCTTCTTGGATTGTTCGGAAGACTCCTGATCTAACTCTTTTTTGAAGTCCTGACGAGCTTCCTGGGTGAAAGCGGGTCCGGTTGCGAATAATCTCGCAAAGACAAGGAATTGCGCCATGGTTCTCATCACGGGAACTTACCTCATCGTTGCTCTCAGAAGTTCCCTAGGCAGGCTTCAAAGCAATTTCGTTCTTAGAAAATACCCAAGCTCACCTGCCAACCCCAATTGCTTTTGTGCGCTCGCAACATAGCCATAAGAGCGTTGATTCCGCCAACATCTTGCCATGGTGGCTCGATCCCACTTAAGAAGGGGGTCCGTAGCCTCTTCCCGCGCGTAAACTGTGTTCTGAGGTCTCCAATGGACACAGAGGTACTTGGCATATCGACTGAGAGCGATGATCCAGTAATGCCGCCGGAGGCGAGCGCTACCCAGTCCAGCGGGCATATCGTCCAATTCTACGAAACCGATGATGCTCTTACCCAGGGATTGAGCCGGTTCATCAGCTCTGCTTTGGGCGCTGGTCTCCCTGCCATTGTGATTGCGACTAAACCGCACCGGGATGCCCTAATCGTTCACCTTCAGGAACAAGGCATAGATACTCATCTCGCAGTGCAGCAAGGAAGGTTTGTTTCGCTTGATGCGAGCGAATCTCTCTCGCGGTTCATGGTCGCGGGTGAGCCGGATCCAGTGCTGTTCAGAAAAGTGATCGGGACGCTCATCGGAGAAGCTTCCGTAGTAGCCGAACGGCATGGAGGCAAACTTGCTGCCTTCGGGGAGATGGTATCTGTTCTTTGGGCCGAAGGAAATCATTCGGCTGCCCTCGCTCTTGAGAGGCTATGGAACGAACTGGCTAAAATACATCGCTTTCAGCTGCAGTGCGCCTACCCGATGCACCTGTTCTCTGAGCACCAGGACGGCGAGAGGATGGCAGAAGTCTGCGCCGAGCACTCGTATGTTATCCCCACGGAGCGATATACCTCCGTGGAGACTGAGGATCAACGGCTCCGCACCATCCTCTTCCTTCAGCAGAAAGCTCAGGCACTGGAACTTGAGGTCGCTCGGCGAGAGAGGCTGCAAGCGGAACTGCAGGAGCGTGAAGCTGAACTTCGTGACTACGTTGAAAACGCGCTTATTGGGATGCATTGGGTCTCTGCAACGGGCGAAATTCTCTGGGCGAACAAGGCGGAGCTGCAACTCCTCGGCTACGAGTATGACGAATATGTCGGTCGTCAGATTTCAGAGTTCCATGCCGACGCTGCGGTCATAGAAGACATCCTTTCTCGGCTAAGTAGGTGCGAGGAGCTGGTGGGATATGAGGCGCGTCTGCAATGCAAGGACGGTTCGATTCGGAACGTTCGCATCGATTCCAATGTCTATGTGCGCGACGGAAAGTTTGTTCACACTCGCTGCTTTACGACGGACATCACGGAACAGAAGCAGGCGGAGAAAGCGATGGCTAGCCTCGCAGCGATCGTTGAATCGTCTGACGACGCGATCGTCAGTAAGGATCTGAATGGAATCGTCACAAGCTGGAATCGCGGGGCCGAACGCATTTTGGGATATTCGGCCGACGAGATCATCGGAAAGTCGATCACAACTATTATCCCGTTGGAACTCCAGGAGGATGAACCGCAGATCCTGGACAAGGTCCGCCGGGGCGAGCGCATCGAGCATTTCGAAACCGTACGAATGCACAAAAACGGAGATCGACTCGACGTGTCGCTCACCATCTCTCCGGTGCGAAATCGGCACGGAAAAATTATTGGTGCTGCCAAGATTCTGCGAGATGTGACGGAACAGAAGAGGCTGATCGCAGCGCTACACACGAGCGAGCGACTGGCCTCCGTGGGGAGATTGGCCGCTACGATCGCACATGAGATCAACAATCCGCTCGAATCGATCACCAACTTGATCTATCTCGGCAAAAAGCACCCTGAAGTTCCCCAGGAGGTTCGGTCCTACCTGGAATCTGCCGAGCAGGAGCTACGCCGCGCGGCCCACATTGCGCAGCAGACGCTAGGCTTCCAACGTGCTACCTCCAACGCGAGTTGGATAAATGTCGCCGAGGTGGTCGAGACGATTGTTGCGATCTACGAGCGCAAGTTTTCATACAAGAACGTCCGCATCGAACGACAGATTCAACCTGATTTGAAGATTTTTACGTGGGCTGGCGAATTCAAGCAGATACTCTCAAATCTCATTTCGAATGCGCTCGATGCTTCTCGCGAAGGTGGCAGGTTGATCATTCGCGCCCGTGTAGTTACTCAGGTACGGATTGGGGCGCTTGTCGCTCGTATCTCAATCGCGGATGATGGAACCGGTATCTCTAAGGAGAACCAGGCGAAGATCTTTGACCCATTCTTTACGACCAAAGAGCTCGTCGGGACTGGTCTGGGCCTCTGGATCACAAAGTCATTGATAGAGAAACGTGGCGGCACGATGCAGGTCCGTAGTCGTGACTTCCAGCCGTCGGGGACGGTAATGAGCTTCCGGCTTCCAGAACGGTAGCTGGTGCGAAAGCACCCAAGCACTGACTAGAGGAGCAGCTCGATGCCAGCCTTCGGTCTTTACCTTTTATCTCGCATGGTGAGATGTCATCTTCGATCAGAAGTTCTGTTTCGCGATCATGGCGAAGCGAAGGGTCTGGGCTCCCAGCGCGGATGAACTGTCTTTTGATAATTTCCCGAACTCGGATGGTGAAACGCGATCGCGTGCCGGCAGGGAAGTCTCGTGATCTTTCACGATTCTTTATAGTATTTTCCCGGCTGACAGGCGGCGCGCATTCTGAAACAGCACGTCGGCTGAAGAAGCTCGTTGGAGATCTATGAAGCGCATCCTGGCAGTCCTTGCGATCCTCGGTACTCTGTTTTTTCCGTTCGCTCTTCCGGCTCGCAACCTTGGCTCGCCTCAGTCGGCCATCGGCATTCCTTATGAAGCAAAGCAGGACGGTCTGCTCACGCTGGTGATTGAAGATCAGCAGGGAAACCGGATCAAGAACCTGGTTGCGGATTATCGTGTCCGCCGGGGTCATAACACGATTCCATGGGATGGAAGTTCTCTCGACGGCGTCGCCGCTGCTGGCCGCTATCGCGTTCGCGGCCTCTTTCATGAGCGGATTGTTCCGCGCCTTCAGTATTCGATCTACTCTCCCGGAACGCCTCCCTGGCCTACGGCTGACGGTGCGGGCGCGTGGCTTGCCGATCATACTGCGCCGGCTTCGGCGCTTTTTCTGCCGGAGGGAAGCGCGTGGCCCACGCATTCGACCGCGCCGCAGATTCTGCTGGGAGCGCAGGCGGCTGAGGCGGGGCACGCTTTGATGTGGACGGATCTAAAGGGCCGCAAGCTGGATGGAATCAAGATTCGGGGCTGGAACGGTGGCATTGCGCTGGCGCGGGACATCGGTCGTGACCGCAACCCTGACCATATCGCCTACACGGTCTATGTCGTCAATCCGAGCCGTGACTTTGGCAAGACTGACCCTGGCGCGCTGCAGGTCTTGGCGATCACGAAGACGGGGCTTGCGCCCCTGGCGAAGGTGGTGGGTGGTATTCAGATGCACGACGCCTTCCGCGAGCTGGTTGGCCTCTCCGCGTGCAATGGCCTGCTTCTGCTTTCGAACCCTGGGGCTGACGAGATCGTCGCTTTCGATGTCCGCCACGGCGCGGAGGCTCCTTTTGCGAGGATTAAGCTCTCTCATGTTGGAGCGCTCGCCTTCGAGCCGGACGGCCATCTGCTGGTCACGACCGAGGGGGCTATCACGCGCTTCACCGTGAGCCATGACTGGCACACGCTCTCGCTAACCGATCCGAAGGTGGTGGTTCCTGCTTCGTCGCTTGAAGCTCCCAAGCAGATCATAGAATCCGATGGCGAGATCTATGTCACCGACTGGGGAAGCAGCCATCAGGTCAAGGTTTTTTCCGCAGCTAGCGGTAGGATGCTGCGCGTCATCGGGCGTCCGGGAGGTCCACAGATCGGAGCGTACGATGAGCGGCGCATGGCTCATCCGCTGGGGATGGCCGTCGACTCGAACGGTGTTCTGTGGGTCGCGGAGGAGGACTATCTTCCGAAGCGCATCAGCCGGTGGGAGGCGAAGACCGGACGCTTCCTCAACGCGTGGTATGGTCCCACGCAGTACGGCGGCGGCGGTTTCGCTGATCCGCACGATCTTTATCGCGCGTATTATCCCTCGATTGGGAATCCCGGGAGCATGGGGCTGCTCGAGTTTCGTGTCAATCCTGCGACCGGTCACGAGCGCCTTACTGCGGTGCGGTATCGCTTTCCCGATCCGCTCAACGACGCGATCAGTTATGGCGGTTATTCGCCTAAGCCGATCTTCTTTCCCCAAGATATGATTCCCGCTGGCTCGCATGGCGGAATCACGCCGGCGCAGACCTTTTATCGCAACGGCCATCAGTACTTCACCGATTCCTACAATACGTATTGGTATAACCAGACCACGGTCACAACGCTCTGGATTCTCGAGGATGGCGTGTGCCGGCCTATCGCCAGCGCGGGCTGGGTGGGAGCGATGGGAGGCCCGCATCACTGGGTTGCGCTGGACCAGCCGGAGGTCCGGCGACGCATCCCGGCTGGCGATCCGGACCAGACTTTCTTTCTCTGGACCGATCGTAACCATGATCACGCGGTGCAAGCGGAAGAGATCGAGTTTACCCGGCCTGCGGTGCCCGGCTCCGCGGGAGTTGTCTTTCAGCCCGATCTCTCGGTGATCAGCGGAGGACCCTATCATTTGCCGGAGGACTCGGTGGATGCTGCGGGTGTTCCCTCCTATGATCTGAGGAAGCTCGCTCTGGTCTCTCATACGCCTGCGGTGGGAGAGGTTGCGCTCAGCCCAGATGGATGGTTTCTCGTGGACATGAGTGGATATAAGGGTGGCCGTCTTCGCTGGAGGATGCCTGCACGCTCCTCCTCTGTTCCGCCCACGGGCCCGGGGGAGATTCAGGATCCGAAGAGGATGCTTGGTTATCCTGTGCGCCCGGCGCATGGGGAGGCGGGGTATCTGGTCGCGCGCTACTCCTACATGGGTGAGATCTATGTCTACACCGTCGACGGCCTGCTGGTCGCTACGCTTGGCGGGGATACGCGCATGTCACCCTTCTGGCCCTATCCCAAGGAAACTCCCGGCATGGCGATCACGAACCTCAGCTTCGACGCCGAGCAGTTCTGGCCCTTCATGTTCGGTGAAGATGATGGGAACGTCTACCTTGCCGTAGGCAAGTGGCACACCTCCATCGTGCGTTTGGACGGCCTCGATACTGTTCAGCGCGTCGATCTCGGAAGCATCGATGTCAGCAGCTCGCAGCTGGCTCAGGCAGCGCCGCTTCGCGCGCAATCCCTCTCCCTCGAGAGACGGAAGGCGGAGATCGAGGTTCATCATCTCGCTGCAATCCCGAAGGCCGGGGCGGAGGCGTGGCCCAAAGCGGATTGGGCGGTGATCGACAAGAGCTCTTCCTTCCAGCTTGGCACCGATGGCAAAAATCTTGTCGTGGCGTATCGCTCTAGCCATCCCGATCTGTTGCGCAACTCCGGGGCTGAGTTTCCCTTTGCGTTTACGCAGGGCGGCGGCCTGGACCTGATGCTGCGCTCGACTGGATCCAGCGACGATCGCCACGCCTGCATCGGCGACGAGCGTCTCTTCGTGACGCGCCGTGACGGCAGGCTGCTCGCCGTGCTCTACCACCAGAAGGCCGCAGGGCCGGGCAACCGTGTTACTTTTTCCTCGCCTGTTGGGGAGGTCATCTTTGACGATGTCGAGGACGTCAGCGACCGCGTCACGCTCTCCGCTGACGGAGGCTTTTACCAGTTCACCGTTCCGCTGTCTCTGCTTGGGATCGATGCATCGTCCGGAAAACAATATCGCGGCGATGTCGGCCTTGTTCTCAGCGACGGTACGCGCGCGCAGGCTCGCGTTTACTGGCACAATAAAGCCGATGCCATGACGGCTGACGTTCCCAGCGAAGCCAGTCTCAACCCCAGCCAGTGGGGGCTGTTCCGCTTCTGAGCGCAGACCTTCTGAGCGCAGATGATCCTTGAGGGTACCGATGCTTCACACCTCGATTCGCCGAGTTGCTGCAACGCAGGACATCTGCGGGGAAGGGTGCGTCTGGCATCCGCAGCAGAACGCCGCCTTCTGGACCGACATCAATCGCGGCCTGCTGCATCGCTGCTCGCTCGCGAACGGCAGCGTCCAGACATGGGCCTTCGATGAGCCTGTCACCGCAGTTGCGCTCACGACGCAGGAGCATCTTCTGGCGCTTGTGCTCGGCGGGCGCATCGTTCTTTGGGATTCGCTCGCTCACCGGGAGACCGAGGTTCTCTTTCGTCTGCCCGGCTGGCCGGCTCTTCGCTGCAATGACGCTCGCGTCGACCCTGCGGGAGTTCTCTGGTTCGGCACCATGCAGAACAATGTGCGTCCTGACGGGGCAACCGCGGAGGTCACGGAGTGGCAGGGCGCGCTTTATTCGCTGGCTGCCGGTGGGGAAGCGAAACAGTGGCTGAGCGGCTTCGGCATCGTCAATACGCTTGCCTGGTCGCCGACAGGGGAGACCATGTACTTCGGAGACACCCTCGCAAACTGTCTCTATCGCGGCAGCTTCGACCCTGTCCGGAGCCGACTCGAGAGCCGCGAGGACTTCTTCGCGGAGTTTCCGCGCGGGCTTCCTGATGGCTCCACGATCGACGCCCAAGGCTATCTTTGGAACTGCCGGTTCGGTGGCGCGTGCATCGTTCGCGTCGCGCCCGATGGCTCCATCGCTGACATCATCGATACGCCCGTGCGCAACCCGACCACCTGCGCCTTCGCCGGAGGCGATGCCTCGACTCTTCTTTTCACCTCAGCGGCCGACGCTACGCAGCCTGACGATCCAGGAGACTCTCTCTTCTCTCTCGAGGCCGGTGTGGGCGGTATGCTCGGTACGCCGCTCCGGTTATAGTCGCACGGCAAGTTGCGCCAGAAGGCCGCCGTCGGCGCGATACGAGGCTCCGGTAATAAACGAGGCTTTGTCGCTCAGCAGAAACGCAATGAGTCTTGCGATCTCGTCCGCATGCGCCACGCGGCCAAGCGGATGATTCTCTCCCCACTGCTGCAACGTCTGCTCAAGCCCGGCGGCTCCTCCAAAGCGCTTTGCCGACGAGCGCACCATCGGCGTATCCACCGTGCCCGGCAGCACCGTATTGACGCGGATATTGTCCTTCGCGTGGTCCACGGCCATGGCGCGCGTCAAAGACTCCAGCGTCCCCTTGCTGGCTGCATACGCCGCAACGCCCTCCTGGCACGCCAGGGCCTGTACCGACGAGACCAACACGATGGCGCTGCCCTTGCGCATCTTTGGGATCGCCTCACGGCAGGCCAGGAACGCACCGCGCGCATTGATCGACTGCACCAGATCGTACTCGTCCACCGTGGTGTCCACGACGGACCCGTAGTGCTGAATGCCCGTGCTGTAGACCAGCCAGTCCAGGGGACCGCGTTCCGTCGCGTCACGGACCGCGTCGCGCACTTGCGCCGGGTCACGGACATCGCATTGGATGGAGCGTAGCGCATCGTTGCGCTCTGAGGGCGTGCGCACATCCGCGCTCGTCACCGCGGCCCCGCTCTCGATCAGAGCGCAGGCTGTTGCCCATCCAATGCCCGAAGCTCCGCCGAAGATTAGCGCATTTTTGTTCAGGGAATCCTGCATTCCTGCTCAACTTTCGTCATCCATCGTTCCGCCATCGTCAAGGCCCCGCGCAACTCCGCCAAGCCACGCAAACGTCCTACTGCCGGATATCCGGGCGCCGCCCCGCGCTCGTGGTCATTCAAAAGCTCCTGCCCATGATCTGCGCGAAACGGCAAGGTACGCTGGTCGCCTTCGAGCTCGCGCCGGCGCGCCTCGCGCATGACTTCGAGGGCGAGGCCGATCAGATCCGCATTGCCTTCTAAGTGCGCAGCCTCGAAGAACGATTCCATGCCTGCAATCGTTTCCGGCTCCCGCTCGGTCGAGCGCAGGTGCAGAAACCCGATACGGTGCGCGAACTCCGCAAAGATCGCCCGCAGATCGTTGTCCGCGCGGACCCCGAGCGCTCCCGTGCACAGGGTCAGCGAGTTCGCATCGCCGTCATGCTGATCGAGAATCCATCGCAGATCCTCGGCCGTGCTCACGATCCTCGGCAGGCCCAGCAGAGGGCGCGGCGGATCATCGGGATGAATGCAGAGCCTTACGCCGCACTCCTCCGCGACAGGGCAGACCTGCGCAAGAAAACCCGCCAGCGTCTCGCGCAGATTCTCGCGCGAGATGCCTTGGTAGCCGCGCAGCATCTCCGCGGTCTGCTCGAGCGTCAGCCGATGATGGCCTCCCGGCAGGCCGGCGAGGATCGTCTCGCGCAGCGTCTCGGCTTCGGCCGGGGTGAGGCGCTCGAAGTAGGCGTGGGCCGCGCGAACCGCCTCCTGGCCCCACTCCTCATCCGCGCCCTTGCGCTTCTGCATATAGAGATCGAATGCCGCAAAGGCAATCGCATCGAAACGCGTGGTAAATCCGCCCTTGGGCGCAGGCTCGTGCAGATGCGTTCTCATCCAGCTGAACAGCGGCATCCAGTTGTATGCGACGGTGTGGATGCCGCATTCCGCGAGATTGCGAATCGATTGCGCGAAGCTCTCCACGTCCTTCTGCCAGCCGGGAGCGCGCATCTTGATGCGCTCGGTGACCTCGAGGCTCTCGATGACCATCCACTCCAGCTTCGCCGCGCGAATGATCTCCTGACGCTCTCGAATGGCCTCGACCGGCCATATTTCGCCCGCCGGAATCTCATGCAGGGAGGTCACGATGCCGGTGGCCCCGGCCTCGCGTGCGTCTCGCAATGTGATACGGTCCTGGGGACCGAACCATCGCCAAGTCTGCTCCAGTAACATCCTCGCCCTTTCCTGAGATCGCTTGCTCTCCTCAAGGGCAGGGTGCGATCTCTTTGCGTTAACTACGTGCTATGCGGTAACGTTCCGGTGAAGGTTTCAACCCGGAAGAAGATCGTTTCGCCAAGCTTCACGATGCTAAGGCGGCAAAAGCATTGCAGGAAAGCGCAGGGCTCGCGGGAGATCGCCGTTTTGTATTGTGAAACAGGCCCGGCGCCTTTCTGGGGCGCAGATGGAGGAAAAGATTCGTATGAAGTCACCCTTGAAGACCGCACGCTCCTCCACGGCAGGGAAGCGCGGATACATGGTTCAGTCTGTCGCGCGCGCGGCCGCCATTCTTAATGCATTTCAGTCCACCTCCGAGGTTCTTGATCTTCGGGTGGTCGCCGCTCGCGTCGGACTTCATAAGGCGACGACCTTCCGCCTGCTGGAGACCCTGGTGGAGACGCATCTGCTGGAGAGGGCGGGGAAGCAGGGCTATCGCTGCTGCGTCCACCCCGCGCGCACCAAGCGCTATCGCATCGGCTACGGCTCACAGACCAGCCTTCTGCCGTTTACCGCTGCTGTCAGCGATGGGCTTGTGGTTGCGGCCAACTCCGCCAACATCGATTTGGTGGTGCTGAACAACGGCCTGAGCCCGCGGATTGCGCTGCAGAACGCGGATACCTTCGTTTCGGAGAAGGTCGATCTGGTCATCGACTCGCAGATTAACATCGGCGTTGCGGCGCAGATCGCGGTCAAGTTTTCCGAGGCGCGCATTCCCTTCATCGCGCTCGATATTCCTCATCCTGGTGCGATCTACTTCGGCGCCGATAACTACAAGGCGGGCCGCATGGCGGGCCGCCATCTGGCTCGATGGACGGCGAAGAACTGGGAGAAGGGCCCGGAGCAGATCATTCTTCTTGGAGTGGATGCTGCGGGGCCTCTGCTCAACGCCCGGCTCACCGGGGTCCTCGATGGCATCGATGAGGTGGGCGCCTTCAATCATCGCATTCCCACGCATCACTATGACACCAAGGGCGGACAGTTCGAAGCCACGCTCGATATCGTCCGGCGTCATATCCGTCGCAGAAAGCCGGAGCGCGTCCTCATCGGCGCGGTCAACGATTCCACGGCTCTTGCTGCGTTGCAGGCCTTTCGCGAGGCGGGCCTTGAGCGTGCCTGCGCGATCGCCGGGCAGGATGGCAGCCTCGCCGCCCGCGACGAGATGCGAAGGCCTTCGAGCCGGCTCGTTTGTTCCGTCGCCTACTTTCCTGAGACCTACGGTGAACGAATCATTCGCCTGGCTCTCGACATTCTCAAGCACAAGCCGACGGCGCCCGCGGTCTTCGTGCAGCATGAGGTGCTCACGCCGCAGAATGTCAACAAAGTCTATCCCAACGATGCCTGGATGAAATCCGCGCCGGAGCCGATCTAAGCGCGGAGGCAGCCTCATGGAAGGCCAAGTTTTGTTTCGTATTGTGAGACGTTGATGGGAAATTCATCGTAGCCATCCCCAAGGCAGCTTTATTCGTTTAGTGACGAATAAATGAACAAATCCCAATTATCTTGATGTGCCTCCGGAGTTTCCCAGGCGGGATGCGTATCGTATCGCGATACGTATACACCAGATCCCATTCGCTTTTATCCGCCCATTGACATGCCTTTCCGCCAGCGAATAAAAACTGCTCGTCCAATCAGCCAGAGCCGATCGTGGCGCAGTTTGTGCGAGTTTTCCCGGAGGTTTTATGCAAGACCATCAACAAAACAAGAATATAGAGCGAAGTCTTCTACGCAGCTTTTGTCTCAACTCCGCTGGCCGCCTGGCGTTCTCGATGCCCTGGATTCCCTTGAGCGCTGCCGCAGCTGTCCTCGCCTTTCCTGTGTGCGTCTCTGCGCAGACGGGGCAGGGAGCCATCAATGGGTCTGTGCGCGATAACACCGGAGCGTTCGTTGCCGATGCCGAGGTGGATATCGCCAGCCAGGCCACCGGCGTTCACCAAAAGGCGGTCACCGACCGGAGCGGTGTCTTCGGGGTTCAGTCGCTCAATCCCGGACTCTACACGGTGACGGTGCAGAGAGAGGGTTTCGAGCGCATGGTCACAGAATCGGTCAGCGTCTCCGGCGTGGGCGCCACCCCGCTCGATATCGTGCTGTCCGCCGGCAGGATCACTCAGAGCGTTACGGTCAGCGCCGATGCGGACCTGCTTACGAAGTCTGAATCCAACGTGATCACGACGGTCGATCACGCCCTGGTCCAAAGCCTGCCTTACCCGGAGCGCAGCTCGCTGGAGGCCTCGCTGCTTGTGCCCGGCGTGGTTGGAGACCCCCTGCAGCCCGGCGGCATCTCGACCGAGAATCCCAGCGCCTACACCAGCTACGTCACGCCAGGAGCGGGCATCGTGATCGGCGGCGCGCCTCCAGGCACAAGCTCCATCGTCGTCGACGGCTCAGACGTTACGCAGCCCAGCCTCGCCCGGACCGGGGTCAACCTCTCCGGCCGCGAGGTGCAGGAGACCACCGTCATCACCACCGGCCTGTCGGCCAAGTATGGCCGAACCGGCGGCGGCGTCATCGTTCAGAGCAGCACGGCGGGAACAAGGGATTTTCATGGCGCCGTCACCTACAGCCATACCGATCCTTACTTCAACGCCTACCCGGACGGCAACACGGCTCCCAGCGCTCTGCACGAAAATTACTATGGCTTCTACGTCGGAGGCCCGGTCTGGATCCCGAAGATCTACCCGAAGCGGAACAAGACCTTCTTCTTTGTCGGGGTTGAGCCGGCCCGGATGCAGAACACGTTCGGCTTCCGCGGAATCTTCCCCACGCCCGATGAGCTTGCCGGTCATCTTCATAACTCGCTCACTCTTCTCAACCAGAGCATCCTCAAGAGCTCCGGTTACGCGGCGGCGCTGGCGGCTCCACGCATCGGCTCGATCAACTATCAGTCGGCGGTCGACGCGAAGGGCTTCCCGAGCGGCTCCTATGACGCTTCGCAGATCCGCGCTATCCCCAACGACGATGTCTCCGACCAGTTGGCCAACAACCCCTTCGCGCAGTACGTGCTGTCGCAGTTCCCGACACCGTCGAACCCCGGCCCTTATATCAAATTCGACAACGGCCAGGCTACGCCCCAGAACGACGGCACGAATGCGACCTACAAGCGCGGCGTTCTCAACACAGACAACCGCTACTCTTTCCGCATCGATCAGCAGTTCAACAATAACAATCAGCTCTTCGTTCGCTACACGTCCATTCCGGTCAGCGCGGCGCGATTCTTTGCCGTCGCCGCATCCAATCCGCTCACGATCGTTCCGACGGACTCGGCTGCCACGCACGACATCGCGCTCGGCTACACGCATGTCTTCTCCCAAAATATTGTCAATGGTTTCCACTACTCGTTCATGCGCGTCAACCAGCAGCGCCTTGCGCCTCCCAGCACGCGCGACAAGGATTACGCGGCGGCCAACGGTCTTACACCTGCTTCTTTCGGCTACGGGTTTCCGAGCCTCGGCAACCTGAACGCGAATGGCGTCGCCTACACGATGCAGATGGGCCTTTCGAACGCGGCTATCCAGGTCGATCAGAACTTCATCGCCGGTGACGACGTGACCTGGACTCACGGCCATCACCTCTTCCAGTTCGGCGGTGAGGTTCGCTGGCTCCAGTCCAACCAGTACGATCTGGGTGGGGCTACCGGTGGCCGCTATTCCTTCTCCGCCGGGCAGACCAACAACGGCGCGACCGGCGGAGCTCCGCTCGCCACCTTCATCCTGGGCACGATCTCGACCTTCAGCAACACTCCTGTCGAGGTGCCCGGCTACTACCGCTGGCACTACTATGCCGGCTACTTCCAGGACGACTGGAAGCTCCTGCCCAATCTCACCCTCAACATCGGTATGCGCTACGAGCTTGAGACACCGCGCATGGAGAAGTTCAACAACCAGGCCTTTGTGGGCCAGAACATCTCCGGCAACCTGAACGGCTTCGCCACCTCCACAGCCTTCTGCTTCTCGGGGGCCTGCGGCAATCCCCGGTCGCTGTGGCCCATCAATTACACGGGCTTCGAGCCTCGCATCGGCTTCTCCTACGCTCCCACGCCGAAGACCACCGTACGCGCGGCGTATACGCTTCAGCGCCTTCCGCTCACCGGCTACGAAAACACTCCCGACCCCAACTTCAACGTGCCCTCTCAGGCGGTGGGCGGCCAGACCGGTGGCGTTGTCGCCAACTCCATCGTCAACTACATTACGAACCCTGTCGGCCCGCTTACCTCGGCCTACACCTCGCTCAACGGGAACCGTGGACCTATTTTCTACTCCACGGGCCTCGCTCCGGTCCATGTCAACCAGAGTAAGGCGGTTCCATACACGCAGTTCTGGAACCTCACGCTCCAGTATCAGCCTACGGCTCATACCCTGCTTCAGGCCACGTATAACGGGTCCAAGGGAACTCATCTGATGGGCGCATTCGGCGGCGGAGGCTATGCCAGCGCACTCAACGTTCCCTCACTCAGCACCATTACGAATGCCATTCAGACGCACCAGAACCTCGGCGCCTCGAATCCCAATCCGTGGGGCATCACCCAGAACGGCGCGCTTGTCCCCGAGACCGGTCTTCAGCTCCTCAACCCCTATCAGAACTTCTTCAACCAGCAGATCAACGAGATCTATCCTCGCGGCGGAACGATGGAGTACAACGGACTCTATCTCAGCGTGAACCAGCGCTTCGGCGCCGGTCTCTCGCTGCTCGCCAACTACACCTGGTCGAAGACTCTGGACAACGTTCCCGACACCAACACCGGGGCCAACGGCGGCGGCTTCGGCTATGTTCTTCCGCAAAACCCGACCAACTCCAACTCGGAGTGGTCGGTGGCCAGCTTCGATCAGGCCAGCCGCCTCAAGATCGGCTATACCTACGCTCTCCCCATCGGCACAGGGCAGAGATTCAACCTCCACAATCACATCCTCGATAACCTTATCGGCAACATCTCCACCTCCGGCATCGCAACCTATGCTGACGGCCTTCCCAATGCGATCACCCTCGGCACGGTGGGCTACTTCGTCTCGGTTACGCCCACGGGAACGAACGGCTGCGCCGCCAGCGGGACCAACCATTACTGCACGGCAAACGCCCTGCCGGCCGGATACACGCTGCGGCCCAACATCGTTCCGGGCGTTCCTCTGATCAACAAGAACTGGAAGAAGAACGCGCTCAACCCAAACTTTGTCCCGTATCTCAATCCTGCAGCGTTCGCGGTTCCGGGCTCGCTCAATAACCCGCAGCTCGGCAATGCTCCGCGCCTTCTCGCGAACGCACGCTCTCCGCGGGAGGCTATGTTCGACATGCAGTTCAGCAAGGGATTCAAGATCGGCGAGCGCTACGATCTCAAGGTCACCAGCAACTTCATTAACGCATTCAACCATCCTGTCTACTATGGCGTGAATCACGCTCTGTCGAGTTCGAACACGGTCTCCAATGTGACCGGCACGGTTACTCCGGTGAGGACCGCGAGCTTCGGCCAGTTCAACCAGTCACAGACCGCCGGTATGTCCCGCGTCATTCTCGTCGGAGGCGAGTTCACTTTCTAAACTACTGTCGCGGCAATCACCATCTCCGCACTCTTTCGCGAAAGAGCCGGCGGTCAGAGCGCATTGTGAGGAAGCTCCGGATTGAACAGGCACGAGACAGGCGAGATCGTAGGCTACAACCCTGTTGTCCGCATCTACCAGGGTTCTACACCGCGCTGTTCCATGCCTCGCTCGCGCCTCGCATCGTCAGTGACGCAGACGGCATGTACAACGGCTTCGCTGGCGAGGGCCGGCTCCATCGTGCGCCTAAAGGTACGGACTACTACGACTACTTTTCGCTCTGGGGTAGCCCTCACCATCGGTGCGCGAGACATCTCTGCCGACAACATCTACGTCCGCTCCGTCCACCTTGACGGTCACGCGCATCCCGAGTGGAGCTTCGGCCACAAGGACGTCCTTCGCCGCGCCGCCCTCAAATTCGACATGGCAGCCGGACCCGTAAAGCAGGAGAAAGGATGAATCGCAGAGCCTTTCTTAAATCATCGAGCCTCGCTGCCGGAGGCTCGCTGATGGGTCCCACAGCCTATGCGCAGTCTCATGCCCCGGCGTCTCTACCGCAACGCATCTCCATCAATCGCAGCTGGCTCTTCCATGCCTCCATCACACCGGGCGACACCAGCCCCGACTTCGACGACCGGGGCTTCGACTCCGTCGTCCTTCCTCACACTAACAAGCTCCTTCCCTGGCACAGCTTCGACGATGCCGATTACGAGTTCATCTCGACCTACCGCCGCCACTTTCGTCTCCCCGCTGTTGCGCGCGCCAAGCGCGTCTTCGTCGACTTCGAAGGCGCCATGACGGCCAGTACCGTCTGGATCAACGGCCACCCACTCGGCGAATATAAAGGCGGCTACACTCCCTTCTCGTTCGAGCTGACGCCGCACCTGCGCTGGGACGCGCCCAACGTTCTTGTCGTCCACCTTGACTCCACTGAGCGCAAAGATATTCCTCCTCTCGGCTATGAGGTCGATTACATGACCTTCGGCGGCATCTACCGCGAGGTCAGTCTGCGCATTGTCCCCGACATCTTCCTCGAAAACATCTTCGCCGGCGCGGTCGACCCGCTCTCCTCTTCGCCATCGCTGGAGGTCGAGTGCTTCTTCGAGGGTTTTGTCGCCGATGACGCCATCACCCTTGAGGCCGAGCTGCGCGATGGCGACAAAGTTCTCGCAAAGCAGACCGCGCCGCTCTTTCTCCACACCGGCAAATCGGGCACGCCTTCGCAGATTCTGCGCTTCGATCGCCTCACCGGCATTGAGCTGTGGGATCTCAACACCCCGAAGCTCTACGAGGTCCACACGCGCCTGCTTCGGGGCGGCCAGATCCTCGATCAAGAGATGCGCCGCATCGGTTTTCGTGAGGCTCGCTTTACACCCCAGGGCTTCTCGCTTAATGGACGCATCGTCAAACTGCGCGGACTCGACCGTCACCAGACTTTCCCCTTCGTCGGCCAGGCCATGCCTGCGCGCGTGCAGCGTCGTGACGCCTACATTCTCCGCCGCGAACTTAAATGCAACATCGTCCGCACCTCGCATATCCCCAGTCGCGCCACTTCCTCGACGCGTGCGACGAGCTTGGTTTGCTCGTGCTCGAAGAGATTACCGGATGGCAGCATATCGGCGACCATGCGTGGCAGGACATCGCCGTCGACAATGTCTCCCGCATGATTCGCCGCGACTGGAACCACCCCTCCATCATTCTCTGGGGGGTGCGCATTAACGAGTCGAAGGACGATCACGACTTCTACACGCGCACCAATGCCGCCGCCCACGCGCTGGACAAGACCCGTCAGACCGGAGGCATTCGTTCCAACCTCCACTCTGAGCTGCTTGAAGACGTGTACACCAACAACGACTTCGGATTTCCGCTGCACCCTCCTGTTGCCTCGCTCTACCTCAACACTGAGTTTGTCGGCCATACCTTCCCCACGCGCTCCACCGACAACTCCGCGCGCCAGCGGGAGCACACTCTCCGTCACGCCCGCGTTCACAACCAGATAGCCTCCGACCCGAAGTTTTCCGGAGGCATCGGCTGGTGCGCCTTCGACTACAACACCCACTTCAACTTCGGCAGCGGCGATCGCATCTGCTATCACGGCGTCTCTGACATCTTCCGTCTGCCTAAGCCCGCCGCGGGTTTCTACAAATCGCAGTGCGATCCTGAAGAAGAGATCGTCCTCGAGCCCGCATTCCACTGGGCCCGCAATGACGAGGACACCGGCTTTACGGTCGCACTCATCTGCTCCAACTGCGATCATGTCAAGCTCTTCCTCGACAGCGGCAAAGGCTTTCAGCAGATCGCCGAATCCGATCCCGATCGCGAGCAGTTCCCGCACCTTCGGTATGCCCCCTTCTCCGTCTTGCTCGATAAAAACTCCATTCGCGACTGGGGAGATCTTCGCGTCGACGGCTTCCTGCGAGGCAAGCAGGTCATCTCCAAAACCTTCTCCGGGCGCGGTGTCGATCGTCGCTTCGAGCTTCTCGCCGACGACCGCGAATTGGTTGCCGATGGAGCCGATACGACCCGCATCATCTTCCGTGTCACTGACGAATATGGCCGCATTCGTCCCATCGCGAACGACCCCATCCAATTCGAGCTCACCGGTCCCGCGCAGCTGATCGGAGACAATCCCTTCGCGCTTGTCGGCGGTGTTGGCGCTGTCTGGATCCGCGCCCAGCAGCGTCCCGGCACTGTTACCCTCAAGGCAAAGCACCCTCGCCTTGGATCGCAACAGATCACTCTCACCCTCACCTCCGCTGGGCCGGAGCTTGCATAAGCGAGGGTGGCCACCAATGATCTCTCCCGCGCGTAACGCCGATCCAGCTTCCCAATGGAACGGACCTGCTTGCTCTAAGCCCAGCGATTAACTAAAGAAGATTTCTTCATGTGCCTGCCGCGCAAGTGCCTTGCCCTTGTTTCTCTTCTCTTTCTTGGCTTCGTCGTCATGGCTCAAACTACGCTCGCTCCCACGCCGCCGATGGGATGGAACAGCTGGAACCACTTCTACCAGCATGTCACCGACGCCGACGTTCGCGCCGCAGCCGACGCGATGGTTGCGAACGGTATGCGCGATGCCGGATACGTCTACGTCAATATCGATGACGGCTGGCAAGGTACGCGCCGCGCCGATGGCACTCTCCAAAGCAACGAGCGTTTCCCCGACATGAAGGCCCTCGCCGACTACGTCCATGCACGTGGCCTCAAGCTGGGCATCTACTCCTCACCCGGTCCCAAGACCTGCGCCAAGTTCGAGGGCAGCTATGGCCACGAGGCACAGGACGCTCAAACCTACGCTGCCTGGGGGATCGACTATCTCAAGTACGATCTCTGCAGCTTCGGGGAGATACTCAGCAAAGCAGGGAAGGGCGATCAGGCTGCTCCCGCTGCCTTCGCGCTGCAGCAGGAGGCGTATCGCAAGATGCATGACGCCCTCGTCGCTACGAGCCGTCCTATCGTCTTCAGCCTCTGCCAGTACGGCATGAGCAACGTCTGGGAGTGGGGGCCTGGGCTGGGCGGCAATCTCTGGCGGACGACCGGAGACATCAGCGACAAGTACGATCGCATGGCCCTCATCGGCTTCTCGCAAGCCGGGCTCTCCCGCTTCGCTGGCCCTGGTCACTGGAACGATCCTGACATGCTCGAGGTGGGCAACGGTGGCATGACACTCGACGAGTACCGCACCCACATGAGCCTCTGGGCCATCCTTGCCGCGCCACTGCTTGCCGGCAACGACCTCAGCCACATGAAGCCTGAACATCTCGCCATCCTTGAAAACAAAGACGTGATCGCCATCGACCAGGACAGCCTCGGCAGGCAGGGCGATCGCATCTCCGCGCTGGGCCCTTATGAGATCTGGACCAAGCCCATGGCCCACAACCGCATCGCCATCGCGCTGTTCAACCGCGGCGAGCTTGCCCACACCCTGCGTGTCGACCTGCGCCAGCTCGGGGTTCCGCCCGCCGCGCATATCCGCAACGTCTGGGCCGGAGCCGACCTTCCTTACAGCAAGACGATCGATCCCATGATCCCCAAGCACGGGGTCGTCCTGCTTCTCGTCTCCCGCTAACGCAACCGATCCTGCAAACCCAACGCGAAAGGCAGATGCAGTGAACGCACGCTATTCCAGGACAATCCGCCGACTCCTCCGCACCGTCGCCTGCATCGGCCTCTCCTCCTTCACCGCCGCGCAGCAGAGCACACTTCCGCTGTGGCCTGCTCCCGCTCCGCTCTCGCAAAGCTCCACGGATCAGCCCTCGCTTGACGTCTATCTGCCCGCCGCCAATCCCAGCGCCACCGGCATCGTCGTCATCCCCGGCGGGGGGTACCACTATCTCGCAGCGCCCGAAGGCCAGCCCGTAGCGCTCTGGCTGCAGGCGCATGGCATCGCCGCCTTCGTGCTGCACTATCGCGTCGCCCCCAATCACTATCCGGCCGAGATGCTCGACGGCCTGCGCGCCCTCCGCCTGGTGCGATCAAATGCCGCCCGGTTCGGCATCGACCAGAACAGGCTCGGTGTCTGGGGATTCTCCGCCGGCGGACATCTCGCCTCCTACCTCCTCACCCAATATCGGCAGCCGCTGCTCCCCGCGCGCGACGACATCGACAGCATCGACGCGCGCCCCTCCTTCGGGATCCTCGCCTATCCTGTGATCTCCATGCGCCCCGGCTTTCTTCACCAGGGCTCGCACGACAGCCTGCTCGGCCCGACGGCCACGCCCGAGCTCGAGACACAGCTCTCGAGCGACCTTCACGTGACCTCCGATACGCCGCCTGTATTTCTTTTCGCGACCACCGACGACGGCGTCGTTCCCGTCCAGAACAGCCTCACCTTCTACCAGGCCTGCATCGACCACCACGTCTCCGTCGAGATGCACCTCTTTGAGCACGGTCCTCATGGCGTCGTGCTCGCGCAAAATCTCGCGGGTTCCTCCGCGTGGCCTGGCCTTCTCGCCACCTGGATGACCCGTCATGGCTGGATGCAGCCGCACCCCTGATTGCCGTTCGCTCGTCTCGCATACAGAGATGCCGTCACCCTCTGTTCGCGTCTTGTACTGTGCGAGGAATTTCGATTCTCACGCATCAATTCCCCAGAGAACATGGGTCGCCACGTGTCTTCTCCTTTCCTCACAATTCATCGCAGTATTCCGCATAGTGAGACGGCCGTAAGTCCGAGGGAAATCTGCAGATCTTCGTTAACCGCCGCTCCCGCGTCCACGTAGAAAGTTCGTCGCCGATGGCCTCTCCTGCCACACACGGCCCCTGCATCTGCGGAACTCCCCTTTAGGAGCATCATCTCCATTCGAAGTCCAGAAGTCCGCTTACCCTCCTTCTGCTCGCTGCCGCCATTTTCTTCGCGTCTGCCTCGCAGGCGCATGCCCAGTACACCACCGACTGGCTGGCCAATACTTTTGGTCTCGACGCCAACCACGTGGGCAGCGTTGCCCGCTCCATGTGGGTGGCTCCTGAAGGCAGCATCTACACCTCCAGCCTGTGGGATGAGGACGCCGGCGGCGTTGGCATCTACCAGAACGGCGCCACCGTCGGCTCCATCGGCGCCCACAATGAGTTTCAGGGCTCTGTGATCACCGGCAACGCCAGCGACCTATTCGTCGCGCTCTCCTTTAATAGCTCCCTCGGCGGCAGCGGTCTGGTCGGAAGTTACAACCGCTCCTCCAAGACCCGCGACCTCATCCTCCAGGTCAGCTCCGACACCACCGAGCAGAAGGCGGACGTCATTAGCGGCCTGGCTACCTCCGGCACTCTGCTCTACGCCAGCGACAATCCCGGCAACCGCGTTCGTGTCTACACCACCGACGTCACATGGAAGCTCGATATCAGCGTTGCTTCGCCTGGGGCGCTGGCTGTCGACAGCACCGGCAACGTCTGGGTTGCGCAGAAAGCCGCCGCTGCCATTCAGAAGTTCGATCCCACAGGCGCTCCTCTTGCCACGATCACTCTAGCCTCTACCGTTCGCCCCGTCTCGCTCTTCGACGACACGGGGCAACAGAAGCTCTATGTCGGCGACGAAGGTCCTGACATGAACATCAAGATCTTCGACATCAGCAATAGCACGCCTATCCTCTCCGGAACCTTCGCACCCCTGGGAGGCTTCCTGGATACTGCCACGGGGACCAAAGGCCATGTCGGTGATAAGCGCTTCACGCGCGTCCACGGCATAGGCAAAGACTCGAGCGGGATGCTCTATGTGCTCAACAACCCTTGGGGCGGCACCTGGGACCTCGGTCGTGACGGAGGCACCGACATTCACGCCTATGACCCGAGCGGCCAGCTTAAATGGAAGCTTCAGAGCCTCACCTTCGAAGCCGTTGCAGCGCCCGACCCCGCGACCGACGGCGTCTATTTTTTCAGCGGCAACAACGTCTACACCGGCACAGCCGGAGGCTCCTTCCAGTACAACACTATCGATCCCTTCACCTACCCGAACGATCCCCGCATCGATATCAGGGACCCGCAGCGCGGCGAAGACTTCGGACAGATCGCCTACGTGAATGGCCATCGCATTCTCGTCGCCAACGGCCAGAACCCGATATCTTTATCTCCACTACTTCACCAACGCCACCGGATACATCGCCAATCCCGTCGGCTCCATCCCCGGGACGCTCTTCAATACCACGGCACGCATCCGCAATGGTTTCTGCATCGACAGCAAAGGCGGCATCTGGGCTGGCCTGGATAAGACCAATGCTATCTGGCACTATCCCTTCACCGGCTTCAACTCGACCGGCGAACCTATCTGGGGCCTGGAGTCTCCACTCCCACGCCCGCAAGCATCGGCACCCTCACCCGCATCATCTATCTCGCCGACACTGACACCATGATCCTCGCCTCGGGCATCACCGGAAGCACCGACTGGACAGCCATCGGCACTCGCGTCGAGGTCTATCACGGCTGGCTCGCCGGCAACACCAGCTCGCCTAACCCCGTGATTACCCTCTCCAGCGCCAATCCTAAAACCATCGCCGCCGCAGGAAACTATCTCTTCGTCGGCTACGTTCACACCGTTCCCAACATCGAGGCCTTCAACCTGACCAGCGGCGCCAACGATATAACCTTCACCAACAGCAACCCTGCCAATGTGTCCGTTGGCAACGACGTCGACTACATGTATGGAATTCGCGCCTACCTTCGTTCCACTGGCGAATACGTCGTTACGAAGGATGACTACAACAGCTCGAACATTATCGTCTATCGCTGGACTCCATCCAATCAGATCTCGATGAGAAAGAGCGGTGATCGGGATGCTCATTCAGACCTGATCACCGCAGTGGTCTCCGTAGATATTCGGCGATCTAGCAATACCGCTGGAACTCTTCGGGCGGGTGCGCGACAAGACCGGGCAAGCTTGTTACGACGTGCGCGTGTGCGGAGTTGCCCGAGAGGTGGGTTGGGAGCATCTGAAGCTCAAGGTTCCCTGGAGGCTGTCTTCTGTCGCGCGCGCTGATACAGTGATCGTTCCCGGCATCGATGATTTGCAGAAACGAATTCCGCCTGCGATTTTCCGCGCTCTCAGGAACGCTTCGAACAGAGGCGCCCGCATCGCATCTATTTGTACAGGAGCTTTCGTTCTGGCACGGTCCGGCCTGCTCAAGGATCTGCGCGCCACCACGCACTGGATGGCCGCAGGAGAGTTGGCGCGGCGTTATCCGGAGATTGAGGTGAATGCAAATGTGCTCTATGTAGATAATGGCCGGGTGTTGACGTCGGCTGGAGCTGCTGCAGGCATGGACCTGTGCCTGCACATGGTCCGGTGCGATCATGGCGCCTCGATTGCTGCCCGGGTTGCCCGCGCTGCCGTGATGCCGCTCGAGCGCTCCGGCGGTCAGGCTCAATTGATTGAGTACGAGCTGCCTGAGAGTAACGAGGCGATGGGGCCCTTGCTGCTTTGGATAGAACGCAATCTTAAGCACGATCTCCCACTCTCCACCATCGCGAGGCACGCGCGGATGAGCACCCGGGCCCTGACGAGACGGTTCCGCGAACAACTTGCACGGTTTCGAAAGGGATCTGCCGACAGAGAATGTCGAGAAAGTTGTCCAGGACTACGTTCATTCGGAGATCCTTGCTTAGCGCCATTGTGGCGTGTCGGAGCATGTCGGCTTTATTCCATGCTGTCCTGGCGAATGTTTCATCGCTGTTATAACACGAGGCCACAGGAGGCCGATTTATTGTGCATTCGTCCAATACGGAATTGATTCCTGGCGTTTGGTTTACGGAACCGATCCCTCGCATTTATTCCAGAACACAGCTGGACCAGTTCAGGGAAAGTCTTGACCGCTTCAGGATTGGTTGAAGATAACGGGTGGAGGGCAGAATTCTCCCATAGAAGTTCGCTCCACTGGCTCAAGAGCGGACCTTCCAGCTTGCCAGCGCACTCAGCTTGTCAGAGTGCATCCCGGCGATGGGCAACTCCATCGAGACTGTTCACGAGATTATCCGCCATGTTGCCGCCGACGAATACGCGGCAGTGCACTTCGAACGCGGGCATGTAGCCTCAACAGTCTCACCTGCAGTTTTTGCTCGTGTTTTGAGCTTCATCGCGGGGGAAGTGGAGAAGAAACAGACGAATCGGTGTCTCAGTCGGTGCATTATTTCAGTAGCGAATTAACAGCACATCTTGAGCTAGCATGTTGGCGGTCGTCTAAGCGAATGTGCGAAGCCAAACCATTGCATTGTGGGTTCGAGAGCTAGGCAGGATCCTGTGTCTGGAGGCAAAAGTGAAGAAGGACTCGCTGAACGGTGTTCGTATGACTCGACGTGAGGCCCTGATGCTATCGGCGTCAGCGGGAGTAGGGCTAACATTGAGTGAACCGCTTCACGCTCTCGATAGCACAAAAACGGTCGTGCATCAGCAGGCGGGGAGTTGCACCACTCCACAGAGCGCAGCCGCGAAGACGCAGTACGGTAAAGTTCGTGGCTATGTCAGCGGAGGCGTGTACACCTTCAAGGGGGTTCCCTATGGCCAGGACACAGCTGGAGAAAATCGCTGGCTACCTGCCAAACCGCCCACCTCTTGGAAGGGCGAGTATCCGGCTCTGGTCTATGGAGCGAACTGCCCTCAGACGCTGCACAATTACAAATCAATCGAGATGTCATTTCTCTACGACTGGGATGACGGCTACATGAGCGAGAATATGCTCAAGCTGAATATCTGGACACCCAGTCTTTCCGGTCAACGTCCTGTAATGGTGTACTTCCACGGCGGCGGATTCAGCTTCGGCTCCGCGTATGAACTGCCCTCGCATGAAGGTGCCCAGGTGGCTCGCAATCATGAGGTCGTACAGGTGTCGGTGAATCACAGGCTCAACATCCTGGGCTTTTTCGATCTCACCGAGATTGGCGGTTCTTCCTACGAAGATTCAGTGAACGTCGGTATGACGGATCTGGTAGCTTCGCTCCGCTGGATCCGCGAGAATATCGCTAATTTCGGCGGCGATCCAGACAAGATCATGATCTATGGCCAGTCTGGCGGCGGATCCAAGGTTACCTGCCTCATGGGGATGCCTTCGGCTGCGGGCCTAATCCACCGTGCAGGAGTCCAGTCGGGCGGAGGGGGGAATATCCCAAGCGCGGAGCAGTCAAAGGACCTGGCACGTCAGGTGATGAAAGAGCTGAGCCTAGCGCCGAACGATATCGAGTCGTTGAAGAAAATGGAATGGTCGCGGCTCTTCGCGGCGGGCAATGCAGCAATTTCTAAGATCAATCCCCAGATAAGCGGACTAACTGGGCCAGGATCGGCACCGCCTCCGATCCCAAGGGTGGGTTGGTCGCCGACAGTGGACGGTCGGACCGTAACAATTCGATCCTTTTACGATGTTGCTCCTGAGGTTGCGAAGAACGTCCCTATGCTTGTCGGCTCAGTAAGCGAAGAAGGCATGCAGTACAAGTTGAATCCATCAGAAGCCGAGTGGCAGGAGACGCTTACCAAAGCCTATGGCAATGAGAAGGCAGTCGCACTGATTGCTGCGATGAAGAAGGCTCATCCTGAAAAGAGTATCCGCACCTTGTCATATGGTGTCCAGGGATTGAATGCGCGCAACAACGTGCAGCGGATGGTGAAGCTCAAGCATGGGCAGGGAAGAGCGCCTGCTTATCAATACTGGTTTACCTGGCAGTCGCCTATGCTCGACGGCGAATGTGGGGCGTGGCATACGGCTGAACTGGCATTCTGCTTCGACAACACGAAACGCTGCGAGCAGGGCACAGGGAATACACCAGAAGCGCAGGCGCTTGCGAAAAAGATGAGTACGGCGTGGGCAAATTTCGCTCATAGCGGAGATCCGAGCCAACCCGGACTTGAGTGGACGCAAAGTGATCCGTCGAGGTGCCAAACGATGGTCTTCGACAGGACATGCCGCATGATGGACGATCCAGACGGAAGCATCCGTAGGATACTGCTGAGCTAACGAACCTTAGTGGAGAAGCCGATGCGGAAAGAACTATTCGGACTGATGTTATCAATGCAACTTGCCCTTCTATGCACTACCGGCTTGCGGGCCCAGGTTCAAACCCTCGTACCGGCGGTGGTGCCTGGAGCAAAGCCCGCGAAGGTGGAACAGATCACCGTTCACGGTACCTCTCTCGAAGGCAATCTGGAAGGTGATGCTATCGATCGGCCTGTTATTGTTTACCTGCCTCCGAGCTATGCGAGAGATAAAAGGCGACACTATCCCGTCATTTATGCCCTTCACGGTTACTCCATCGGGGCCGAACAGTGGAGTAAAGAGATTCACGTGCCCCAGACAATCGAAGGCGCGTTTGCGCAGGGCGCACAGGAGATGATCGTTGTCCTGCCGGATTCAAAGACGGTTCACAACGGCTCGATGTACTCCAGTTCGATTACAACCGGCGATTTCGAACAGTTCATCGCAAAAGACCTAGTAGCCTACGTCGATGCACATTACAGAACTATCCCGAATCGAGCTAGCCGAGGGCTTGTCGGGCACTCCATGGGGGGCTACGGTGCGACCCGTATTGGCATGAAGCATGCCGATGTCTTTGGCAGTCTCTACATCATGAGTCCGTGTTGTCTGTCGGCACGCAAGATAGGCCCTGCGGCGTCGGAGCTCGAAAAGGCAGTGCAGAACATGAAGACGCCGGCAGATTCTGCATCGCTCCCATTTGGCACAAGGGCGCAGTTGGCCTCGGCCGCGGCGTGGTCGCCCAACCCCAAGAATCCGCCTTTCTATCTTGATCTTCCTGTCAAAGATGGTGAGCCACAGCCGGACGTTCTGGCGAAGTGGGCCGCGAACGCTCCCTTGGCCTTTGTCGATCAATACATCAGCAATCTACGTCGATACAAGGGCATCTCCATGGACGTCGGCGACCAGGACAGTCTCAAGGCCGACGCCACCAAACTCCACGAAGTATTCGATCAGTACGGTTTACAAAACAGCTTCGAAATGTACCAGGGAACCCATACAAGTGCGGTCGCCGATCGCTTTCAGAATCATGTGATGCCGTTCTTCAGCAAGAACCTCTGTTTCAAGGCAACTTGCAGCGACCATTGACGCGAAGCTACTTCGCGTCTTCAACGAATCTCGCTTTTCATTGGCGAACGCACCCGCGATGGATGTGGATCGGACTCTATAGCAAATGAATCGACGAAGCTTTCTCGTGAGTTCGTTAGCAGCTACCGCCGCAGGCCCGCTGTCCGCCCTGGCGAGCCCATTGCATTTAGGCGCTGTTCCGGCTGCAGGTGAACCCAGGGTCGCTGTCCTGGTTGTCGATACGGATAGGGTGACGGTTCCGATCGATAAGCGAATCTACGGTCAGTTTCTCGAACACATCAACCACTCGGTGGAGGATGGGCTCTTTGCCGAACAGATTCGCGGCCCGGGGTTCGAGGGCCAGGACTTCAAGACTTACTGGGAGATGTTCTCGGACCGCGGCAGCGTCGAGATTGCAGACATCGACTTCCAGAACGGGAAGAAGAGCGTGCGCCTGCACGTTGATGGCGGCCACGCGAGTATCAGGCAAGGGCGTCTCTTCCTCGATACGGGGATCAAGTATGACGGCTCGCTCTGGATCAAACGCGAAAAGGGCTCCCCTAAATTGACGCTTCGGGTGACAAGCTCCAAAGGCGTCCCCATGGCATCGATACCTTTAGCGTTTACCGGCTCGGATTGGCAGGAGATTCCCTATTCCTTCACCCCCTCGGTACGGGATACCCAGGCTTTGATCGAGATTAGCGCGACTGGACACGGCACGCTGTTGCTCGATTTCATCTCAATGATGCGCGCAGATGTCCGCCGCGATGGTATGTTGCGCCCCGACCTGCTGCAGGCTCTCGGAGATCTCAATCCATCCTTCATCCGTTGGCCTGGAGGCTCCTTTGCTTCCACATACAAGTGGAAAGAAGGTATCGGTCGATATGCCTCGCGCGGATATCACCCGAACACCTACTGGGGTGGTTACTCAGACTATTTCGGTTTTGGGACAGAAGAATTCCTGGGGCTTTGCCGAAAGCTCAATGCCGAGCCCCTGATCACATTAGCTTGTCCCGGCACGAAAGCCGAGCAGGTTCAGTACGCCATGGATTGGGTTCACTACCTCAATGATCCCTCAACGACTGAATGGGGGCGGCTGCGTGCATCGAACGGACACCCCGAGCCCTACGGTGTGAAGTTCTTTCAGATCGACAATGAGCCCATGAATAACGGGTTTACTCCGGAGCAGTACGCGGAAATCGTGAATGTCTATGGCAGTCGGCTGCGTACCACTGCTCCTCTCGCGCGGATCGTGGCATGCGGGCAAAAACGATCGAACGATATGGATTGGAGCGAGAAGGTCATCGACCTCGCCGGCGATAACTTCGATGTCCTCGGGTGTCATAACTATGAGTACGAGCCGGAGAACTTTGAAACCGGCCTAAGACGCATTCGTGACTATCTGACGAAGCTGCGGGACTATGTGCGCGCTTCGAACCACCCAAAACTCGAAATTGGCGTCCTCGAGTGGAGTCTCCAACACACTTACGATTGGCGCGCCGGACTCCACGCGGCGGGCAGCCTGATGCTTTATGAGGAGCTCAGCCCCGGTCTAACGATGACTTGCCCCGCGCTGCTGATGCGGAACACCACCGACGATCCCAAGTGGACCTCCTCCATCTATCACGACCATGTCTCGTGGTTTCCCGGTGGAAGCTACGCGGTCGAGAAGCTCTTTCGCGAGCACTACGCGGAGCGATATCTTGCATCTGCAAATGGGGCTTTTCATGATGTCCCCGATCGCAAGGTCCTATTCGATAAGATTTCGACGGCAATACCATCAGAGTGGGTGGGGGGCTCCGTTGAAGCCATAGCGACGATGAGCGCTGATGGGCGTCGTATCGTGATCAAAGCCGTCAACTATCGGGCGGAACGGAACACCCTGCTTGTGCGGCTCCAGGGTGCGGACGTACCTAGGAAAGCTACTGCGGAAATGCACACCATCACTGCAGGTCTAATGGATTCCGCATCCCTCGAGCATCCGAATGCGATCGCGCCGGTCAGTCGGCTACTGAATTACGCGAAGGACTTCTCCGTGGACCTTGAACCCTTCACGGTCGCCGTGATTGAAATTCGGCGGGAATGATTCTCGTCCAGCCTTCAAAACTAAATGCGGCCTCCTCGGCACAAAAGAACGGCGTCTTTTTCGACCTACCGATGATGCTCTATTCCCCTGAAGGGTCCAAATAGCCGTACGACCTTGACTCTCTTCATCAACACTCCTTAGGATTTGTTCACTCGGAAACCGTTCAATTGGATAGTTCGGCTGCGGTAAGCATAGCTTGGGCCGAATGCCTTCGAAGTACGGCTCAATCGAGGGAGGTCTTTCAGATGTGCGTGCGAATGACTCGTAGAGAGATGCTGCGGCTGGGAACGTTGACCTCTGCTGCTGCAATCATCCCTGGACTAAGTGGCCAGCAGCCGAACCCGCCAACCCCGAAGATGATGGCATCATTGCTCGAAATGAACGGCCGTGTAATGCCTTTTCCTCTCGCGTCGGTCCGTCTGCTGAAGGGTGACTTCAAGCGCTCTGCGGACATTAATGAGAAGTATTTGGACTCGCTTCGCGTGGATCGCCTTTTGCACAGCTTCCGTGTAACCGCAAACATTACTTCGTCGGCTATCCCCTATGGCGGATGGGAACTGCCTACCAGCGAACTGCGCGGCCACTTCGTTGGTGGCCATTATCTCTCGGCTGTGGCGTTCGCATATGCCGGATCCGGAAACACCGCGCTACGCGACAAGGGTAATCAGGTTGTCGCGGGCCTGGCTGCCTGCCAGAAGGCTAATGGCAATGGATTTCTCAGCGCCTATCCAACAGAGTTCTTCCAGCGACTGGCAGATGGCCGAGGTGTCTGGGCGCCGTTCTATACCTACCATAAAATTATGGCCGGGCTCATCGACATGTATCTGCAGACCGGCAATGGGGAAGCTCTCGAAGTCTGGGAGCGCATGGCTGGCTGGGTTTCTTCCTACTTTGAAGGCATCAGCGACGACCAGCGCCAGCGTATGCTGCGCGTTGAGTACGGTGGCATGAACGAGGTATTGATAAACCTATACGGCATTACTGGCCGTGAACGCTACCTCGCTTTGGCACACAAGTTTGAGCAGCCGTCGATTCTGGATCCACTGGCCGCCGGTCGGGACGAGTTGCAAGGCCTCCATGCCAATACCAACGTGCCCAAAATCATCGGTGCGGCGCGGATGTACGAAGAGACCGGTGATATTCGTTACCACAACATTGCAGAATACTTCTTGAATGAAGTGCTCTCGCAGCGGTCTTTCGCCATCGGCAACACTAGCGATGACGAGCATTGGAGAACGCCAGCCGGCAGTCTAACGGGAACACTGAGCCGCAAGAACGCTGAGTGCTGCGTTGCCTACAACCTAATGAAGCTGGACCGTCATGTCTTTTCTTGGACCGGCGATCCCCGGTGGATGGACGAGTATGAGCGCACGCTTTGGAATGCGCGCCTTGGGACGCAGGATGAAGAAGGGCGGAAGCAGTACTTCTTCCCACTTGCCGCAGGCTTCTATCGCGCCTATGGATCCCTTGAGGAATCGTTCTGGTGCTGCACGGGGACAGGAGCAGAGGACTTCGCCAAGTTTGCAGACACGATCTACTTCCACAAGGGTGATACCGTCTACGTCAACCAGTTCATCCCGTCGGTTCTGAGCTGGCAGGAGCAGAACTTCACACTGAGGCAGGAGACCGGTTTCCCCATCGACGCGGAGACGCAACTTGTAATTGAAACATCGCGCCCGCATGAGCGCACCATCGCCGTTCGCATTCCATCCTGGATCGACGAGGGTGGAATGGTGTCTGTAAATGGTGAGCCGCTGGAGGCATTTGCTGAACCCGGCTCGTTTCTGACCATTCGCAGGACGTGGCGCTCGGGAGACAAGGTGACTCTCAAGCTGCCAATGTCTTTGCGCGAAGAGCCGCTACCTGGCGATCCGCATACGGTTGCAGCAGTTTACGGCCCTCTCGTTCTGGCTGGCATTCTCGGCGAAGGTCCTGGGAGCGGACCTTCTAAGATCGTCACTGGCCGACCCACTGCGCCGAGTATCCCCGACGGACGACGTCCGCTGCCTATGGCTACAGCTCCGGCCGGTTCGAAAACTTGGCTGACTCCTACTGCTGGGCAACCGCTTCGCTTCCGGTCACAAGGAGTGGGTGTCGACGCAATGGACGTGATGCCCATGTATGAGGTAGGCGGCCAACGCTACTCTGTCTATTGGCAACGCTCGTAAATATAATCGAACGGAGGTGCTGCTGGGCGTCCACGACAGGAGCAGAATCCCCAGGCCAAGGCCGGTCGTCCACTGTCCCCGCCCTTGATCGGCCAGATGTCCTGCTCGTCCGGCCGCAACTGCGCCCGCCACGCCAACCAACCCAAACAGGCCAATCGCCGTGCGCGAGAGTGGATTGGGAGGTTCGCTCAGAGGCAGCACCAAAGACGTCCACAATGTGCTGAATGCAGCAAACAGCAGTAGTGCAATTGTTGCTCCACACGCAGGACAGGAATTGTGCGGTAAAGCGCAAACGTCGAGCGAAGAAGCTCCACGTAGGAGTTTCGCATGTTGGACTGGAATCCGGAACGATTCCAGACAATGCCCCTGTCAAGACCAAAGTGAGCACCGACGACGTAAAGTAGACGGTCCTCCAGCCTCCTATATCGCTCAAAGCTCCTGCGATCACACGAGTCAGCAAGATGCCCAGCACGACACCGCTTGTGACCGTACCGACGGCGCGGTCGCCTTTCTCTACAGGGACAAGGCTCGCGGCAAAAACCACCAGTACCTGGACAACCACAGCCAAAAGGCCACCAAGAACAAGCCAATGAGCAGCATCCATTCCGAATCACCAAGGGAGACTCCGCGGAGGACTCATTTCTGTTTCGACAGTTGGCCTAACTGTTGGAATATATGGCTCCTGAGGTAGGACTCGAACCTACAACCCTTCGGTTAACAGGCGGGTCGTACAGCATGGAGTACATTTGTTTTCTGTAGGATAACTCGGAGCCAAGAGGCGTTTTTGGAGCTCTATGGCGCGCAATTTGACGAAGGATTTGACGAAGAACCGATATTGCCACTTGGCCGTGGGGGACGATCGGATTCGAACCTACGACTTCACCGTGTGAATTGTAGAAACACGCAACATGAACAACTTAGACACCAAAGTAAAGCCGAAAACAACGGATACACGTGACGTGAGTGAACGTCTACAGAATGGCGACATGATGGAGATGCCCTGCGGCAAATTCCATTACCTCTGCGATCAGCGGCGCAAAGCTCGCCAGTAGAAGCCAACGAGGAATCTCTCTTCTGAGAAATGAGAGAACGGCGAGGGTAGTCTGAACTCCGCCTAGCACGACGAGAACTTTCGCGGTTAGCTCGTGAAGATCCGCGGACCGGTCGCCTCCGCCGAGCATTCTGCCAGCGAAAGCCGCTTGCGTCAGCATTGTGACTACGCTCACGACCAGGGTTATGCGCAACAACCGAATTAACCTCAAGGAAGGCCTCCTCAAACCATCGCTCTTACTCACTCGCTGAATAGAAGACCGGCGAGCGAATAGAAGCGTGACAGAGCCCTTGATTTTTCGAGTTGTCACGCGGGGACCGATTCAACGGTCTACTGTATTGAAGAACTTCGATTGAATCTTCGCGGGCAGCGAATCACTCGAATGAGGAGCCGACACTGTGCGGACACCTGGCGAGGCGGAAAAGACCGCGTCCCTTCGAGGGCATATGCAGGAGTCAATACGTCTGGCAGAATTTGATGAATACCGTGGACTGTTGTTCTCCATTGCTTACCGGATGCTGGGTACAGTCTCCGACGCGGAGGACATGGTCCAGGAGACGTTCCTTCGCTGGCATACATCGAAGGAAGAAGACGTAGCGAATCCTCGTTCGTACCTGGTAACAATCCTCAGCCGGCTTTGCATCAATCATCTTCAATTGGCTCGCGTTCACGCGAAGATACACGGGCGTCTGGCTACCGGAACCATCGTGCTCTAGCCCGCTCCGCTTTCAGAACAAGGATGGCCGGCCGAGATCGCGTGCAAACACCTCGCAGGCATATTCTCACTCCGTTCTGACCGGCTATTTGACGTTGAGATGTTGCAGGAATCCTAGATAGGCCGAAAACTTCTCTGGGACAGAGCGGTAGTAAACATTCAGCCCTTCCTTCCGCGATGTCACAAGCCCGAGGTCGGTGAGGACTTTCAGGTGATGGGAGACGGTTCCCGGTGAGAGCGTGTGCTTATCGCAGACCTCGCCACAGTAAGTCTCTTCGCCTTCTGCGATCTGTCTGTAGATAGAGAAGCGGTTGGGATCTCCGAGCGCCTTCGCGATCAACGTTGCTTCTTGTTCCTTCATCGCACTCATACCTATGAGACGTGCAATCTGACTAAACGTGCAAAAAATCGTGGATTGTGAATCCAACTATTTTGACGCACATCAAAATACTCGAAGCGTTCAAAACGTTGCGCAATGGAGATGTCGGTATGTGGATAGTCCGTCTTGCACTCAATAAACCCTACACCTTCATTGTAGCGTCGATCCTTATCGTTGTTTTCGGATTCTCTTCGATCGCAACTACTCCGACGGACATCTTTCCGAACATTGATATCCCCCAAGTGACTGTCATCTGGTCCTACTCGGGTTTGCCCGCCAAAGAGATGGAGCAACGCATCACGACCTTCAGTGAGTTCGTGATGGCGGTAGTCAACGACGTGAAATCCATCGACTCGCAAACAACGAATGGTGCGGCTGTCATTAAGATTTCGTTCCAGCCGCAGGTGCGCATCGACGCAGCAATGTCGCAGGTTGGGGCCGCCGTCAATTCGATTCGATTCCGAATGCCACAGGGCGTCAATCCTCCATGGATTCTTCGCTTTAGCGCTTCCACTGTGCCCATCATCCAGCTATCTCTTTCGAGCGACACACTCTCAGAATCAGAGATCTATGACTATGGTCTCTTCCGTGTCCGTCAGCAGTTGACGAAGGTGCCTGGCACTCTCCTGCCAACTCCTTACGGTGGCGTAGCGCGGCAGATCATGGTCGATCTTGATCAAAACGCCCTTCTTGCCAAGGGGCTTACGCCGATTGATGTGACCAATGCTATCAATGCGCAGAACGTCACGCTTCCGTCGGGCACCGCTAAGGTCGAGAACACCGAATACACCGTAAGCACCAACTCCAGCCCAGTAGATGCTCTGTCTCTCAATGATGTCCCTATCAAGCAGGTGAACGGCTCGATGGTCTATATGCGAGACGTGGCGCATGTCCGTGATGGATGGTCGGTGCAACAGAATGTCGCGCGAGCAAACGGCAAGCCCGCTGCTCTGCTCACCATCATGAAAACTGGCTCGGTCTCCACGCTGGATATTGTGAAGCAGATTAAGGACGATGTGCTCCCAGCATCGCGTGCTGCCGCCCCTAAGGGACTGAAGATCACCGAATTGTTCGATCAGTCGATCTTCGTGAAAGCGTCGATCGTAGGCGTTTTACGCGAAGGAGTGATCGCAGCCTCTCTTACCGCACTGATGATCCTGCTCTTTCTTGGAAGCTGGCGAAGCACCCTCATTATCGCGATCTCCATTCCGTTGTCGATTCTAAGCTCCATCATCGTTCTTAGCGCTCTAGGCGAAACGATGAATACGATGACTCTCGGTGGACTGGCTCTTGCCATCGGCATCCTCGTCGACGATGCAACAGTGACCATCGAAAACATTCACCGTCACATGCACGGTCAGTCGCTCCGGGACGCTGTCCTTACGGGTGCCTCGGAGATTGCGACTCCCACGCTGGTATCGACTCTTACGATCTGCATCGTGTTTGTATCGGTTGTGTTTCTGACCGGCCCTGCAAAGTTTCTGTTCACCCCCATGGCACTCGCTGTCGTCTTCGCGATGCTTGCCTCGTATGTGCTCTCTCGGACGCTGGTGCCTGTCCTCGTGAACTTTCTTCTCGGAGCAGAGCACAGCTTTGAGGGAGACTCTGCGCAAACGTCAAGCGCGCCACCGTTCTTCCGGCGCGTCAACGAGCGTTTCAACGGGGCCTATGAGCGACTGCAGCATCGCTATACCGGGGCGCTCGAAGCATTCCTGGAACATCGCCGTGCGGCGCTCTTCGCATCGGTCGGAGTCATGCTTTCGGCTTTCATCCTGTTGCCCTTCATCGGACGCGATTTCTTTCCCAGCGTCGATGCTGGCCAAATCAAGCTGCACATCCGCACTCACCCCGGTACCCGAATCGAAAAGACCAAGGTTGTCTTCAGTCAGGTCGAAGACGAGATCCGTAAGACGATCCCGGCCGATGAGACTGAACTGGTAATGGATAACATCGGCCTTACGCCGGAGACGTTCAACTACGCATTCGGTGACGGTTCGACCATCAGCAGTGCAGATGGCGAAGTCCTCATTGCGTTGAATGAAAAGCATCACTCTACAGAGGACTACATCAAGCAGCTTCGCTCTGACCTCCCGAAGAAGTTTCCAGACGCGACGTTCTTCTTCCAGCCTGCGGACATGGTCACCCAAATCCTGAACTTTGGCCTGCCAGCCCCTATTGACATCCAGGTGCAGGGATACGACCCAACGAACTATGGCATCGCCAAGCGTCTGCGCGCCCGGCTGGCGACGGTACCTGGTGCGGTCGACGTGCATATGCACCAGGTGGTCGATGCTCCTGACCTGCATCTCGATGTTGACCGCGTGCGTGCCGCACAGTTCGGTCTTACGCAACAGGATGTTGCAAACAGCCTGTATGTTTCTCTGAGTTCCAGCGCTGCGGTGCAGCCGAATTTCTGGCTTGATCCGAAGATGGGCATCACCTACACGGTTGCCGCGCAGACTCCGCAATACAGCGTCGACTCCATCAACGCGTTACAGAATACGCCGATCCCGATGCGAACGATGCCCAATCGGACAGAGGTGCTGGGCAACATGGCGACCCTTCGGCCAGCCATCATGCCCGTTGTCATCAATCATCACAATGGCGCGCCGGTCTATGACATCTACGCAAACACCCAGAACAGCGACCTCGGCTCGGTGGCTGCCAAGGTTAGCCGCATCGTGAAGGAAGAGAGCGCAAACCTGCCGCCGGGAACGAAAATCGTAGTCCGTGGACAGGTTGAGAGCATGAATGAGGCGTTCACGCGACTTGGCATCGGTCTCACCTTCGCCGCCCTATTGGTGTATCTGCTGATGGTCGTCAACTACCAGAGTTGGCTCGATCCCTTCATTATCATCTGCGCGCTGCCGGGCGCCTTCTGCGGCATCGTGTGGGCACTGTTCCTCACCCAGACCACCTTCAACGTGCCGTCGCTCATGGGCGCCATTATGTCCATCGGCGTCGCTACGGCAAATTCGATCCTGCTCGTGACCTTTGCAAACGAATTACGCGCAAATGGAGAGTCGCCGCTGCGTGCCGCCGTTACGGCTGGCTTCACGCGCCTCAGGCCAATCATCATGACCGCCTGCGCCATGATTATCGGCATGCTGCCCATGGCCCTAGGCATGGGAGAAGGCGGCGAGCAGAATGCGCCGCTGGCCCGTGCTGTCATCGGCGGGCTTAGCATGGCCACCTTTGCAACTCTCTTCTTTGTTCCTTTGATGTTCACCTTGATCCACGGAAGAAACACCACTCAGGAGGCTGCATGATCACCCAGGAAAATCCGACCCGCGAGCAAACTCAGCTTCAGAAAGGCAGCCGACTCAAAGCAGTGGGATTGGGGACAGTTGTTGTTCTCGCCTTGGTAGCTGTTGGCGCGGTTCCACGGATTGCGAGCCATCGCGAAGCGCTCGCCGCGACCAAAGAAGCTCCCGTCACGCACCCGGTGGTCACCGTCATCCATGCCGGTAAAGGCGCACCGACCTCGCAACTCGTCCTGCCAGGCAACATCGAACCTCTTTACACGGCAAATCTTTTTGCTCGCGTCGATGGCTACGTTGAACGCCGCAATGTCGACATCGGGACCAAAGTACGCAAGGGAGAGGTGCTTGCCCTCATCTCCTCGCCGGAGATCGACCAACAACTTAGCCAGGCGAAAGCCACACTGGCTCAGTCGCAAGCCTCATTGCTGCAGGCCATGGCCGCACTTGAGCAGGCGAAGGCCAACGCAGAACTGGCGCGTATCACCAAGGAACGCGACCTGCCGCTAGGCGAGCAGCATGCGATTTCGCAACAAATTGTCGACTCCGCAGTGCAGGCTCATAACGCCCGTGTCGCCGATGTGGCGGCTGCAAGTGCAAACATCGCAGCCGCTGAGGCCAGCGTGGCGGCCAATCGGGCAAACGTTGCACGACTGCAGCAGATGCAGGGGTTCGAGCATATCCTTGCGCCGTTCGATGGCGTCATCACGCAGCGCAATATAGAGCGTGGTGACCTCGTGAACGCGAGCGCTCCTGCTGGCGGCAAGCCGCTCTTCAGCATCGCGCAGAGTGACATGCTGCGTGTGTACGTCGACGTACCTCAATCTGAAGCCGTCAATATCCAGGATGGGCAGAAAGCCATCATCGGTGTAAGCGAACGTCTCGGCCGCAACTATGCCGGGACTATCACGCGCAATGCTTCGGCCTTGAATGAGGCAGCACGCACCATGCGAACGGAAGTGCAGGTCGAAAACCGCGACGCTTCTCTTCTGCCGGGCATGTATGCGCAGGTCCACTTCACGTTATCGCAGCAACACGCATCTCTCGTCATCCCCACCAGCTCGCTCGTGGTGAATGGTGCGGGGATGCACGTAGTCACGGTCACCCCGGCTCATAATCTCCACTTCGTTCCAGTCACTATCGGCAAAGACATGGGCAAAGAGGTCGAAATCCTGGCAGGCCTGACCGGTAATGAAGAACTCGTTGCGAGTCCGAGCGACCTGCTCAGTGAGGGACAACATGTGGAAGTCCGTTGATTCGAGAAAGCTGCTTCGTAGTGCGGGAAAGGTGGCCGTTACCGCTGTCCTCGCGGTACTCATCGCTGGCTGCAGGGTCGGACCAAACTATGCCCGCCCCGTTGTGGCCAGTCCACACACATACCGCGGAGCGCTAGCGCCAGAGATCGTGCCTGCTGCCGCGAGTGCGAATTCGGTTGCCGAGCAGGACTGGCGCACCATCTTTACAGATCCCGCGCTGCAACGCCTGGTAGAGGAGGCGCTAAAGAGCAATCTCGATCTCAAGATAGCTACACAACGAATTCTTGAAGCCCAAGCCCAGGTTGGCGTTGTCCGCTCGCAGCAGCTTCCGAATCTTGGTGCTGGAGGAAGCTTCTCCGCCCTCCAGCTTCCGGCTGGGTTAGCCAACAAGAATGCGGATGGCACCTCGAACGACTTCATCCGCGGGGGCGGGTTCAGTGCCTCTGCAGCCTGGAATCTCGACTTTTGGGGACTCTATCGCCGCCAGACGGAAGCGGCACGCGCTGAACTTCTGCAAACAGAATGGGCTCAGCGAGCAACGCGGTCGTCCCTGATTGAGGAGCTCGCGACGGCCTATTTCCACCTGCGCAGCTTAGACTCTCAACTGGAGATCACTCAAAACACCATTAAGGCTCGGGAGGATTCACTTCGGCTCACACAGTCGCTTGAAAACTATGGAGCGGGTTCACGGGCTGACACGCGCCAGGCGGAGGAACTCCTGCATACGGCACAAGCGAACCTGCCCGAGATTCGGCGGCAGATCGCAACACAGGAGAATGCCATCAGCATCCTTCTCGGACACAATCCCCAGAATGTCGATAGAGGGTTAGGCATCAACGAGCAGCCGCACCCGGCATCGGTGCCTGCAGGTCTGCCATCCGATCTCCTGGAGCGTCGGCCGGACATCCGTCAGGCAGAAGCAGAGCTGATTGCAGCGAACGCCCGCGTCGGTGTGGCGAAGGCACAGTTCTTTCCGCAGATATCGCTGACTAGCATGGGAGGCTCCGCAAGCAATCAGTTGCAAAGCATATTCGATGGAAAGAACGCCTACTGGTATGCTGCCGGCTCCTTGACTCAGCCAATCTTTGCAGGGGGCAGAATCTCCAGCAACTACCAATACTCTCAGGCCCAACGAGAAGAAATGCTTGCCCGTTATCAAAAGGCCATCCTGAATGCGTTTAAAGATGTATCGAACTCACTCGTAACGTATAGAGAGACTCAAAATCGCAGAGAGGAGCAGAGTCAGGTTGTTGTCTCCGCGACTGACGCTGTCCGCCTCGCGCGCCTTCGCTATTCAGGAGGAAACACAAGCTACCTGGAAGTATTGACGACAGATACTGACCTGTATGACGCCCAGTTGAAGCTCGCTCAAGCCCAGGCAGAAGAAGCGGATTCGCTTGTCGAGCTGTATGCTGCGCTTGGCGGAGGGTGGAAGTAAGCATCGTGTGTAGAGAACATGAAGGAGTTGGCTCTCGCTGTGATCCGCGCAAGGGATCAACAGGTTGATCGTACATCCACAATCTTATGGACCACCCGTCCTGCCAAAGTCGCCTTATGGGAAGGAATGGCTCCTATCTGGAGCCTTCTGCCCGTGCGCAACGAGCGCGCACGGTAGGAGACCGGGTCGAGCTCTCCTTCAATGGCATGGAGATGGGAATCTTCTCCGGCACGATGCGTTACACCTTCTACCCGGGAAGCGCACTCTTCCAGCAAACCGCCGTCCTTGAAACAAACGAGCCGAACGTCGCCTACACCTACGACGCCGGTCTCCAGATGGCCTCCGAAAGCGATCGAAGGGCCTGGCATCAACATGGCGTCAACCATCGTCTACTACGATGCTGACAGCAAGCTGCGGTCCATCACCTCTCCCTATGGTTCCGAGAGGCACACACTCCAGGTGCACTACCGTGCGGTCGCCGCCAAAATGGGAGCCGGTAGTATTGTCGCTCTTCCCGCTCCTCATCGCTATCTCTTTGCACGCGACTACAGCACCAACATGGGCTATGCGTGGTACAGCTCATGGCGGGGGAAAGTCGGCCTCGGAATCCAGCAGCCCCTCGATGACAACACCGCCATCTATCCCTGGATGAATGCTCCTCCCGGCACAAAGCAGGAGATGGGGATCTTCTTCCTTCTCGGCGACGGAACCGCGGAACAGACCCTGGACAAGGCATTGACCTACACGCACCGGGATACCTTTCCTCACCTGAATGGTTACATCACCTTCGCTCCGCACTGGCACTTTGCCTTTACCGAGCAGGCAGTGGCGAACGGCCCGAAGTGGGTTCCACCGTTCCGGACGGAGCTGGAACGCATCGGGCGTGGACTCGGCGATGATCATGGATTTCCACATCGACGGACCCCCGCGGATCACACCGATCTGCGCCTGCGGGAACTCGACGCCTACTACAAGTCATGCCGGCAGCAATCCAACGGCAACTTCTTGCTTATCCCCGCGGAAGAAGCCGACGTGTATCTCGGAGGGCACTGGTCCCTCACCTTTCCTAAGCCGGTTTATTGGATGATGGACAGAAAGCTCAACGAATCCTTCTCCACGCCGGATCCAAAATACGGCACCGTCTACCGCGTCCATACTCCCGAGGAGATGTGGAAGCTGGTTCAGACGGAGCATGGCTATGCCTACCAGACCCACCCCCGCACCAAGGGGTCCACTGGATATCCCGACAAGATTCTTGATACGGCATACTTTCGCGACCCACGATACTTTGCGACAGGCTGGAAGGCGATGCCCTCTGACCTCTCTTCCCCGCGACTGGGTGAGCGAGCCTTTAAGACCATCGATGACGTAAACAATCTTGGGCTTCACAAAGTTATGCTTGGAGCGGTGGATATGTTCCAGATCTCAAACACCGACGAGCTCTATGCCCACATGAACGTGAACTACGTTCGACTCAACCGCCTTCCCGATTTCGATCACTACCAGACGCTCCTCGACGCGGTCGCGCATGGAGAGAATTTCATCTCCACCGGCGAGGTCCTCATGCCTCGCTCGACGATCCACGGTGCCGGCGCGGATTCCATCAAGGTAGAGGCCGAAACTTCTTTCACCTTTCCTTTGCGAGTCGCCGAGATCGTGTGGGGCGACGGCAAAGCCACGCATACAGAACAGTTCGATCTGAACGACACCCACGAGTTCGAGAAACATACTTTCAACCAGACCATAAAAGCTCCGAACTGGAAATGGGCGCGTGTCGCCATATGGGATATAGCCGGAGGCGGAGCATTTTCGAATCCCACTTGGCGAAACTGATGCGTCCGCTGCCCAGCATTAAAACCTTGGGTCGGATCGCGAACAGCAGATGTCGTGGTTGGCCGATCAATGAAGTATGGTTTGGGAGAATCTATACCGCGATATCAACAGGCACATGGATCCAGTTCACGGACGTACAGTGAACAGCAACATCGCTGAGTACCATGTGCTGGTAAATCGGGACATAGGGCAGATCGATGTCACGGTGCTCGACATTCCAGATAGCAAGTTCAATCCTCTTGGCGCTCGGGGCATCGGCGAGATCGGTATCACCGGCGCAGCAGCCGCGGTCGCCAATGCCATTACAACGCCACGGGCAAACGCATCCGGCAATACCCGATCACGCCGGAAGATCAAGTTTTCCGCGTAACTTTCACAATGGAGTCAGGAAGTATCCGGAATCCTAGCACGAACTATTCAAGTTCAAGACCTGCATAAGGTGACCACAAGGCGACCGGCTTGTGCGTTGTCGAATCGACGTACTCGATAGAGCTTACTGACTCATCTCCCTTACCATTCGTTAGAACGCAGCGCATGAGTCTGTTCACGGTTTCCTTTTCCTTCAAGGTGGATTTGAGGAAAGAGCCGTCGACTATAACTGTCCCGAAATTCTCGTCGACGCTGTAGGTCTCCCATATCCCATCTTTCTGTCGGATCTCCAGCAGTGCAGTGTGGCATGTATCCGCCCTCGAATCGGTCGGGCTCGGCGCTGGAAGGCTCCGTTGGGAAACGGCGGAGGCGGAACGGATGCGAAACGCAAATACGATAAGGATGAAGAGACCAAGGAGAAGGGCTGCTCGAGTGAGCTTCACGGCAAGAACCTCAGAGATGCGATCCCGAGATTATGAGCGATCCAGTGCGAATGTGGAATGACGCGAAAGGGGGAGGAGTATCCCGTGGGCTTAGGCCTGTCATGGGTAACCGGCAGGCGTGAAGGTGTGCGGCAGAAGGATACCGGCTGGAGGTGCGCATCGCGTTCCATGGTAAGTGAGAGAACCGGACCCTCAATGCCAGCACGATATCAGCAGTGGACGAGCCTACAGAGGAACATCTGGTTCACAGTCGAAACAAACGCCCGATCAGGCTACATCCCTCGAGAACACAGGGCGCATCGTTACAGCGCCCCAAGTTGCAGCCAATTTGCTTTGTGCAACCTGAGCATATCCCGTTACCGTTCCATCAATGGAATGCAATCCCTAGAGGCTGATGTTGTATCAGCGTGGAAACCCGGGCTCAAGAACATCGAGATCGGCTTACTACCGGCCAATCCTTAGAGCATTGCCAAACGCCATGTACGCAAGATCCTGCTCTCCGATACTGTCGGCTTCATCCGCGATCTTCCTCATACTTTAGGCACGAGTTTTGAGCCATCCTCGAAGACGTGGAGCGCGCCGAGATCCTTTTCCACGTCCAGGATGCCGCCAGCCCTATACGCGAGGAGCAGAAAACTCAAGTAGAAAGAGTCTTAGCTGAGCTTGCAGTCTCGACCAAGCGGGTCATACAAGTGTTGAACAAGATTGATCTCGTTCCGCCGCCGGAGCTCCCCCACCTCTCCAACGATCGCGATGCGATTCCCGTCTGGTCGCTACAACGCACTGGCCTTGAACAGCTCCTGATCGCCATGGATGCAGCGCTTGTGGTAGATCCAATCGTTGAATCCAAGTTTCGGATTCCACAATCCCAAGGCTCCATCCTCGCAGCGCTTGCATCCTCCTCGCTGTCTCGCGCGGCAATGTCGCCAGTGTCCTCAAAGGATGCGGCCAGCGCCTACAAAGTGGACACCGACGCAATCGCCGCCAAGGTGCGGCAGGATTTCACTGCCAGAGAGGAGGCGACGAAGGGCACACCAGCAAAAAGCCAGAGCCGTGAAGAAAATAGCCTAATCTTTAGATGAAGGGCAGCGCTTCGGCGCCCTCATTTATTACTTCCTAAAATTGTGCCGGAAGAACCGTCTCGGCTACCGCTTCCGCTCGCCGGCTGCGCACTAGAAATCAGGATTCTTTTTGGCACGGCTAGAAGGCCGTCAAGATGGCGAAAAGAGCAAAGAAACCCAAGAGCGTCCTCATGCTTTCGGACCTCGATGATTTAAAATCAGCGGTTCTCAACAGCCTTCCATCGTTGAACTCCAGGGGTCGTATGATCATGCCATCCGTGAGCTGCCGGGCCTATGCAGGAGGAGCTGCCGAGCGTAGGAGGATCTGCGGGAGGTCGTCAACAAACTCCGTTCGGAGATCGGAGACGTTGCGTGGGAATCACCCTACGAGGAATAAAGTCATCCACATCGATAAGATCTGCAGTCTAAGCCAATTTTGCAATCAGTGATCATCTGGTCGAAGTTGCTGATTTCGCAGTGAAACTAATATCGCGTCGAAGTAGATGCGAAAGCCTCGGTTCGTATCAGCAAGTCCTTGCCAAGCGAACTCGATGTTTTGTCCGAGGTCTTCGACGGCAGTTCCTATGTTGTCCATGCGTACATCTCGGTCGTCCCATTAGTAGCGAGCAGTAAAGACGAAGCAATCTACAGTTACAGACCGGTCTTCGGTGGACACCTTGAGCTTTGGCTTTCTGTTCATCTTAGAGCGTCGTGGTTAGATGGATGTTGATCATTCTCGCCATCCTAGATTGCCCGCCTCCTCGGCGTTAACATAGAGGGGGTAGAGAAAGCCGTCCGGACCTTCTATATGGTTCAGAACATCACGGACATCGGAGCCATGAGGAAGCAGAGCGTTCATGGTTTCAATGAGTTCGTATTCGTCCTCAAAGGTATATTTTTTAGTTTTGACATGAGTGGTGCTGCGGACGGTCCAGAGGCGAATGCTAGCTATATAGCGGCAGGTGAGACTATCTTGGTCGTGCATGCAGCACAGATGAACCAGGTAGCGTCGCTTGGGAGGCTCAGAATTGAGTTTCTCTTTCGATCGGCTCATAAATAGACCGCAGTGCGGCGTCCCGGGTGGCGGGCTATAGTCGGTGTAGCTCCTATCCGCCTGGTCCTTACGTATTCTGTTTCTGTTCGCATCATAGGTGTAGTACGCAGCGGGATTCGATTTGCTTATAGGGTTGAATCGAAAGAGGCGGCTGGAGCCGTCGAGACACTTGCGGCATTCCTCAGGCGTGCCGATGAAGGCACCCTCTCCCGGCTGTTGCCCTCCGCGTCACCAAGGTCGATGCCGATCGTCAGCTCTACCTTGGAATACTTAGGGGGTACTTCCGCGATGAGGTGTTGCGTGGGCTTCTTCATGTGAACAGTCTGCTCCTCCTTCGGAGGACCTGCTCATCCCATTTACCGGAACTGGTCGTTGCTAGGCTCGATTGTGAGGATGGCGCTCGCGATGATGTGAAAGAGATATTCGGCCCGCGGCGCTATTGAAGGTTGGTCGACGGCCCAGCCGAGCGCAGCCATCAGAGCGAACAGATCGTCTCCATTCATATCGGCGCGCGCCGTTCCTTCGGCCTGAGCACGGAGCAGTAGTCGCGCGCTTGCTGAGTGCACCGCTGCGCACGAAGCATAAAGAGCGGAGTCGGGGTTCGTGTGGGCAGCCGCCATCAGGGCAACAACCCCTCTGTAGCTTTGGGCAAAGCCAACCCACTCGCGAAACCAGGACACGAGCGCCTCGTCAGGTGAAGTCGCTGTTTCGAGTTCGTCTGCCTTCTGGGTTAATGCGTCCAGATTCGTGCAAAGCAACGCTTCGTATAGCGCCTCTCGCGTCGGGAAGTGACGAAGCAGCGTGGCTAACCCGACGCCAGCCCGGCGGGCGATATCGCGCATGGACGCATTGACACCGTGCTCGGTGACGACGTCGCGCGCCACTGCAAGTAGGTGACTGTAATTCTTTCTGGCATCAGCTCGCATAAAGTTCCATTGACAAATGGATCAGTGATCCACATACTGGGTTAGCGATTCGGATCAATGGTCCAGATCCTATTTGCATAATACAGCGCACTTGCCCCATTCAGAGCGGAAGCATCACCCAAGTCACAAGGAGACTGCACATGAGCATTATCAGCATCATCGGCACAGGTAGCATGGCCGCAGCGATTGGCGGCCTCGCCGCCAGGGCGGGACACACCGTCGAAGTGATGAGTCGCGATACCGCAAAAGGCGCGGGCGCTGGCCGAGCAGGTCGGCGCTGGCGCGACGACAGGAACGTTCGGCGCCGCCCCGGCCGGGGACATTGTCATTCTGGCGGTTCCTTACTCCGCCGTTCTCGAGGTGGTGAAGCTGTACGGCGAACAGCTGGCAGGCAAGCTCCTCGTCGACATCACTAACCCCGTTGACGCCGTCGGACTCCGCCGCCGCCTTGAGCCCATCCAGGTCGGAAAGCTCCGCTGCGGCCACGGCGTCGCTTCCCGTCGGCGGGATCATCCCCGACCTCATTGCTACTGGCCACGAGGTCACCGGCTTAGCCAGGTCGGACGCGTCCGCAGCGGCGGTATCCGCCCTCGGCGTCAAGGTGCGTCGCGGGGATAGCTCCAAGTCATGCTTGCGTACGGCGAAGCACTGGCCGGAACCGGAAAACCGCTGGTCGTGTCAGGGAGCATTGGCTCGCCCGGGTGGGAAAACCTGGGCGGCCAGCCACGGAGGCGGACCCGGCTCTTCCCGGCGGCGATGCGTACAAGCGTACCCTGCGGGTTCGTAACGTCGTGGAACTCACCGTGGTCGGTCTCGCGGACCGGGGCGTGCGGTCTTCAATCGTGCGGATTCCTCCTCGCGCACAGCACGACCGATGTTGGTTTCCTCCCGCTGCTGATCGGGCTCGCGAAGCAGAAGGGCGTCGTCGGCTACCCCGGAGACGACGCGAACCTGTGGCCGGCCGTGCACGGCCGCGACCTCGCCTCCTTGTTCTGCCTGGCGCTGGAGAAGGGTCCGGCTGGCAAAAATTGGCACGGGATTGAGGGCGAAGGCATTCCGTTCCGCGAGATCGCCGAGGTCATTGGCAGCCGTCTGGGCCTTCCGCCAGCGAGCATTCCCCCGGACGTACTGATGCTGCCGGGATTCTTTGGGTTCCTCGCAAATTTGGTCACGCTGGACCTCCCGGCTTCCAACCTCATGACCCGCCAGACCCTCGGCTGGGAACCCGCTCAGCCCAACCTGCTCGCCGATTTGGACACAGTCATTACTTCCCGACCAGTTGATGAACTGACGGCAGGAAGCCGAGTCGCAACGAGCCCAGCGGACAGCAGTGCCTGCCCAGATGCTCGAAAGCGCTCGGCCTGCCGTTCATTGGCGTGGCCCTTCCGCGAGTCCGGCATTACCCCGGCCTGCAAAACCACGTTTGATGTATTCACCAGTGTTGGCCCCGACTACCCGCTTGAACGCTTTACTGAACGCAGCGTCGGACTCGTAACCGACCAATCGAGCGACATCTATGAGCTTTTTGTCACGCTGTTGGAGTAACTGTATCGCCTTCTGCATCCGCCACCCAGTGACATATTCCAGCGGTGTTTGTCCGAGTAGCTCCTTAAAACGGGCTGCGAATGCGGAGCGAGACATGCCCGCCGCTTCGGCAAGGGATTCGACCGTCCAGGGTGCATTCACTCTGTCGTGAATGGCACCCACAGCAGTGCCTATTTGCGGATCGAAGATAGCACGCAGCCATCCTTTGTTGCGTTCCTGTCCTGATGCGATATGCGCCCGGAGTACCTGGATAAACAGGATCTCGGCTAGCCGATTTGCCACGACTCCAGATCCCGGCGCCTGTTCTGCCATCTCTGATGCTAGCGCCTGGATCGTGTTGTGAAGAGCAAGCGTGCGTGCCTGATCGGCGTTAATCAGAATGAAGCTCGGCAATAACTGAGTGATCGGCTTCAGGCTGGCGCGATCGAAACTGAAGGACCCACAGACGATTGTCGTCGGCGCGCCACCCCCTCCATGGTGGGCGACATTCCCGTTGGCCTTAGCGGCGATTTCGCGGAAGGTTGACCTAGGACGTGTTCGCGGATTGTCGCGCATGACGATCGAAGTGTCGCGCGCCAGTAAGAAGCAGTCGCCGCCGGTGAGGGGAATCGGGTCCGGAATGCTTTCCACACTCAGCCAGCAGTTGCCGCGCGAAAGCATCGCGAAGTGCGCCAAATCTGTGGGGGAAACCCTTTTGCCGGAGGGTGTGACTTTTTGTTCGGTCTGTTTCTCCTGTATCAAACCCCACGGCGCTGTGGCCTCGAGCCTGTGCTGACCGAAAGCGGTTACATGCATCGTTCTGAAGATGTCGGTTATCGCATCCAATGTGGCCTCTTAGTGTGGACGAATAGACAAAACATTAGGACTCCTGAGCAGTTCTCGTCTACTGCCAAAGAACTCTACTCCAGTAGTGGATGCTAGACATCCACCGAAGGGAGCAATTATGGGAAAGCTTGAAGGTAAGGTTGCAGTCATCACGGGTGGATCGAGCGGCATGGCGCTGGCAAGCGCCAAGCGCTTCGTTGAAGAAGGCGCTTACGTTTTCATCACGGGCCGTAGGCAGGAGCAGCTCGATGAGGCCGTCAAGTTGATTGGCCGGAACGTGACCGGCGTGCGCGGTGACGCGGCCAATCTCGACGACCTCGATCGCCTGTTCGATACGGTCAAACGGGAAAAGGGCAAGATGGACGTCCTGTTCGCGAGCGCTGGCACGGGCGAGGCCGTACCACTGGGCGAGATTACCGAGCAGCACTTCGATGCGGCCTTCAACCTGAATGTGCGCGGCACGCTGTTCACGGTTCAGAAGGCGTTGCCGCTGTTCAACGATGGCGGATCGATCATCATGACGGGGTCCAATGCTTCGGCGAAAGGCTTTCCCGGTTTCAGCGTGTATGCAGCGAGCAAGTTGGCGTTGCGCTCCTTCGCACGCACGTGGCTCAATGAACTGAAGGGCAGAAAGATCCGGGTGAACTTGCTAGTCCCGGGAGCAATCGCCACACCGATGCAGGAAGAAGTTCTCACCAAGGAGGCGAAGCAGTATTTCGAATCCCTGATTCCGCGGGGAAAGATGGGTCAACCTGAGGAAGTCGCGTCGGTCGCACTGTTTCTTGCTTCAGACGATTCGAGCTTCGTGAACGGGCTGGAGTTGTTCGTCGACGGCGGCATGACGGCGATCTAACGCCTGCAGACCTCTGGTAGCGGCTGACCTTCCGGCGGCCCGCAGAGTGACTTACCGCGAGACGTTTACGGAAGGTCGCCACAGAACGGAATTGGATATCCCGCGCCGTCAAAGGCTGGGAATCAATATCAACACGGATTGGAGAAACATCATGAGCTATGCAATCTTAGGATTCGGAAGGATAGGTCAGGCCCTCGCCCACGCCTTCGCCCGTAAAAACATCAACGTGACAGTCGCCAGCCGCCGGTCACCCGAGGCGTTGGCACCGGAGGCTAGGGCGATTGGACCAACGGTCGTCGCCAAGTCGCTGCGGGATGCACTCGAGGCCGACACAATCATCTTGGCGGTCCCGTTCAGGGAACATCGCGAGGTTGTGAAGGCGCTACCGAGCTGGGAAGGCAAGACAGTCATCGACGCGACGAACGCGTTTGGAGTTCTCCCTGAAGAGATGGACGATCTCCTGTCCTCCGCCTTCGTTGCGAATTCCTTCACTGGCGCTAAGGTCGTTAAAGGTTTTAACCACCTGGTTGCGGCCACCCTGGCTACCGATCCGATCGTCGAGGGCGGCCACCGCGTCGTCTTTCTGTCGAGCGATGACGAGGACGCGATCGCTCCCGTGGCGGATTTGGCCAAAGAACTCGGGTTCGCGCCCGTCAAGCTGGGAAAGTTCAACGAGGGCGGCGCCCTGGTGCACGCACGCGGCCGCACTTGGGGTCAGCTCATCTTCCAGGATTTGTTCAAGAAGCAGCAGTAATCGATCTGCGACCATGTGATTTGGCCCGAGAAGGATGGTTCCGAAACGTCCGATTAGATCGGACGCACTTGATGTAGGGAGGCGAGATTTCGATGAGCATCGAAGAAAATGTTCAGATTGTGAAGGATTTCTTTGCAGCCATGGGCAGCGGCGCCAAGCAACGTCTGCTGCCGTTGGTCGCCGAAGATATTGAGTGGATCATTCCTGGCGAGGACTGGCCGCTGGCCGGCACGTACCGCGGGCACGCGGGATTGGCGGATGTGCTTCAGAAGGCGTCCGAAGAGGTGGAAATGACATACCCAAAGCCCCTCGAATTCGTGGCGCAGGGAGACCGAGTTCTGGTCGTCGGCGTCGCTACGGGAAAAATCAAAGCCACGAATAGGACGTTCAAGGACGACTGGGTCTTCGCCATCACCGTTCGAAATGGCAAGGTGACGAAGATCCGGGAGTATATCGACACCCAAGCCCTGGCGCGGGCCTCCGAGACGGCCGCGAGTCCCAGGCTTTAGCCATCCGAAATTGGTGGATCTCAGTGAGTGTATTTTCGGTCCTGCAGTGATATTCGTATTGCGGGCTGCCTTTGTACATATTGCGTGCGTACCAATCGCCCTGCTCGGGCACACATTGGGCGCTCCAATGGGCCCATATGCCGAACTTCGCATCCCGAAAACCACTCAGGCATACGCCATTGCTTCAACGACTCCCACGTCGGGCTGTATTTACCGTTCATTATCTGGTTGCCAGTGGAGGTTCCAGTCTGCGCGCGGAGAAGTGTGGCGAGGGGCGACGTCGTGGCAGCCGCGGCAAGACACCCTGCTTTACCATCGATCGCCGGGACAGATAACCTGAACTTATTGATATCTCCTTCGAGAGGTGCTGTGCACGTTGAACGGGGTGAAGACTATGATCGCGAGCCTCATTGCATCATTAGATGCCCGCTCAAAGCGATGTCTGCGGAGGATCGTCCTACCTTTACCCTGTAGTCACCGTGTATCCAGTTCCATCTTTCCGCAGGCTCATCCCATGAGGCAAGAGCAAGAGGCTCAAGCTGTACTGTGACTTGCTGCGAAGCGCCCGGTGCGAGTGTGACCCTTCCCCAACCGGAAAGCCGCATGAACTTTTCTCCTGAGGAGGGAGGCAGTTGCACATAAGCTTGCGCGACCTCGGTGCCGGACCGCTGTCCATCGTTTCGCACGCGGAAATGAACCTGCTTCTTGTCGCTGTCAATCTGAAGATCGTCATATGTGAAGTGTGTATAACTGAGCCCAAAGCCAAACGGGAAAAGGGGTTGCTTGTGCTCGGATTGAAACCATTTATAGCCGAAGCGAACACCCTCGGTGTAGTCGGCTGGGAAGCTAGCGGTTTTCTCTTCCGATACCCAATGCTCGGGCAGACCGCCGTTTGCGGGGGTGTTGTAGGTCATGCCAAAAATCCGGGGATGCGGTAGATCTTTTTCGCTGCGCGGGAAAGTGATTGGCAATTTGCCAGATGGATTCACGGTGCCAAAAAGCACGTTGGCGATGGCCTGTCCGCCGCCGATGCCCGGATACCAAGCCTCCAGCACGCCTTGCACGTCGTCAAGCCAAGGCATTGAGACGGGATTGCCCGTCTCCAAGACAACAAATGTGTGCGGGTTTGCCTTCGCGACAGCCGCGATCAAAGCGTTCTGATTCCCCGGTAGCGCGAGAGTCGGTGCGTCGCCGCCTTCGCTCATATATTGATCGGCGAAGACAAGCACAATATCCGCGCCCCTGGCCGCCTGTACCGCTGCGGCCAGATCTGTGCCTGCATCGAAGCTTACTTGGGCGTTTGGTGCATGCTGTCGAATGCAGCGTAGAGGGGAGGACGGGAAGTAGACAGCCTCGCCCCACTTCGTGGGCTTGTCGGGTGAGATTGCATTGCCACCCGGCGCGTCGACTTGCGCGGAGCCGCCCCCCGAGAGTACGCCGACATCAGCGTGTGCGCCGATTACCACGATGCGGTGCAAGCTGTCTGCAAGCAGTGGTAGAGCGCCGCGGTCGTTCTTGAGTAGAACAATGCTCTCTTCCTCGATATGCTGTGCATCATCCCTTCCGCGGAAGGGATCGACGACCTGTCGCGGCGAGGATGGATGGTCAATGACGCCAGCCGCAAACATCGATCGCAACAACCGGTGCACCATGTCATCCAGCCGCGCCTGAGGCACCTTGCCCCTATGCACGGCGTCTTCAAGCGGGGTACCGAAGAACTGCGCTCCGGGCATCTCCATGTCGAGACCAGCGAGTGCCGCCTTCGTAGTGGAGTGTGTAGCTTCCCAGTCAGAGACGACGAAGCCGGAAAACTTCCACTCGCCCTTGAGCACATCGTTCAGCAGCCATTTGTTTTCGCAGGACCAATCTCCCTCGACCTTGTTGTAAGAGCACATGACGCTTGAAGGTTGCCCAATGCGTATACCTAATTCGAAGGCGAGGAGATCACTTTCATGCGCCGCCTGTTTGGATATGTGCACGTCAACGACTGTGCGACCCGTCTCCTGATCGTTGAACGCATAATGCTTGATGTCGGCCATGATTTTATTTGCCTGTATACCCTGGATGACGTGACCGACGGTGACACCCGCGAGCAAGGGGTCTTCACCGGGGTATTCAAAGAGACGGCCATTGCGTGGATCGCGAGCCAGATTAACGCCCCCGCCGATTGACTGGTTGTAGCCCTGCGCACGAAGTTCGCGGCCGATGACATCTCCATAGAGGTGCGCCGCCTTGACATCCCAACTCGCCGCAGCGCCGAGCACACTTGGCAGCAGGGTGGCATACCGGCTCTGTGCGGCTGCCATTCTGACGCCGACAGCCGAGTCAGCTTGTTGCAGCGAAGGGATACCGAGACGTCGGATGCCCTGCACTTCACCGGCACCTCCATTGTTATCAGGAGGAACTGGGTCGCCGGGCCTCAGGGGTCCCCATCCTATTCCGTGCACCAGCTGAATCTTCTCCGACAGTGTGAGCTGGCGGACGACTAGATCGGCTCTTTGATCCGGAGATAGCTGGGGACTCATCCAGGGCCGTGGTGCAGGTTTCTCTTGCGCCGCGATGGAGACGACGCTGCTGATTATGATCATTGTGAGGAAAAAGCGAGACCTCAAAACTACCCTCCGGTTTCCGACTCCGTTTGCTGCTAAGTACCCATGCGAAGATGCAGGTACTTTCCATCGCCAAGGGCCTTACTGCTCCGAGACGGTCGCATCTGCCTTTAAGGGTAACGAGTCGCTGGAGCCACCTACCCGTACCTGGATGCGGTCCGCCTCCACTGTAAACCGACGCGCAGCCGTGTTCCAGTAGGCGAGGCTCTGTATGGGCACCTGAAGTTCGATAGCACGGGTTTCGCCCGCTGCGAGATGAACGCGTCGAAATGCCTTCAGTTCCTGTCGGGGACGCTCGACCTTCGAGTTCAGATGCGCGATGTAGAGCTGAACCACCTCATCCCCTTCGCGTAATCCGGTGTTTTTTACGTCGACCGTCGCAATGAGTTTTCCGTTTGCGGAGACTTCCGTTCCGGAAAGACGCAAATTCTTGTAGCTGAAGCTCGTGTAGCTGAGTCCAAAGCCAAAAGCATAGAGTGGACGCGAGTCGAGATACATATACATGCGGCCGTGGCGAATGTTGTAATCCATCATGGGGGGTAGCTGATTCATGTTGCGTACCCAGGTCTGCCCAAGACGGCCGGCTGGATTGTAATCACCAAAGAGAACATCCGCGAGTCCATTGCCCTGCTCTTGACTGTTGTGAGCCATCTCCAAGATGGCTGGTGCGTGCTCTTGTGTCCACGTGGTGGTGTACGGAAAGCTGACTTGCAGGACCGCCACTGTGTGCGGATTAACCGCGAGCACAGCTTTGACAAGGGACTCCTGCTCCAAGGTGAGCGTCTTGCGATCAACAGCCTCTTTACCATCGGAAGGCGTTGGGCAGATCATCCATCCTGCACCGCAGGTGGGGTTGTTACCAACGATGACGATTGCAATATCAGCCCGCGCCGCGATGGTCGCTGCTGCTTTCTCGTCTTTGCCGTCGGAGTACATGACGTGGACGCTGGCGCCAGCTCGTGCACGGATGCCGGCGAGGGGAGTCACGACATAAGGCGGCGTGCCACTGTACCAGTCAAGCTCCACCTTATCGGCTAGTGGCCCGATGACTGCCAAACTTTCTAACTTACCGGCATCGAGTGGTAGCATGCCGCCATCGTTTTTCAATAGCACGATGCTCTCGTCAGTCACTTTGCGCACGAGTGCCTTATTCTCCGTCCAGGTCCATGGATCGCCTTTGGCCACGTCATCGATGCCAATGCGCGCCATGGGGTTCTGCGAGGGGATGTCCATCAAGCCCAGGCGCAGCATGATGCGATAGGGCCCGCGCAGAACGTCGTCGATGTCGTGTTCAGTGAGAATGCCTTGTTTCAGTGCGTCGCGCACAGGTTGCTGGTAGTCATCGAGGAATTCGGAGACAGAGTTCTTGATGGTCGCAGCAGCAGCTTGGGGTAAAGTGGCAAAGGCGCGATGAAATTTCACCAGGTTTGTCATAGCGCCGCCATCTGTGCAGAGGATACCGTCGAATCCCCATTGCTTACGTACTACCTCGCGCAGCACGGGATTCACGGTCATGGGCGTACCGTTCCACGCGTTGTAGCTGGCCATCATACCACCGGCGTGACCCTCTTCAATCGCCATGCGAAATGGTACCGAGTAATACTCGTGGAAGAGCCTCTCGTCGAAATCCGAAGATGATCCGTCGCGCCCGTTCTCATTGCTATTTGCAAGGAAGTGTTTTAGCAGCGAAACGGACATCCAGTAGTGAGGATCATCACCCTGAAGCCCTCGCGTGACCGCCGTTGCCATAGTGCCCACCAGAAAAGGATCTTCTCCGAAGCTCTCCTCAGTGCGTCCCCAGCGCGGATCGCGGCTCAGGTCTGCATTGGGAGAACGGATGATGAGACCGAGCCGGTGGTAGCGTGAATAGGTGTAGCGCGCCTCATAGGCTTCCACGCGGGCCATCTGCCGAATCAGATCAGGATCCCAGGTTTGGCCCAAGCCGTGGGATTGCGGAAAGGTCGTCGTCGGAATGATAGGCTGATTCTTGCCTTCCCAATGCCCAGGACCGCCCTCTGCAAGACCGTGGAGGCCTTCAGATTGGCTAGCTCCCATAAAGCCGATTGCAGGTGCCGTGGAGTTGGAGTTTAGGACACTGATTTTGTCGTCAAGCGACATACGGCTAAGCAGGTCTGTGATCCGATTCTCGGGGGGTACACGGGGGTCCTGCCACGGCAGCCGAGGGCTTGTTTGGGCCAGCGCAGTCGATGTAAAGAGAACGGAAATAGCCGCGAATATGAATATCTTATGCACGAAGGGCCTTTGCCGCTGAATTAACGATGAGCGTGTGCAGGCCCCTTATGAGAGCCTGCATGCCGGTTAGGAGCGAAGGTTAGAAGACGTACTTTATGGCCAGCAGAAGCGTGCGCTGGGTGAACTTTGTGTCAGTGACGCCACGACCCACAGGTGATTTGGCGGGAGTGAATGTGCGGTTGTCGGTGGTGTTGAAGACGGGTTGCACCAGGCTGCCGCTGCTATAACCCGGCAATGGATGATTGAGGAAGTTGAGAGCTTGTCCACGCACCTCGATGTTTTGGCTGTCATGAACGTGGAACGTCTTATAAAGGCCAAGGTCTGAGTCGAAGTAGGATGCAAGCGAAAGGTAAGGCAGTTGACGGAGACCCGTCTGCCCGACCTGCGGCGCCGTGATGCAGCTCAGGTTGATATGTTGATATGTAGCCAGATTCGAGTTCGGGTTGCAGGTCGTGATAGGAAGAATCGTCTGCGCAGGTGTCCCATAGTATGTGTTCGAAGTGATCTGGCGGCCTGTCGCAGTGTTGTTGATTGTCAGGCCGAGATTCTGGCTGACATTGGCCTGCATGTTACCGCCCGCCTGCCACTGCGTGATGCCGGACAGCGTCCACCCGTTCACAACACCGCCGAGCAGCGCATTACGTACCGGACGTCCCAGGTCGAAGGCATACGACGTGTTGACGACATGCGGGCGATCGATCGAGAGTACGCCGTAGTTATTGCGGATGTTGAAAGCGTCCAGTGTCGAGGACAGAATGCCCAGGGACTTGCTGTACGTGTAGTTGACCATGAAAGTAATGCGGCCACGCTGCTTGGCCACGCTTACCTGCGCACCGTTGTAGTTGGAGTATCCACCATGCGAGAGCACGGAGAGTGAGCTGGTTCCGTAGCCCTTGTAGTAGGGATAGTAATCGACGATATTAGGAACGCTCTCGGGATCGGCTGGAGCAGCCGCACCGGTGACCGGATCGCGCTGGAACAAGCCACCAAGCGGGATTTTATTCTGGTTGATTAGCTGTGCTCCGCCAATGCCCACGGCGTCGCTTTGTCCCCCGAGCAAGATGTTCTGAGTGTTATTGCCTACATAGGCGACTTCAAGCAGCATGTTATCGGGCAGCTGCTGTGAAATCGTGAGGTTGTATGCATAGCTATTCCCCAGCTTGTCGTCACCCGGATCGAGGGCGGTGACGCTGGACGCCAGCGAACCTAAATTAGCTGCGTTGGAAGACAGTGCACTGATTTGTGCGAACGTAATGGCATTACCCGAATTCGTGTTGAAGGTACGGGTGCCTTGTGCGGTGGTCAAAGCGCCCGAAGCGCCGTTGATGACATCGTTCCAGCGATAACTTGCCCATCCGCCGCGGACGACCGTTTTGCCGTTTCCATGGACATCATAGGCAAGGCCCAGACGGGGTTCAAGCAGAAGAGTTTGTACGGGAGCACCACCGTTCGGCAGTGTCCCATCAAGGGCCTTCCAGTAGACGCCGGGATAGGCTTTGTTAGCCGCAAGATCGGTGGCATAACGATTGGCTTCCCAGACGGCAACGCCGATGCCCGAGCTGTCCTGCCAACGGCCGATATGCTCGACTCGGAGTCCCAGATTCAGGGTGAGATGCGATGTCGCTTTCCAGTTGTCAAGAAAATAGCCCGCAGCGGTGTGATAAAAGAGATCCTGCGTGGGGTTGACGTTCGCCTGTGTGAATCCGCTAGAGATTCCCATCAGGTAGTTCGCCAATGGGTTGTTGGTACCAATCTGCTTACCTGTGATCTGATCGGGCAAAGGAGTGCCACCGAAGCTGAAGGAGCCATTCGGATATCCGTATGTTCCTTGAGCATTCCCCGACCTATTGAAATAGCCGCCGACCTTGAATGTATGCGTACGATAAACCGCTGTGAAGTCGTCGGAGATCGTCAGCGAGGTCTTATTGGATGGAAAGCTGCCGCTCTGCGCAAACAGATCCGGTTGCGAGATGTCCGGCAGCGTCCGAGCGCCAGCCGAATTGATGGACGGCACGATCGTCGACGCCGAATTGTAAATAGTGTTGTAGGTGTAACCAACGGTGGATTTTTGGATTGCAGCCAGATTCTGAGCCGTGTATGGATTTGATGTCCAACCGCGCGCGACCCGGATCTCGTTTGTTGTGGAAGCGTTGAAGACGTGAATGAAGTTGCCAGCGAGGACGTTTGCGACCTGCGTGCTGATTAAGGGGCCACCCGGGTAGAGCACAGCATTTGCTGGGGTGTAGTAGATGTGAACCGGGTTCGTCTCGGAGTCTGCGCCATGCTGATAGCTAACGAACACCTTGTTCGTGCTGTTGGGGTTATAGTCGACTCGGCCACGGTAGACATACCCGTTGTGGACGTTGCTGGGCTGGAAGTAGTAGTTGTAACCGCTCGCGTTGCCGGAGGGATTCGTGTTGGCCGCCGGGAAGAGCTTAAGCAACGCGAGGGCATTGGAGTCTAGGTATTGGGTGGGAACCTGCGTTCCAGAGAGCGGAGTACCGTCCGGGGCAAAGCCTCCTGTCAAGGGTTTGCAGAAATCATTGGATCCTGTACTGTGGGCGCATAGCGCGGCGTTCTCTGGATCTATCAGGCTAAAGTTGCCATTACGCATCGCCGTGCTCGGAACAAACGAGGTCACGGGCTGCGCGGAAGGCAGAGTTTGGCGAAAGTCTTCGAAGCCAGCCCAAAAGAGCAGTTGATGGTTCTTACCAATGTTGGTGTGCGGAATCTGGATCGGGCCACCAATGCTGATGCCGGGATAGTTATAGCTCGCGTAAGGCTTTGACTGGTTGTTCTGGTTATTCTGGTAAGTGTTCGCGTTCAGCGCAGAATTACGGACGTAGTAATAGACCTGTCCATGATAGTTAGCCCCACCGGCGCGGCTGGTCACGTTGATGACAACTGGCCCCTGGGGTGCGTCGGCTCCAAAGTTGGAGCTCTGAACCTTGACCTCTTGGGTCATGTCCGGATTGACTGTGGCGATCGACCAGCAGGAGCAACCCGGATCGATGATGTTGGCACCATCAAGCAGGTACGCGGTGCCGCCGCGATAGGGTGCGCCGTTCGTGTTCAGGCCGACGCCAACTGTCGAACCGGTGCTGCCCGTGTCGGTAAAGTCGAAGCTTGTACCGTTCCCGGCGCCGTTCGCTGTGGTAGTGACACCCGGGAGCACTTTCAGCAGTTCGCTGGCATTGCGGCTAACCAGCGGCAGGCGCTCGATGTCCTTTGTCGTAAGCAGCGAGGAGCGCTCCCCGGAGTCTTGCGGCGCAAGTGCATCGGCGTAGGTCGAAACGGTCACTTGTTCGCTTGCAGTTCCAGTTTCGAGCTTGAGGTTTGGAACCGATCGGTAGTCGCCTCCGTTGACGGCGATGCTTGGCGCTTCGAAGCGCCGGAATCCTTTCGCGCTGATGTCCACCTTATAGGTGCCGGGAACAATGCCCGCAAAGGTAAAGTATCCGGCCTGGTTGCTCTGGAGTGTACGGGTTTCCGTCGTTTCGGTGTTCGTCAAGGTCACCTGTGCGCCGGGAACGACGGCTCCTGTAGCATCTTCCACCGTACCGGAGATGCTCGCAGTGGTCTGAGCGCAGAGGCGACCTGAAGTTCCCAGGGCAGCAAGTGCCATGATGACGGCAGCTGCAAGGATGCGGCTACGGTGGAAAGATGGTTGATAAGTTTGTGTCATGTGGTCCTCACAACAATTGGGTGGATCGTGATGGTGATAGGTGGCCTTCGGTCGGCGAAGGAGTTGCTGTGAAAAAGAGGCGAGCTTATCCTGCGCGTGTTGGCGAAGCACGTTTCTCGTAGCGGAAGCGGGGACTCATCGGCGCACAACCTCCACGACTGAAGAGTCGGGGGCCGTCCATGCAGATGCCCCGGTGTGCGTCAGTTTCTTCTCAGCATCGTTCCAGCGAATTTCGGTGGTCTGAAAGGTCCCCTGTTCATATGCGTATGTGCGTCCGTCGTCGCTATACAACATGAAGTTGCCATCCGCGCCGGGATAGACGCGTAGCTTCTCGATCACCTGCTTCTGATTCGTGCTCTCGATAGGCGCACCCATGGGCACGATCGAGCCTGCACGCACGAACAGCGGAATCGTATCGATCGGTGCCAGCGCCGTGATGCTCTGGCCGCCATGCAGACGTTCGTTCGTCCAGAAGTTGTACCAGTCCGCGCCGGCAGGCAGGTACACGCTCCGCGTAGTCATGCCCTGTTCGACCATGGGGGCGACCAGAAACGCCGGGCCGAACATATACTCGTTACGGATATTTACAGCTTTGGGGTCGTTGCCGAAGTCCATGAAGAGCCCGCGCATGAATGGCGCGCCGCTCTGATGCGCCTGCCATCCCAGAGAATAGATGTAAGGCATTAATTGATAGCGCAGGCGGAGGTACTTCTCGAGAATAGGCTGCGCCTGTTTTCCGTAACTCCACACCTCGTTGTGTGGTCGTGTGCCGTGCGTGCGGAAATTAGGTTGAAAGGCTCCGTACTCGAACCAGCGCGTGTAAAGTTCAGGGTAGTCATCGTAGCCGCCAACCACATCTCGGGCGTCGCTTGGGTCGAGCAATGGGGGATGCTCAGGTTTGTGCCTCGCCGGTAACCCTTGCCATCCGCCAATGTCAGTGGACCAGTAGGGCATGCCAGAAGCGACGAAGTTGATGCCGGTAGGCACCTGCCGTTTCAGCACATCCCATGTGGGCGAGATATCCGAACTCCAGAAGATGGCGCCGTTATGCTGTGCGCCGAGGTAGCTATCACGCGCCAGAACCAGCGCACGCTCCTTAATATCCTGCCGCATCCCCTTATAGAAGGCGGCCGTATGAAACAGGGGATAAACATTGAAGTACTCAGTGCCAGGGCCGATCTTGAAGTAGCTACCGTTTGGCGGTAGATCGGGCTCAGTTTCATCGGCCCAGAACGCGTCGAAACCCTTTGTAACGTAGTTCTCCTTGACGATGTTCCAGTACCACATCGCCGCGTCGGGATTGGTCGTGTCGATGTCGCTCCCGGCACGGTCGTATGGCAATCCGTTGGTCGGCGTGCCATCGGCAAGGTGTTCGAACCAGCCATGGGCCTGGATGGTGTTGAAGAAACGGCTTCCCGGCACGAAGCGTGGCCACACGCTGATCATGACGTGATAGTTCATTGCATGGAGCTCGCGAAGCATGCCCACCGGGTCGGGCCAGGCCGTGGGGTCCATGTCCATCTGGCCCATCTTCGTGTAAGTGAACCAATCTATGACGAGATCATCGATAGGCAGGTGCCGATCGCGATATCCCTTCGCCACCTCCATCAAGTCTTCCTGCGAGCTATATCGCTGCTTGCTTTGGATGAAGCCGTAAGCGCTTTTTGGCAGCATCGGCGTGTCGCCAGTCAGCAGACGGTAACCGCGATAAAAATCATCGTAGCTCTTACCCGTGATGACGAAGAAACTGACACGCGGCCGACCTCGCTCTGGAAGGTGTTCTGGCCGTTGAAGCCGAGGCTCACTGTGGTCCGTGAAGGGTTGTCCCACAGCAGCGCATACCCCTGATTCGTCACCATGAACGGTACGCAAACGCTTTGGCCTCCTGGCGCGTTGTAGTCGTGTGCACAGCGCAGCACATGGCCTCGTCGATCGAGGTAGCCTTCCTGGTTTTGTCCCAGACCGTAATCATGCTCATCTGGGGCGGCGGAAAACGTAGCTCCCACGGTGAAGAACGGGGGGTCCGCCGGCCGGCGGTCGTTGTTCAGCCATGCAGTTCCATCTTTGTAGTTTGGAACCGCCATCTGCCAACCCTGCAGGTCCAGCAGATGCGTGCCATCACCTTTGGCAATGTGGATGCCGACCCCGGGCGTGGACCCGCTGAAGAAGCGACCGATTTCTCCGCCATCATGGTGACCCGAACCGCTCGCTCTCGGCGAGGAGGTGACACTGACCTGCAGGTCAATGGAACGGAGTGTGTCGGCGTTCTCTGTACGTGAGCTCTTCCACCCCTCCATTGAAGATCGGGCTGTGATGCCATACCCGGGAGCGGCGACCGCGTCGTCATGGCGCAGACTCAGGCTGACCCGGACAATATTGGGAGCGTAGGGCTCTATCATGACGGTCGCGTCTCCGCGGGTGAGCACTTGCTGGGTCGAGAGGGAGTGAAGAGACGTGGCCACGCAGAGGCAGAAGACAGGCAACAATCGACGGGTAGAACAAGTGAAAGCCAACTGGCAGTTCCTTTCTGTGAAGTACCGATTCTGTGCCCGAGTGTGTCTGTGACACGTAAAGTGCACGGATGTGGGGTGGCTTCTGACCCCAACGACTAAACGCCTGCAAAACTAAAGTCGACAAGGTTCACTACAGCTCTCTGACAGGTATTCCGATCTAAGTTATTCATTCTTTGGATTGACCAGTAGAGTAGTAGGGGGGTAACATACCTGCGTGCTGCGAACGCGGACCAATCTTCACGATGTCATCGATGACCAGCATTCCTTGAATGTTGAGCAGCAGCAGGAGGTGTGGAGAGCTCTGGAAGAGTTACTGTTAAGCCAGCCGCTCCGGTCCACAACACAGTGTCAACAGCTTCTGCGCTATATCGTTGAGCACACTCTGGCGGGCGAACTGGGACTGCTGCGCGAACGCGTCATCGGCAAAGAGGTTTTCGGACGCAGGCCAGACTATGAGCCTGGCGACGATCCAGTGGTTCGAATCCGTGCTGCGGATTTGCGGAAGAGATTAGCGCTCTACTATCAAGCCCTTCCCGGTCCTCCATGTGTGAAGATTGATGTTCCGTCAGGCTCGTATCGAGCCACCTTTCTCTGGTCTAGCGAAGTAGTTGCACCGCCTCCGCTGGAGCAAGATGCATCTCTGTCACTACTCGCCTCTAGTCCGTCGGCTGAGAGCAGTCCCTTGAGATCGTCGAGTCCCATCCCGAGCCTCGAGGATGCCCCGGTCGAAAGCGTGGCTGATCAATTGCGCAGATCATCTCGTCTGTCCAGACCGCTCATACTTCTTTTGGCGCCGATTTTATTGATCGTCGGGCTCGCGGGAATTTGGTATACCCGCCGTACGAGCGATCCAGTTCGACAGTTCTGGGCACCTATGCTGGCCGATCCCAGGCCAGTCCTGATCTCCATAGGTAGCAATGCTGTATATCGAATGGGTGAGCGCGAGATCGATGAGTACCTAAGCAAGACGGAAGCCGAACAGCAGTCTTCAGAGGGCATGGAATTCTTTCCTCCCCTTAAGCCTGAACAGAGCTTCGCTTCTACGGGGCTCTACCCTGCGCCAGACAGCTTTGTCGCGCTGGCGGATGTTGCAGCTACGACAGAGATAGCGCGTATGCTGACGCGCTACGGCAAGGATTTCGATGAGCGCTTTCCGAACGACATCTCCTTCAGCGAGATGCGGGAGCATTCAGCCGTCTTGATCGGCGGCGCGAATAATCCCATCACGAGGGACATGACCAAGAACCTGCCCTTTGTTCGCCGTGGACGGAACTGGATCAAGGACCGTGATCATCCCGATAAGGGATGGGAACTGCATGCTTCCGATGACCTTCACGATACCGACGATTACGCGATCATCACCCGCCTGATTGCCAAGAATGACGCCGCACCAATGGTAAGTGTGGCAGGACTCGGAGGCCACGGGACGCTTGCTGCTGCGGAGTTTCTGTGCAGACCGGACTATGTCAAATCGCTTCGGGCGCAGCTTGGACCGGACTGGCTGAACCGGAACTTTCAAGTCGTTCTTCACATCAAGATCATTGACTTCAAGCCGTCCTCTATGGAGATTGTAGCGACTCGGCAATGGTGAGGCATGCAAGCCGAATACGCGCAACATTTACATTGAAGACCGGGTTGACGGGCACCGAGGTTGTACGATGATCAGATTGCTGATCGGACTTACCGGCGGAGTCTATAGATTCGATTCGGATGCAGGCAGCGGTCCAGTGCCGGTGCTTCCCGGCCTTCAGCCGATGGCGTTCGCCATAGATCCCAAAGAGGCCGCGCGAGTATATTGCGCCACCTACAACCGGGGGCTTTGGCGCAGTACGGATGCGGGTGAAACATGGCTGCCTATCGGAACTCCACAGGGCTTCTTCGAAGGGCCGACCGCCGGAGCGATTGAACAGCGCGAGACGACTTTCGTTTCGGTCGATCCCGTTCCTCAGGTATCTGGCCGGCATGCTGTGTGGGTCGGCACGGAGCCGAGCCGCTTATACCGTTCAACCGATGATGGGGAGACGTTCGAACTCGTGTCCGTTCTCGATCTGCCTTCCCGCGTCAGCTGGTCCTTTCCTCCACGACCGCGGACTCACCACGTCCAGTGCATCGCCCACACCAGCGACGGTGGCATGCACCTGGCCATCGAGGCCGGCGCCATGATTCGCTCCCACGATAATGGGAATACTTTCAAGGATCGGTTGCCCAATAGTCCCATCGATACACACGTGCTGCTCACCCATCCCCTTGCTCCGCGGAGGCTCTACGCGGCCCTCGGCGATGCAGTACTCAAGCCGGGAAGGTCCTTCGCCGAAAGCCCAGACGGCGGAGAGACCTGGGTCTACTCCGGCAAGGGTCTGGAAGCAGCGCCCTATCTCTATGGCCTTGCCATTCATCCTGGCAATCCCGAGGAAATTTGGGTCGCCGCCTCGCGGAGCCCTCGGAACGCGCATGCGAAGGGAGGATCTTCGATCTTCCGTCGCGAAGCGGATGCCTGGGTAGAGGATGCAAAGGGATTCCCTCGCGACCGAAGTCTGATTCCGGTGCTCGCCACTCATGCTGACCAGCCGGGACGTTGGTTCGCCCTCTCGAATCTAGGCGTCTTCTCGAAAGAACCCACAGCCAAAGCTTGGGCTTGTTTGACTGCGCCCGAAGACTGGCATGGCGCGCACCCGACGGCTCTGGCGGTACTCAATCTCTATTGAACAATCAGAGCGATCCTCAGGAACGAAGCCCCGCACAAGGTCTGGACTATCGCAAAAATATGGATCAGTCCTGACAAGTCGGCTTTTCGTCAGTGATCCTGTCCCGCTAAACAACGATCGCTGAGTTTCGTAACAGGCTCGTTCCTCCTCCTGCACCTTCCCAGTTGAAGAAGCGTCTTCGGGCGATAGTGTCTCCCGCTCTTTATGAATCTAAGTTTGTAAAGCGAAGTCCACGATCTGCGAGGACAAGGAACCTGTCGGATTTGCCGTTGTGATGTTGGTCTTTGGCATCTAAATATGGAACGACAAATGCCTAGGCTTTATTGGGGTACGTTTAGATCGCGACGTTCGCGTTCCGCTATGTCCGAGGCTGGGAGAAACACGCGGGTCATCGTTCGCCTGACCAGTGCGCGAAGCTCCCGGTCACTTGTGCGATTGCATCGCTACGAAGGTGCAGCTGGCGCCCGCGGTCATGCTGCCTGCAATGCTCATGCGTACTGGCTTACACGCTGGTCTACGACCAAGCCTTGATGGATAGCGCTCGGCGCTCCATGGAATACGAGCGGTTCCAGAAGGCAGTAAGGGCGATGAAGGCGGCAGTTGAAACCCAAAGCCAATTGATCCCTGCGAATAGCGAGACTCAGCTCGTGTGGATAAATTGTCATAGCCACTTCAGGATGGACAAGCACTAACAATAAAGGTGCAAATCAGCACGAACAACAGGAAAGTTAAGGGGCAGAACAATGAATAGACTTTCCGTTAAGATTGCACTCGTGACAGGGGCATCCAAGAGATGGGAGCATTCCAGCTTCCACTGCCTGAGCTCGCCAGCAAGTCCATCGGGCAGATGATTTCGTTCCTCACTCTCGATATTACCCATGAGAAAAGATGCCCCCGCTTCAGCAAAGGCGATCTCCTCATCGATCCCTATCTAAAAGAGTACCGTTGGCACAACCAGGAAATCCCCTTTAAAACGTTATGATGACCGCCATTCCCAGGCATTCATGCGAAGCCTAAACAATTTTACTCGGCGCTCGCGGTAACTTCCCGTGCGTCGATCTCTCGCTACTGGGTAGCCACCGATCCGAATACCACTGCAGGATAACGATCAGAGTGGCTGGGAGAAATCGGTGCTTAAGGTGTGATGAAGATGCAATTTCGAGTTTGGGAAACGGCAATTCTTGGAGCGGTCTTGGTGGCCGCCTGTACGAGCTTCCCACGAGTTCAACAATTACAGCTCCCGTGCAACCTGAACAGAGGCCCTCGACAGCGCCGCCGCCGGAGTTCCGGGGAGAACACGGGAGCCGGGCCCGGTTCGTTCCACGACCATCATCACGATGCAGAGCCGATCATGATTAGCCAAGCCAGTACTTCAGGTTATCCATCCAGAGAGATTGCTTTTATGCGACGCCTGGGCTCGACCGCAAACGGCAATTTTCGGCTTTGACAACAGTTTTCCTCTCTCTCGATACGGATGACTTCTGGCGAAACTTTGGCATTAGGCAAATGCGTCGTGCGCTTTTGTGAAGAGCCCCGAGAGCAGAGTTACGGCACATCGCCGTTTTTGAGGAATTTGTTCACGGAACCGTTGGACCCGCTGCAAGTCAAGCACTGTAAAGTCTGCAAGGTAGTCCGAGCGCCGATTGCCGCAAATACGTTCACTACTAGACACCGGAATGCTCAATTGTTGCGTACAGGGCAATGCACCTATTGAGTCATTTCGGCTGATTCATGCCTTTCACAAGTGGATCCTCGACGGTTTGTCTAGGCCTCGAGCGCAGGGATTGTGTCGTCGGAGACAGCGTCCAAGCCTATTGCCCCAAAGCTCGCAGGCGATTGGAGAGCACGTCCTCCGACACCTGCCCAGGTCTTTGTCCAGCGACGCGACACGATATGCATCATGATGAAGACGGAGAACGCCAAGACCGCATACATCACAAAACCGCTCGCGTACGCACCTGTATGTTGTTTTGCCTGGCCGAGGAGATTGGGTAGGATGCCTCCGCCGAGAGCGCCGATCTCGCCGATCATGCCACCGGCGACGGCGGTTGTCAGGGGCCAGCGCAGCGGAACCAACTGGAAGGTTGCGCCATTGCCTGCTCCAAGGGCGGCAAAGCAGAGCATGAAGAGAAGAGTTGTCGCAGTAATGGATGGAGTTGCAAGGAATCCGAGAAGTCCGACGATGACCATCAAAAAGACCCCAGTAAGGGTGCTGATGCCACCAAACCTATCAGCGAGGTATCCACCAAGTACTCGAGTGAGTGAGCCCGTAAGTGTCGCAAGTACGGTCAGCGAACCAGCCTGAATCTTTGAGACGTGAAACTGCGAGTAATAGAACGAGGGTAGAAAGGTCGCGAGGCCGAGGAAGGCGCCAAAGGTAATGATATAGATCATGTTGAACGCCCATCCATCTTTCTCCCACAAACATGAGAGGTGTTGACGAAGGGTCTGATGCTCTATGTCAGGTGGTTCCTTTGCAAACACGATCATGACGACAAGTGGGAGCAGCATGACAATTGCGGCGAATCCATAGACCGTGTGCCAGCCGAAGTGTTGTGCAAGCCGCGGCGCAAAGAGTGCAGCGAGTGCAGTTCCGCTGTTGCCGGCGCCTGCGATGCCCATGGCGAGTCCTTTATGCTCCTTGGGAAACCAGCCCGAGCCCAGAGAGAGTGCGACGCCAAAACTCGCACCGGCTATACCAAGGAGCACTCCCATAGCGAGTACATCGCGGAATGTGCGCACAAAGAAGAAGCCATAGGCCAACGCAAGTACGATGGTGGACATTTCTACAATGGCGGCATTCTTTCTGCCGATGTATTGAGACAGCACACCGAGCGGGAAACGCATGAGTGCTCCTGCTAATGTGGGGACCGATACCATCAGGCCGATCTGTGCAGGCGTGAGGTGGAACTGATCGGAGATGAACGGGCCCATCGCACCGTTGAGAACCCAGACGGCAAAGGAGAAGTCGAAGTAGAGAAATGCACTGAAAAGGGTGGGCGGATGTCCAGACCTCAAAAAACTCCTCAAACTTGCCATGGGTGTTCTCCCTCAGGTGGTTTGGTTGTGGGTGATTTATCTGCGTCTGTTCGACGAGGTTGTGCGGTCACGAAGCCCTGTTCGTTCAACTCGGACAGCGCATTGTTTGAAGTTAGGTTCTCTCGATATGGGATCGAACGCACCAAGAGTGACGATGTTCGAGTTGGATTCGGAGAAGTGGAAGGGCATGAAAACCTGACCGGGTGCGACGATACCGGTGATGCGGAGCTCGACATCGGTGACGGCGCCACGCCGGCTCCTGATGGTGACGCGATCATGCGGCTTGAGATCGAGCCGCTTTGCGTCCAGGGGATTCATCTCAAGCCATGCGTTCGGTACCATGTCATTAAGCTGTGCGACCTCTGCGGTCTTGGTGCGCGTGTGCCAGTGCTCGACAGTACGTCCAGTGTTAAGGATGAAGTCGAAGTCGATATCGGGCTGCTCGACAAACGAATCGCAGGGGACGACGTGAAGACGAGCTCGCCCATCGGGCGTGGGAAAGATGCCATCACGATAGAGTGAGGCGCCTCCCCATTGCACTCCTCCGGCGTCTTCTATTTGTTGCCAGGTGAATGTTGAATAGTCGCACATACGGCCAGCTGAGACGCGCTGCCATTCGAGGAAGGCATCGTGTGTGGAAGCCCAGTCGGGGTAGAGCTCATCGCCGACTCCCAGGCGCTTGGCAATTTCGAGAAAGATTTGAAAATCAGACTTTGCCTCTCCGGGAGGAAGAACTGCTGGGTTAACCTTTGAGACCCGCCGTTCGGAGTTGGTGTACGTACCCTCTTTCTCTCCCCATATTGCCGCGGGTAAAACAAGGTGCGCGAACTCGGATGTCGGCGTCGGATGGAATCCATCCTGTACGATGAGAAACTCGACGGAGCGCAGTGCGTGCTCCAGCAACTTGTAGTTGGGAAAGGACACGGCCGGATTGGTTGCGATGAACCACAGTGCCTTGATGCGCCCCTGCACGGCACCTTCAATGATGTCTGGATACGCAAGGCCGCGCGCCGATGGGATGCGGTCACTCTCGATGTTCCAGATGCGTGCCAGAGCTTCGCGGTCCTCCCCGTTTTCATACTTGCGATAGCCGGGGAGTGAAGCCGTGAATCCTGTCTCTCGTGTGCCCATCGCGTTGCACTGGCCGGTGATGGAGAAGGGAGCGGCGCCGGTGCGGCCGATGTTTCCGGTGATGAGCGCAAGGTTGTTGATAGCTGTGACGGTGACAGCGCCTTGCGTGGAGTGATTGACGCCCATGGTCCATCCGATGAAGGCGGCAGAGGCACGACCGTACATCAACGCTACTTCAAGAATCTGTTCTTCCGCAAGACCAGTGATCGACGCTACATGCTCCGGAGTGAAGGCTGCTACTTGATCAACTAGCTCTTGAAAGCCAGTGGTGTGTTGAGCGATGTAATCGTGGTCGATGAGGTCTTCACGAATGAGGATGTGTGCGATGCCATTAAGCAGGGCAATGTCTGAACGCGGCTTGACTGCGAGATGGATGTCGGCCATCATCGCGGTCTTTGTCACGCGCGGATCGACGACGATCAGCTGACGCGGCTTGACGCCGGGAGATGTACGGTCGACGCGATGACAGAGGATAGGGTGGTTGTCAGCAATGTTCGCGCCTATCAGGATGATGACATCGGCGTTCTCCATGTCGGTATAGGAGCCGGGTGGCCCATCGGACCCGAAAGAGAGTTTGTAGCCAGAGACAGCGGACGCCATGCACAACGTTGTATTGCCATCGTTGTTGCGGGTTCTGAAGCCGAGTTGCACGAGCTTGCCAAGCGTGTAGCACTCCTCCGTAAGGAGCTGCCCGGTGCCGATGACGCCGAGCGATTCATCGCCGTGACGCGCCTGAATATCCCGGATGCGCGAGACCATCGTATTCAGAGCTTCGTCCCATGAGACAGGTACGAGTCCGCCGTTCTTGCGTAATAAGGGCTGTTTCGCTCTACCGGGGGCCGAGAGAATGTGATGCTCGGACAGACCTTTAGGACAGAGCTTGCCGAGGTTGACGGGGTGATCTGGATCGCCCCTTACAGCCACCGCCTTGTTGTCTCGAACGCCGAGGAGCATGCCGCAGCCTACGGAGCAGTAGCCACACGTCGTCTTCACCCAGCGATCGGCAACTCGCGACTCTGAGATGTAGCCATAGATCGGGTCTTGTGCGTAGGCATACTTCTCTTGCAATGTGTCGATGCCGAGCAGGCGCTTGAGTTGTTTCGTCAAAGGGTTGCTCATGCATGCACCTGCCGGATAAAGGTAAGCGCCATGTTCAGAGGAACAACGGAGACGAAGAAGAGATAGCGGGAGGAGATGATGGCCGCGAGCGCAGTCGGCACCGCGAGTAGAGACTGTCCGGTAAGGGCAAAGAAGAGTGCCAAACTAAGAAATGCGAAGCTCACCAGAAAGGTTCCGCGCAGGCGATCCGTATTGAGAAGCGCTGCCGCTGCCTTACGCTCATAGACATCGGATCGATGCAGGATGACGGCGCGGAGTATGTGATTGAGCATCCATAAGGCACAGCAGATAGCAATTGTTGGTGAAGCGGGATAAGAATCAGTACACCGCATAGTCAGAGATTGAAACAGGTGCCAACGAGTGATGGCAGAAGCGAGATGACCAAGAGCAGACAGAGAAATAGAGCCCAGGACGGCGGAGCTGAGGAGGAAATCGATCGGAGTATGTTGCATGTTCCACGCAGGCCGTGCCGGGACGAGATAGATGCGAGCACTAGCGATAATGCCTGCAATACCCAGAAGGGATGTAACTACTCCTGCGAAGACAATGACGCGGGGGGATACAGGAAGGGAATTCAGAGCGTGAAGCCATGTAAGAGCAGTGGAGATTGTCAGGGAAACGAAGAAGAGGCCAAAGAGCAAGACCTCACGTGAAAGCCAGGAGCGTCTCCACATCTTGAGGGCCCGCCACGCATAGGCCGGACGACCGAGATGGAGTACAGAGATGTTGAGGGTAAAGGCCGTAAGTAAAAGAATCAGCGCTGTCAGGACAGGGCCTGCGCTGCCTGTAGCGACTGCAGCTACCAGGACGCCGACAGAGAGCTGTATGAGCGAGGTCATCCATACGAGAGACCAGTGCGGATGTTCAACGCGCAGCGTCTCGATGTCTACCTTTTCTAGGGAAGCGGCGGCCTTCTCCGGCAACGTGATTCTGGTTGTGGAGAGCGTTTGCCCCGAGTTGGGCATGCCGGGCGCATCTGCAGTCGCGTGATCGCAATGCCAGCTCAACTGATCGACAATCTCAATCTCAATCGCGTTTTCAGGGCAGGAGTTTACGCATGCTGGCTCAAGTCCGGCAGTCAGACGCCCATGACACATATCGCACTTGCCTACGATACCGCGCTCAGCATTGAACTGCGGCACGGAGTAAGGACAGTTCCACACGCAGTACTGGCAGCCGATGCAGGCCTCTGCCGAATGAAGAACGATACCTGTGACAGGGTCCTTGGTGTAGGCGTTTACAGGACAGCCGCGCAGACAATCTGCAGACAGGCAATGATTGCATCCCATCGACAGGTAATGTCGGCTTGTATCGGGCCATGTTCCGCCTTCGATCTCTCCGACGCGCCGCCAGCGAATGCTTGCAGGGTTGCCATTCTGTTCGTTGCATGCGATCTCGCAGGACCGGCATCCAACGCACTTTGTCATGTCGAAGTGAAAACGGTACTGCTCGCCCGGCTGTAACGAACGTGCAGGGATCAGGGAAGGCGGCGCAAAGGGAGCAGCGTCATGTGAAGGGCCGATGCTCAGACCATTTTCAGTCAGGCGCACTAATAGCGGCTGTGAGCCTGTACTTGCGATCTCGTGAAGTGGTAGGGACATGGCTCTGATCTCTCCGTGCAATACGGACTTAGTAAACGTCGCGGTGGTATCGGTGCTGATCCTTCAGTTGAGTGATATATTCGCCAGCCGCCTCATCGGTCATGCAGCCTTGCGTACGGACGATCTCGTGCAAGGCCGCATCTACATCTTTGGCCATGCGCGATGCATCGCCGCAGACATAGACGCTTGCACCATCCTCAACCCATTGAAAGAGTTCCGCTGCCTGTTTGCGCATGCGGTCCTGTACGTAGACCTTGTCCTCCTGATCGCGGGAGAACGCGAGACCGAGCTGGGATAGATGGCCGTCCTTGTGCATAGACTCAAGCTCTTCACGGTAGAGGAAGTCGGTTGCTGCCGAGCGCTCTCCGAAGAAGAGCCAGTTGCGTCCTGTATGTCCGAGAGCTCTACGCTCATGCAGGAAGGAGCGGAAGGGAGCGATGCCCGTACCCGGACCAATCATGATCATCGGCTGCAGGCCGTCGGATGGAAGACGGAAGCGCTCGTTCGGATGAATATAGACAGGCAGCGATTCGCCGGCGTTCTTGCGATCAGCGATCAGTGTGGAGCACACGCCGCCACGGTCTCGATTGTGCGAGCGGTAACGAACCACAGATACTGTGGTGTGTATCTGCCCGCTGTGCGCCGAGGGGCTGGAGGAGATGGAGTACAGCCGCGGTGCGAGCCGTGGCAGCATAGCGATTAGATCTGCGGGTTCATGAACGACATCTGGATAATCCAGAATAAGATCAATCAGCCCGCGGTCGTATACGTAGCTATCGAAGAGTGGTTGCTGCGCAGGGGACAGGAGATCGAATAGTTGACGACAGTTTCCGATGGTGGCGTAGGACTCCACCATTTTGCGGGTCAGGCGCGTGATCTGGAGATGACCGGACAAAGCGTTCTTGAGCGACTTGGTGCCATCTTTAGGAAGCCGCACCTCGATTGAGCCGTCGAATCGCAGCGCGTGAAGGATCTCGCCTACGAGTTGGGGATCATTTTCTGCGATAATTCCACAGGCATCGCCGGCCTCGTATTGCACATCGGATTCGCTGATATCCAGCGCGATATGAAGTGTCTGCTTCGATGAGGTTTCACTGTTGAGCTGACGCTTTTCTACCACTGATGCGTTGTAGGGGTTTTCGCGTGTGTGTGCGCTGGCGGGAGATTTAACAGCAGCCGTAGAAGGCGAGGAGACCGATCCGGAGATTTCGCTGAACCTTGCTTTGGGGGATGCAATCTCTTCAATGGCTGTGTGAAGATTCTCTTTCCATTGTGCGAGAGCGGCGTCCAGATCAACACCGCAGTCTACACGGTCGCAGATTCGCGTTCCGGCAAGTGAAGCAAGCTTCTTGTCGAGGTCGATTCCAAACTTGCAGAAGTGTTCATAGTTTGAGTCGCCGAGGGCCAGGACAGCGTAAGAGAGATTCTCGGCACAAGGGAAGTGCTGAAGACAAAGCTGATCATAAAAAGGACGGGCCGATTCAGGCGGCTCTCCTTCACCATAGGTGCTGGCGACGATGATGGCATACCGTTCCGCAAGTAGAGCGGCGGGCGTATAGCCTTCGAGCGAGTTGAGGCTCGCGACGTGTCCCTTCGACTTAAGCTCCTTGACCAGCTTGCGCGCAATGCCCTCGGCTGTTCCTGATTGCGATGCGTAAAGAACAGCTATCTTGAGCGAACGGGTGGCCTCTGCGGCCGGAATGACTGCAGGCACAGCTTGCGAGAACAGCCCTGCGAGCAATCCGTTCAGCCAGTTCCTTTGCTCCGGCGTAAATGGCGCATTGTCGGGAATGAATGGGACGGTTTGCATATCACGCCTGCTCCTGTTCGCAGAGATGTTGAAGCGTTCGGATATCGTGACGCCGTGTGAACTCGAGAAAACTTTCATCTGCGTTCCTGCGAATCGTGTAGGCATGAAACAACGCATCGAGTTTAGGAGAAAGATCGGTGAAGCGAGCAGCGGAGATTAGCTCTCTTGCAACTTCCTGATCGCTGTCCGATCCGCCGCCGATGACCACTTGGTAGCCCTCTTCACCGCCGACCTTAACCCCCATCAGACCAATGTCACCGATGTAGTGCTGCGCGCAAGAATGGCTGCATCCGGTGACGTGAAGATTGACGGGCTGGTCGATCATTGGAAAGCGCTCGTCCAGGTGGTTTGCCAGAGCTACCGCGTGCGACTTTGTGTCAGCAGCCGCAAATCGGCAGCCTTTGTTGCCGGTACATGCAACAGTGCCGCTAAGGACTGTTCCTGCAGTCTCACTGAGGCCAGCCTTGTGCAGGGCCTGGATAACGCCTTCAAGATCTTTCTGGGCGATGTTGGGAATGATGAGGTTCTGCCATACGGTTAGCCGTAGTTGTCCCGTCCCAAAGCGCTCGGCGATGCCTGCGATGGCTCGCATCTTGTCGGCGCGCAGATGTCCAACGGGCACAGAAATTCCGACATAGTACAGACCAAGCTGTGACTGTTGATGTGTACCGAGATGAGCCTTGCGGTTAATCGCTCTGCGCGGTTCGCACTCATCAAGAGGAACGCGGATAAGTGGGAAGGCAAGCACTTTTTGCGTTCCTTCAAGAAATCGCTCGACTCCCCACTGATCGAGGAGATATTTCAACCGCGCCGTCTTGCGATTCGACCGATCGCCGTGCTGAACGAAGACTCGAATCATTGCGGCTGCAACCGCAACCGTCTCTTCGGGACGAAGGAGCAGACCGCAATCGCTGGCAAATTGGCGATGACCGGTGATGCCGCACAGCATCACGCGGAAGTAGATCCCTGCGGGGATGCTGCGTCCTTCGGGGACGCGCACCGCGAGAAAGCCTATGTCGTTTGTGTCTGCCAGCGTCGAGATGGTGCCGCCATTGTCAAAGGCGATGTTGAACTTGCGCGGAAGATCGTACATAACGCGCGTATTGGTGATGTAGCTCTGCATCGCCTGGGCTAATGGTGAGACATCGATCAACTCCAGCGGATCAAGTCCAGAGATGGGAGATGCCGTAATATTGCGGATGTTGTCGGCGCCCGTCCCCTTTGAGGTCAACCCAAGAGCCTGAATCTCCTGCAACACACTGACGATGTGACGAGGCGCAAAGCCACGCAGCTGCATGTTGCTGCGCGTCGTCAAATCTGCGCGACCAAGGCCGTATTGTTCTGCGATGCAGGCAAGCCCTCGCATCTGATGCGAGTTGAGCACTCCGCCGGGCATACGAAGCCGCAACATGAACGAATCCTGTGCAGGCGCGACGTGAAACAGACCAAAGTACTTCAGCCGAAAGCGGTCCTCGTCATTGGGAAAACGATCCTGATTGCTGTACTGCAGAATTTTGTCCCAAATGTCGAGCGGATTCTGTTCGTACTTCCACAACTCTTCACGCGAGAGCTCAGAAGCCGGTGTACCAAACCATGTCGGCTCGGTATCCGCCTGATTGATAGCCTGCGACTTCGGATCCGCTGTAATCAGTCCGTCGGCTGTGTGCCCAACGAAGGGAAGTGTAAAGCCGCGTCCTGCTATACCTGCAAAGAACCCCTTCAGGTACTCCTTTTGCTCCGTGCTGAACTCGGCCGAATTGGTGATGCTGCTGCTCATTCTCCGACTCCTCAAGATTGCTTTCTGCTCGTTAGTTCTTATCGAACCAGAGAAGTACGCCGGCGAATCAATCTGCACAGCGGCAGAAAGGCGTATGTGAAAGAGCGTCGCGGAGCATAGATCCGCGATCAGGTACGGCTCTTCAAGGAGCATCTGAAATGTCTTAGGATTCTGAGAGCAGGCTGTCGCACGACAGGAGGTACGTAGCCGCTGTAAACAACGCGTCGGTGGCGTTGTAGGAACAGTATCTGTAGTTTCTTCGTTTTCTGCAAGTAGAAAATTCTGACTGCAGAAAACCTCTTGCAGTCCGGACCGAGTGCATGGCAGGATACGGACATCCCTTCATAGTTTTGACACCTGGACGTGTCATGGAACACGGCAAGAGGCCTGCATGCACCCATTGTGAATGCGCTGTTGCCGCCAGTCGATCCTTCTTTCGCAGATCAGGCGTTCGTGCACCAACTGTTTGTCTCCGGCAGATGCCGGCACAAAGCAAACAGAACCCGCACTTCATCTGAAGCCGCACTCGGTGGCTGACTCTGCGTACGGAAGCCTGCTGAAGATACCTACAGGAGAACGACATGTTCCGGTCAGTGGTGAAGTTTTGTCTTATTTTGTCTTTAGGCAGCCAGATAGCAATTGCACAGAGCAATTTTCAAAGCATGGGAGGATCGCGTACGCGCAACCTCTGCGCGACAACCGGGATGGCCGGTTCCTGTTATCTCGCCTTCGTCGGTGATTGTGCAGCTCGCCCGGGTTGACTTTGTGCATCAGTACACGTCGACACACGCAGAGACCTGGAACTATGACAACGGAAAGGGAGTGAATTTAATCCCGTTCGCGAGGACAGAGTTCGACATCAACCTTCCGTCCTATATTCAGCACAATTCGCCAACGGTCAAAGATGGAGCCGGTGATGTCTCGTTTGTGGGTAAGTACCGGATGTTCGCAGCGAATGAGGGAGGAAACTACTCAACCGCAGTGCAGATGGCGTTCTCGGTGCCTACCGGCAGTTATAAAAACGGTACGGCAGTTTCGACAATCACGCCGACTGTTATCGGCGGCAAAGGCTTCGGAAAATTTGACGTCCAGTCCGCGGTGGGAGGCATTCTGCCTACAAGCTCGGTGAATACGATTGGCAGAACGATCTCATGGAATACGGCGGCGCAACGCAAGGTGGGTAAATACTTCTGGCCTGAGCTGGAAGCTAATGCCAGCTACTATCATGGCGGCCCAAACGATGGAAAAAACCAGGTCTTTCTGACGCCGGGAGTTATCGTCAGCAAGATCAAGCTTCGCAGCGATCCGAAGGACAGGCTGGGGCTAGTAGTAGGAAGCGGGTTCCAGATCGCTACTTCGCACTACCACAGTTACAACCACAGTCTTATTCTTACGGCGCGCCTCGTCTTTTAGTTTGATCGCACCTTTACTCTTGCTCACTTCTGGAGAGAGATTAGAATCAAGTTGTCTCCTGTCAATTTTAGGCTGTCTTTTCGATTGCTGTTTCACTAGCCAGGCAGGCTGCATCTCTAGTTCACTCTCTACAGGAGGAAGCTTGGCGCACGCGAGCTTCAAAGGACTTCGCGTACTTTCGCTCGAATCGCGCCGAGCGAAGGAGGTAGAAAAGCTCATCCGCACCTATGGCGGAGAAGCGCTGGTTGTGCCGTCAATGCGCGAGGTGGGCCTGGAGTCTAACGACGAGGCCCTGCAGTTTGCTGCCCGACTCATCGCAGGCGAGTTTGACCTGGTCGTCTTCCTCACGGGAGTCGGCGTGCGTGCTCTGCTTGATATCGTTCAGCTTCACTTTGATCGGGAAGAGTTTCTTGATGCGCTTCGTCGCGTGAAGATCGCTGCGCGAGGGGCAAAGCCGTCTACCGCTTTGCGTGAGCTGAAAGTCCCCGTACATGCCATCTCCGACGAACCAAGTACCTGGCGCGAGCTGATGAGCGTGATTCGCGAGACCTTCGGCGCATCGCTGGCGGAGATGCGTGTTGCCGTCCAGGAATATGGAGCTTCGAACCCGGAGTTTCTGACAGAATTGAGCGACTGCACGGCGCAGCTCCTCAAAGTTCCTGTTTATCAGTGGGCTCTTCCTGAAGAGCTACAGCCGATGCAGGATTGCGTCACGGCGTTGGCTGCAGGCGAGATCAACGTTGTGCTCTTTATGACGGCCGTACAGGTTATCCATCTATTCCAGGTGGCTGAGCGCATGGGGATGGTTGCCCAACTTACGGAGTCATTACGCTCGATTGTGGTTCTTTCGATCGGTCCGACTACATCAGAGGAGCTCGCACACTACGGCATACAGCCGGACTTTGAGCCCTCGCGCCCGAAGATGGGTTTTCTTGTCAATGAGGCGGCTCAGTACGCTCAGCGTTTACTTGACGAGAAGAGAGACAAGAAAATTAAAGGATTGTCTTCGGGAGGAGAAGATCTGCTCGTGGGTGAAGACAGCAGTGAGGCGCCCGGTGTTCGGCGTGTCGCTCTTTCCACGCCGACGATGGCAGGATTTCGTGATGGTCTGCAACAGATAGATTTTCTCCACGAGATCAGCAGCCGTATTGCGGCGGCCGATTCGCTGCATCTGGTTCTGGATCGCATCGTCATATTCATTTCGAGCATGATTCCGTGCGATTCCTGCTTTATTTACGTGCTTGAAGGGGACAACCTCGTCATGCGCGCGTCGAAGAATCCGCATGCTGACCTGGTGGATAACGTCGGACTTCCGATCGGGCAGGGAGTCACTGGGTGGGTGGCGAAGCACCGGCAACCAGTTGCTTTAGCCTCCGGCGCCTCCAACGATGTGCGCTTCAAGGCGTTCAAGAATATTCCCGAAGACCACTTTGAGGCGATGCTCTGCACGCCGATTATTTGCGCGGGCAGAGTTGTCGGAGTTATTACCCTGCAGCATCGCCTCTCCTATAAGCACGGCACCAACGAGGTCCGTTTGCTTTCTACGCTGGGATATCTTGTAGGCGCTGAGATTGAACGTGCGCGCCTTGAATCGGAGAACTCGCAGCTTGCCAATCGCCTGGAGACGCGCAAGGCGGTCGATAAAGCAAAGAGCATTCTGCAGAGAGATCTTGCGCTCTCAGAAGACGGCGCGTACCAGATGATGCACCGTGAAAGCAGACAAAGGAGGAAGTCGATGCGCGAGATAGCAGATGCCATCCTTCTCTCCGAAGAGTTGCGCAGGAATCAGCCAGAGAACTAGCGCTTCTTCGTCGGAAACTACGCCCCCATATTCCGCTGCTGACTCCGCTGACGGTCTCTCTGCGAATCGCAGGCACCCCCTTATGGCAGCACCATTGATTCCAAGCGGTAAACCTGATGTATATAGGCGCTGAAAGCCTATATACATCAGGCTGATTCCTCGCGGATCAGCCCCTTGCCCACTCTGCTGATGATCACATTCCTTTGTAGCATTTTTGTGACAAAATACCGCCGATTAGGCCGCTTCTCCGGTTTATCCAATTGATAACAATTTTATATTCGTGAGCACTCTTGCTCTATTCTTACCGCTCTTCTCCTTGCAACGTGCAGATTACGGCATGCGTCACGCCTGTGGCCACCTGCGCATAGCCGACTACCTGGCCGTTGTCGTTGATTCCTGTCCCAGCGTTAAAGATCCCGTCCGCTCCGAACTTGCCCAGATCCGTCATCACTCCGTCGACGAAGAGAAACGCATGCTGCTCTCCGTCCGAGGTCGTCGAGTCACCGACGATCTGGCCGGTACTGTTGATCCCCAGTGCCTCGCTGAAGTTGCCACCCAGCGTGCCCAGGTCCCACATCTTTCCTCCGGTGTAGATAAAGCCATGCTTCTGTCCGTTTTTCTTCTGGGCGGTGCCCACGATGTCTCCGTTGTCGTTGATGGCGCTGGCAGAGCTGGAGTTTCCCCCAAGGGTGCCCAGATCCGTCATGGACTTCGTCTTGCTGTCGTACAAAAACGCATGGCTCACTCCGCTTGCCAGGTCCGCTGCCCCCACTACCTGGTGGCGATTGTTGAGGCCGTTCGCCGTGCTGGTGTTTCCGCCAAAAGTGCCGAGGTCTATGACCTTCAAATCTTTCCCCCACAGGATGGCGTGAACAGACAGATTCTTTACCTGCGCAGCTCCCACGATGTGAAAATTATTGTTGATCCCATTCGCTTGCCCTGCACCGCCTTCCCCGGGTCGATGGGGAGGGAAGGTGAGATTCCAAGTGTTGTTCGTCTCGAAGACGACGGGCGTCCCCTTCTGCGCCGTCTCCGTCGCCGCCGCCCCGACCATCTGTCCATAGTCGTTAATCGCAAGGCCATTGCTATAGGGTCCACCCAGGGTTCGGAGGACGGTCATCTGTCCGTTGCTATAGAGAAATCCAAACATCGACTGGGGATCGTACGGCACGCCTAAGCTCGTCACCCCAACCACTTGGCCGTTATTGTTGATCGCGTGGCCCATGCTTGTGTCTCCTCCCAACGTTCCGAGGTCTTCGAATTTGCAGGTTGTCTGGGCCATCATCGGCCGCAGGGCTGGAAGGCAGAGTAGGGTGGCGGCAAGAAGAATACGGCCAATGGAGTTATCTCCGTCGGCAAACGCAAATTTGGGTCTCATAGCAACTTCCTCTCTTGATTATTAGGATATAAAGAAATGGCCTGAGTGATAGATCGCATAAACCGGAGACCGCGATAAAAGTGCCATCGAAGTCGCGCGGGGCCCTCACAACAGATGCTGTCCAGCGTCTCGCTCAATCGGGCACCTAAAGCCGCCGAAAGGCAACGTGTAAACCCATGAAAGTTCTGTCCGGGGAGATATCAGATGGATACCTTCCGACCGTCCGATTGTCAAATGAATACTCATCCGCTGCACATATCGCCCACTTCGACCCAGCCATCCTGACGAAGCAGCGGCAAACTGCCCGAGCAATCACTCTGGGCTCGCTCGCAATCTGAGTCGAAATATTAGCTACTTGTCTTTATCGTTCCAGCCAAGCATCGCTTACAGCGAATTGGGCCAGAGGGCCTTAGAATCCACAGTGAAACCCCTGATTGTAGGTCTGATCGCAGGGCTATATTCTATCCGTGGCTCACCTTCGCACACAGACACGACATCCATCACGCGGGTGCGGCGACTTCCGTGCTGCAGCGATCCGGCGTTCGATGTATCTGTCTCAAGCGGCGAGACAGATGCTGAAGTCCGGCGCCGTCTCCGTGCCGGTGATCCGCTCTACCAGATCCACGCAGATCTGATTCGTGCGCTGCAGCCAGATCTCGTCATCAAGCAGATGCACTGCGATGTCTGTGTCGTGACCGGTGCTGATGTAGAGCGAACAGGCGCGTGCGCTCTGGAGACGCGACAGATCGCCTTGTCAACTTCTTCCGTTGAGGGCATCTTCCACAGCATCCGACTGGTCGCGCGGGCTCTCGGCGTCGAGGAGCGCCGCGAAGATCTTGTTCGTCGTGAACAGAGGAGGCTTCAGGTGGTGGCCGAGAAGACGGCGCGTTTTTCTCGGAAGTCCGTTGGCATGATTGAGTGGACTGATCCCGTGTTCGTGATGGCGAACTGGGCTCCAGAGCTGATAGAAACCGCGAATGGCGAACCCGTGCTGGGCCGCAAGGGCGAGTACTCGATAGCTGTAGACGGCAACAAACTGCTGGAATTCGATCCGGAGTACCTCATCATTGCGCCTTGTGGCTTCAACCTGGAGCGCAGCCTCGCGGAACAAAGCCGGCTGGAGCAATATCCGTGGGGGTCTCAGCTTCAGGCTGTCCGCAGCGGCAGTGACGCATTCGCGGACGGCAACCTGTTCTTCAACCGTGGCGGCATGACCATCGCACAGAGCGCAGAGATCGTGGCCGAGGTCCTGCACGGAGTAAGCTTCCATGAGATCCTTGGTATCCATTGGCGCCCAATGGAAACGGCCGTCGAGGTGTCCGCACGTAAACTGATAGAGAGCCCGTTTTGAAGAAAGTTTTGCTGTCATGGAGTAGCGGGAAAGACAGCGCATGGGCTCTGCATCTTTTGAAGCAGCAGCCGGACATCCATGTAGCCGCTCTGTTCACGACCTTCAATTCTGCGGCCGATCGCGTGGCCATGCATGCCGTTGGGAGGGCTTTGGTGCACGAGCAGGCCGAAGCTGTCGGGCTGCCGCTCTGGAGCGTTGAATTACCCTGGCCCTGCACCAACCTGGAATATGAGGCACGCTTGAGCGCGGTGCTCGCTCGAGCGCATGAAGAGCGTTTCGACGCGATTGCGTTCGGAGATTTGTTTCTTGAAGACATTCGCGCCTACCGCGTCAAGCAGCTTGAAGAGAGTGGCCTCGAACCACTCTTCCCTGTGTGGGGGATACCTACCGGGCAGCTCAGCCGCGAGATGATCGCCGCTGGCGTGAAAGCCAAAATTACCTGTGTCGATCAGTCGAAGCTCGGGTCTTCGTTTGCTGGACGTGACTGGGACGGTGACCTGCTCTGCGCGCTTCCGCCCAGTATCGACCCTTGCGGAGAAAACGGCGAGTTTCATACGTTTGTGATCGAGTCGCCTGTCTTTGCGCGCGAACTCGCGGTTAGGACGGGTGAATTGGTAGAACGCGACGGCTTTGGATTCATTGACCTGCTGCCGGACTGAGAAGATCCTCTCCAGCTAGTCCGAAGTCCGAAGACCGATGGCCGCGGACCGCGGACCGATTCTCATGTACGCGAATACCTCCCGGTGACACACGCCTACTGTCATAGAATCTGATCGGCCACCCACGCCGCAACGCCAGCGACTCCCTGCAAATTCCTGGGGGATCACTCGATACTGGCGCTCGGAAAGGCCTAAAGCCTTTGCCAAGCTTCTTGGGTTGAGCGCCATGTTCCTTCATGGACGAGCAGGAAGGGGACCCAGGTGCGAGGGGCATAACTAAGGGCCTCCGTCTGGAGACCCCGTCATTTTAAGAGCGTCCGGGTCTTAAAACTTTATTCTCCCCGCAAACTGGATGAGACGTGGGTTGTAAGAGTTGGTGGTGGTGGTAATCGTTCCAAAGGATGAGATCGGCTGAAAGCCAGCGACGGGATAGCTGCCGCTGCAGGGCGCGGCGGCCGTGCAGGGGTTGAGTTGGAGTGTGGCGTTGGGAGCGCCGAATTGTGTGGTGTTGAGGACATTGAAAGATTCGGCGCGGAATTCAAACTTTATGCGTTCGGTGATGTCGAAGGTCTTGAACAAAGACAGGTCGACTCGCTGCAGACCCGGAGCGAACAACTGATTGCGGCGCTGGTTGGCTATGGTACCAACCTTTTGGAAGACGAAGTCGTTCACGTCAAACCACCGATTGACACTCGGATTTGAAATGCGGCCGCTGCCGATCATATTGGAACGATCACTTGTGCCTGCACTGGGACGCGTTCCGGTACGGTTGATCACGTTACGTATGGAGTAGGGCATACCGGTGTTCCAGACAACCACACCGTTCGCCTGCCATCCCTTCACGAAGATCGACTTGAAGCCATGTGTACTTTCTCCGAATGGAATGGCGTAGTTGAAGGTGCCAGTGACGCGATGGCGTACGTCGAGATTGCCGTTGCCGTAATCAATCGTGGAGATCTGTTCGGCGTAGGTGCCGAAGCCGTTGCCTCCGTTGTTGCTGATGGACTCCGCATCGTCAAGCAGACGCGCCCACGTGTAGCCAACCTGCAGATCGAGACCTTTGCTGAAGCGCCGCTTCAGAACGGCCTGTAGGGCGTGGTAGTTGCTGATTCCGTTGCTGGTATAGTACGGAATCGAGGTGACGTTGGGCACGGCAGCCGCGAAACGCCGCAGCGAGTTGAAGTTAGAGTTGGAGATGACCGGGGTATTGGTGATCGTATCATTCGGGTTGGCGTAGATGCTCGCCGTGGGAGCGAGCGTGTTGTAGTCGGAGAGATAGTAGGCGAGACGGCGACCAAGCTGTCCCACGTATGAGAGGCTGCCGACGAAACCGGAGAACTCACGCTCCGCAGTGAGGTTGAACTGCTCAATATATGTGGACCTGAAGTGTGGATCGAGAGCGGCGGTAATGGTACCGCTGGGATTGGTCGCGCTGTTGGGCGAGGGAGTTGGAAGGCCAGCAGCGAACTTGGCGTACTGCGCGCCACCGGCTGCCACGGCCTGCGCAGGGGTATAAGCTCCCCACGTGGCGGTGAAGGGCTGGTTGACGAGTGCGGAGCCAGAGGTTGTGTTTTCCGGCGCGAAGGTGATGCCGAAGCCGCCGCGTATGACGGTTCTGGGAGCGGGCTGATAAGCAAAGCCAAAGCGGGGCGCGAAGTTGCTGTAATCAGTGCGGATATTTCCGTGTCCGTCGATACCGCCCTGGTTAGCGATGACGATGCGCTTGAGGTCGGTATCGAAGTTCGAGAGAATATTGTTGATCTCGGTATAGGGCGTGAACAAGTCGTAACGTATGCCGAGATTCAACGTGAGGCTGGAGGAGAGACGAATGTCATCCTGAAAGAAGACGCTAGGCTCCCAACTGCGATTGCGGGGAGTGTAGAGAATCCAATTGCGGCCTTCGTTGATGTAGTCGCCGGTGAGCAGGGTCGAGAAGTCGGCGAAGCTCCAGTTGCCGTTCGCTGTGTCGGTCTGTGTGACCGTATCTTGACGGCGAATGAGACCAGCGCCGAGCTTGATGGTCTGTTTTCCGTGAGTATAGTTGACGGCGCCTGCGTATTGAAAGGTGTTCTCGTGATAGATGATCGGAGGCCGATTGCCGAGGGTGGGTGCGGTTCCCTGATTGATTGTCACAGCAGAGAGCTCGGCAGTACGGGAGTCGACGTTCATGTTCGGCTGACCCATTGCCGTGTTGATGGCGTTGCCGTAGTTGAGCGGATACTGCGCATTATTGAGCAGGGTGTAGCCTGCCTTCAATTCGACCAATAGAGTGGGGGTGAAACTGTGGATGTAATTCAACTGCGCCTGGTGTGCGCGTGTGACCGCAGGGCCGGGATAGCTGCCGAGATTGCCACCCGGATAAATCATACCCGCGGCGGAGTTGGTGATGGGGAAGAGGCTTCCGATGTTGGTGTCGACGGCGTTGTAGGTGTAACGAAGATAAAAGAGGTCGCCGTTACCAAGGCGATGATCTAGACGGCCGTCTGCGGTCTTGTTGAATTGCGTGTTTCTTGGTGTACCGACGTAGTTGCCGGAGACGATGGAGTTGTTGGTCGGTAGCGGGAAGAGGTTTAAGTACTGCACGCCGATCCTGTCGAAGCTTGAGGACGGAACGATCTTGTTGATCGCCGGGTTGTCGGTGAAGTTGCCCGGGTTGTTGCGTTCAAAGACAGTGGGGACGGTGCTTGTTGTGGGGTTCAGACCGCGAACGATATCGAGACCCTCATAATCTGCGAAGAAGAAGGTTTTGTCCCGGATGATGGGCCCGCCAAAGCTGCCGCCGTACTGATTTTGACGGTACTTGGGTTTCGGAATGTTTGCACCAAACTTGTAGGGATTCGCATTTAGGACATCGTTGCGGAAGAACTCGTACGCGGTGCCGTGAAACTGGTTGCCGCCCGACTTTGTGATGACGTTGACGATGGCGCCCGCGGAACGGCCGACCTCGGCGGTGAAGACGTTGGTCTGGACGCTGACTTCCTGGATGGCGTCGACGGAGGGGCGGACGCCGATGGAACCGATGACGCGCTCGTTATTGTCCATACCGTCGACAAGCTGGTTGTTCATCATGTCAGCCTGGCCGTTGACGGAGACCGAAGATGTCTGTCGGCGGTCGTCGGGACGATTGCCGCTGCCCAATGCATTGTTGAGACCTTCGGTGGCGCCGGGAATCACCTGAACGAGGTTGATGAAGTTGCGGCCGTTGAGAGGAAGCTCCTGTGTCGCTTTCTCGGTGACAGTGGTGATGAGGGCGGAGCTATCGGTATGTAGCGCGGGAGGCGCAGCATCGACGTTGACGATCTCACCTGTGCCTCCGATTTCGAGGCGTGCGTCTTCGCGTGCACGGTCACCGGCGGCGATGGAGAAGGAGTTGATCTGGAATGTCTTAAAGCCGGGTGCGCTGACCTTGAGCGAGTAGCGGCTGGGTTTGAGCAGCGTGAAAGCGTACTCGCCGCCAGGGCCGGAGGTCACGATGCGCTTTTCCTGCGTCTCTATATTAACGAGTTCGACGGAAGCGCCGGGTATCACTGCTCCCGAACTGTCGGTCACAGCACCGACGACGTCGGCGGTCGTGTTTTGAGATAACAGCGGCATGACTCCAACGGCGGCCAGAAGTAGTCCAGCGGCACAGCGACCCCAATGAATCCATCTATATCTCATCGATAGCCTCCGGAAACTCTCTAAGACGCACAGTCCCGAGTGGTTATGTCGATGAGGAGCAAGCACCATCTCGCAGCCGTCACCTCATCTACGTTTCCTTGCTCTTTTAGGCATTCGGAACACAATACAGACGGCCAAAAACCGCAATTGTTGCTTGGTTTTCAGGTCACTTAGATGGAAATCAGTAGCTGGATAATATGAATCCAAGTGGAGAAAAGCAAGCGTATTCCGTCGAATTCTTCCATCTGTTTGACGGGCGAAAGACTTCCTCAATGCGGAGGCGCTGAGTGAAACTGCTGTCTCTGTCATGCCGTCTATAACTTGTTGCTACTGCTGTCTCGGTAGAGCAAACGCAATGTATGCGCCACGGATCGCGTCCTGCGACGTCGGATGGCCGAGGGTGGCGTGGGTGTGTGTGGTGGCTCGCGCTGCGGCGCAAAAAAAGATGTACTCGCGGCCGTCGATCTCACAGATGGCGCATACCCTCGGGTGCGGCATCGACTTCTGTTCCCCATAACGTCTTTCCGGTGACGGAGTCCAGGGCGTGGATCTTGCGATCGCGGCTGCCGGTAAAGATTAGGCCGCCGCGGTGACCACGGGATTGATCTTGGGGAAGTGAGAGCCCGTGTCCTTGTGCCCGTCGCGACCAACTCCGGAACTTCGCCAAGTGGGCGCTCCCAGACGATGTTGCCTGTGTTCAGTGAACGTGGTCCACGGCGAGACCGGGGAGTACTGCGCGCCGTCAGGAGCTCCGCCGTGCTCTCGCCATGTGCTGTGCGCGGGGTCGTGCGTTGCCCAGGCAGACGCGAGCCGAATGAGCGAGGCAAGATTGTAGGTTCGATTTACAGCGGTTACGAGGAAGCGTTGATCGTTGGGACGACTCCTCGCTATCAGAGAGCAGCCATCACCTGCTGGTAGAGGTACTTTGCGCCCTCGATTCCGTCCCAAGGGCCTTCTTCGTACTCGAGCGCGAAGACGCCGGTGTAGTTGTTGTTCAGCATGATGCGTACGCCACGCTGCACGTCAGGCTCACCAAAGCGGTCCCAGAATTTTGCATGCACGATCGTGTGAGCGTAGGGAGCGAGGTCATTCAGCGCGTGATAGAGGAGGTACTTGTGCTCCCAGTTGCAGAAGTCGGGGCTGGCTTCGCAGAAGACATTGTTGACCTCTTCGATGATGATGCGGATGTTGATGGGATTTGCCGTCAGGCCCCAATGGTTCTCGATCGTCACCTTCACGCCGACCTTTGCGCCGTGCTCAGCCATCTCCTTGAAGGAGAGAATGCACTGGTCGAGATAGCGTTCGAGTTCAGGGTTCTTGGGATAGGAGGTTGGGTTCTGCATCGGCGTAGGAGCGATGCGGGGGCCTCCGCTGTTGACGCGCATCGACTTGGCGCCGATGATCGCCGCCCCGTCGAGCCACTTCTTTGCAACCTCAACGCCAGCCTTGCGACGGGTGTCGTCCAGTTCGCAGATGTCGCGCGGAGCGTTGTTGGAGATGTGATGGCAATAGACGCCTTCCTTGGCCTGCAGGTCAGCCATCTTCTCGAGCCAGCGCTTACTGGAGGTCGCAGCGGGGTTGAACTCGGTGACCGTTCGCTGCTTGTCGTCGTACCCGGTGATGGTCATCTGCTCGTACTGGCTTGCGTCGTCCATGTCGCCGAAGAGACTAGACCATATGTCCATCTTCGTGACACCTGGGAAGGTCTTTTTTGTGAAGGCGGGAAAATCCAGCAGGGTAATCTCTCCGTGCTTCGCCTTCATCTGCGCGACAGTGGCTTTGTCGCCGACATTGTCGTGGTTCTTGAAGATCCAGCGGATCGGATAACTGTTGGATGCGATGCGCGCGACCTTCTCGCTGTCGGTGAGTGGGCGAAAGGAACTGGCGTGAGTGATGTTCTCGGGCATCACCCGCGGGGTCGGCGCTTCGACCTCGGAGCTTGCGCTGAGAAGAACACTTGCGGCCACGCTGGCGCCTGCGCTGCGAAGAAAGTGACGACGATCAAGGACGCTGCCGGTTGTACGATATCGACTCATGTGAGTGGCTTCCCTCGGACAGTGTTGAATTTTGCTCCGTGAGCTTTATGGGGATTATGCATGAAATGGGTTGACGGAGGTTTTCCGCGCCGTGGAGGTCGGACGAGTTACCCGATACAAGTGAAAGACCAGCACTCTCGTGGAATCCGCGACAAACAGGGAACTAGGAGCGCACGCAATCCGTTCTGTCCACGACCAAGGTATCCAGAAGCGGTTGGGGAGATGATCCTTCGGTCGAAACCAAAGCACCAAATAGTGCGCCAAAAAGGCTCCAAATTGTCCTTTAGGCTCCCTCTATTCATTGAAATCAAAGGTGCTCCGAGCCTGACTACCCGCCTCGTGTTCGGATGCTGATGACGGTAGTCTCGATGATGCAAGGTCCTTTCGAGCGGTGAAGAGGGCTGCCACGGGTCGATATGCCGATTCAGCAGGAGGGCCATATAACGAATCCCAAAAGCCCCAGCAGGATGCGCTCTGGACCTCTTGCGGAGTAAGCCCACCGGCAAAGGCGCGCAGCTGTGGCTTGCGCGACAGAAGCATTGCAGCAAAGATTGCGCAGGCAACCGGGTGAAAAGATGTCCCTGGCCGACAAGCACGCCGAGAGAAAAGGCGATCGTGAGCGCAGTGGAAGTTGTTGCTTCCAGCTTGCAGGTCGTGAGCGGGCCCCGCAGGTTGGCTGGCCAAAGAACGTCGATTGACCGTTACCGATGTAAGCCAGATAGTTCGTGTGATTCGCGATGTTGAATGCATCGATCGCGAGCGAGAAGGCTGCCAGATTTTCTTTCCCCCTGTCGAAGCAAAGAGATTGTGGCTCCAGCGAAGATCGAGTTCCGTGGTGTCTCCGCCTGTCAATGTATTTCTATTTATACCGGCTGGCCGGGCGCTGAGGAAATCCGGTGTGGAAGCTGTCGTGGCCGGAGGTGTCAGTGTAGGGAAGGGCAGAATAGCGTTTGACGGAGGCTCCGAGATTAAGCCAGTGATCTTCGTTGAAGGTTGCGAGCAGGTTGAACCGGTGGCGCTGATCAAAATCGGCGCCCCCATGCTCTCCTGCCAGAGTGAATTGGTTGGCCGGATACCAGGCGATGCCGCCAGTGTTGTTCTCGGTATGACTGAGGGTGTACTGCGCCATGCCGGAAAACCATCGGCTCACTTTGCCCTGAAGAGTCAGGTCCAGAGCATTGCCGATTTGTCGGCCCTCTGACTCGAGCTGTCTTATTGTCCCGAAGTCAGGGTCAGGCCGGCCGCTGTTGTAAAACGGCGGAAGAGGAGCATTGGCATCGCGGGAGCGGAAGAGATGTGTGCCGAGGGTGCCGCGGTAGGTCGCAGCTACTGCGGGACCTTTTGCAATCTGCCGCTCGACGCCGAAGCCGAAGTTCAGCGAGTAAGGAATGCGAGTAGCTTCGGTGCGCTGAACGAGATTCGTCGGCAGTGTTGAAAGGTCTGTGCCCGCGGGATAGGGGGTGGGATATGTGGGATTGAGCAGAGTGAAAGAGCGAAGAGCCGATCCGTTGTAGCGCTTGAGGTCGGCCATTGGCTGCGCACCCGAACGGTCGAAGAAAAGACCGCTGCCAGCCCTCAGGATCGTCTTGCGATCAGGAGTGGAATAGGCAAGGGAGAATCGAGGGGCGAAATAGAGCGCGGACTTGAAGTAAGTCTGCCAGTCGTAGCGCAGGCCCGCGTTCACCTGCAGGTTCGGCCCGATCTGTATCTGGTCCAGAACGAATGCACCGATTCCATTCATCCAGAACTTTGCGCGTCCCACACCCGCCTGTTGCGTAAAGGAGTAGGGTGTTCCAGATTCGTAGGCGGCAAGGCTTGCGAAGTGCCGAGGCGATTTGCGTGGTCTTCCCAGGCACGACGGCTAAGGTTGGGAATATTGACGCCGAACTTGACGTAATGATGCTTGTGACTCCAGTTGACGATGTCGTTGATCTTAGATTATTTTCGGTGTTGAGCAGATCGGCCTGAGCTCCGCCGCTGACGAAGGCTCCGCCGACGCTGATCTTTTGTGCGTTCGTTACACTACGCGTAGGGGTTGTAATCCTTCTCGTAAAACAACTGGAGCTTCAGAACGTTGGAGAGATGATCCAGCGATCATTGAGGATGAGATCATCTTCGCGTGCCTGGGCGTTTGTGCCTGTGTGCGCAAGCACCAGCCCGCCGACGCCAAAGTTCTGGAGATGGTATCGGTGACGTTGTACTGCGGTGAGTCGGGGAGAAATCATGTGCGATCCGCGCGGCGAACTCGGTATTGTGAACGGGGGTTGGGACATTCTGCGAGATAATCCCGGATGGAGTATTCGCTCGCACGACCGCTTGAAGGTTATCTTCCTGCCTCGTTCCGGAGAGCAGGAACGTTGTCTTGTGGTCGATCGGGACAGGTCCGGTAACGGAACCTTCATAGATCCGTTTCTGCTCAAACGGTTTCGATGCAAAGTAATTCTTCGCATCGAAGAGAGAATCTCGGAAGGTGAAGTTCAATGTGCCGTGGATCCGGGGAGTCCCCGGTTTGGTGATGATCTCGATCCGCCTTTCCCCGGGCGGTTGGTTTCGACGCTGTAAGGGTCGTTGTTAATGCGCGCTTCGGCGATAGCCGATGCGGAGACTCCTGTACCTTTCATCTCGACGCCATCGTATGGCGTCGACGGGGTCATTGAGTTCAATGAGCTCTGCCGGACTAGATCCTGTTTCGCCGGCTCGCCGCGCCAGCGCGAGAAGGTCGCTGATAAGCGTCGTCATGTACTTGCTTTCGGCGAGGATATCGATAAGCCCCTGGTTCGTCTTTGGGGGATTATCGTGCCGCATGAGGAGCAATTCAGCCGTTGAACGAATCAAGGTAACGGGCGTCGCAGTTCGTGGGAGGCGTCGCCTGTGAACTGCTCAATGCGTTCATAGGAGATCGCAATTCTGTCGAGCATGCGGTTGATGGTGGCAGTGAGCTGGTCCAGCTCATCGTCGGTTCCCAGAATCGGCAGCCTGCGGGAGAGGCTTTTGGCACCGATCGAATTCGTGGACTTCGTAATCTGATCGATTGGAGCGAGGACACGTTTGCTCATCCAGTTGCCGGTACAGGCCGCCAGCAGTCCTGCGATTGGCACGCTCGCGATCAATATCCAGATCAAACCGGTTAGAAGCTCCTGGTATTCGGTTTGATCGACGGCAACCTGAACCAGAAATCCTGTTGGGCCAACCGGGGCGAATCTGTTGATCGTCCGGTAAGAGCGGTTCTCGATATTGATATCGCTCCCGCGAAGTGTGTCTGAGTGCGTAGCGATCGGTGGAACAATGGTCATCGTCTTGGGCTGATAAATGACTGTTCCGTCAGGCGTGCTCACCCTGAACATCTTCCCCCGAGGCAGAAGCGCGGAGTGCTCTCTGAGCTCTTCGTTCCGGGTATCTACGTCCTTGGTGTCGAACTTGTGTTTGACAAAGGCGATGACTCCATCGGCGCCCGATCTCAGCTCCTGATCGACCTGACGCAGCCCCCAGTGTGCTGAGAAGATAACTTCCAAGCCAAGGAGAATGAGGATGGTCATCACCAAGGAGGCGTACCAGACAGTGAGGCGGGTGCGTATTGTTATCGTCATCGCTCGCGATCCATCGTGATCTTGTAACCGAACCCGCGGACTGTGTGGATGAGTTTCGTCTCAGAGCCGCCGTCAAATCTTTGAGCGAAGCTGCTTCATGAATGCGTCGAGCGTACTGTTTTCTACGGTGCGTTCGTATCCCCATACGGCGTCGATGATGGCGTCTCTCCGCAGCACAACATGGGGATTGCGCAAGAGGAATTCCAGCAACAGAAACTCGGTGCGGGTGAGGATAATCTCTCTGCCTGCCCGCGATGCGAGGTGGGTTTGCGGGTTCAGCTCCAGATCTCCAAGCCGGTACGACAGAGCGGGCGAGGCTGAGGCCCGGCGGCCGAGAGCTCTGAGACGAGCAAAGAGTTCAGCGAAGGTGAATGGCCTGGTAAGGTAATCGTCTACTCCTGAATCGAGGCCCTGGACAATATCGCCGGTCGCGTCCCGCGCCGTCAACATGATGATCGGAGTTGAGACCGTGGACTCGCGGAGCGATCTTGCAACGCTGAAGCCGTCCATGCCTGGCAGCATGGCATCGAGAATGATCGCCTCGAACTTATGGCTGAGGGCGATGTCTCTTCCCTCGGTGCCGCTCGAAGCCAGGAAGATGCGATGGAGCTGCTTCTCAAGAGCATCCCGAAGGAGAATCAACATTTTGGGGTCATCTTCGACGATCAGTATTCGCATGGCTGAGCTGTAATGTGATTTTGGGGACGAATGTGATGAAGATGCCGGCCGCAGTTATATTTCCGGCCGGCACGTTTATCACTGAGCCGATGGAGCAGCTTCGATCTGTAACAAGGTGAAGCTGCCAGGGAGAACCGGCTTCTTTGCCTGACTACCCTCAGGGACGGTGCCGAATTTTGCAGAGGCGACGTACACCTTATGGTTGGTCGGATTCAAACCCATGTTGCGGGATCCGGCCGGCGTTTTAAGATTTTGTGTGACCCGGTATTGATCCGCATCGTCCTGATGAATCACGGTCAGGGTGCCGTCCGCGTTGGATGCGAAAACATCATGGTTCAAGGGATCATATCCCGCGCCGTCTACCCCTGCGCCGATGGGAACAGTCGTGATGATCTTTCCAGCGGAGTAATCCGATATTGCCATAACGCCGCTGCGGCAGCCGCTGAAGAGGCGGTGGTTCGCCTTGTCGATCGCCATGGCCACGGGCTGCTTGCAGGGAGCGCTCGACCAGCGCCGCGTCACGATCGCCTTCTTTGCATCGATCTCAACAATATCATTGGTGTCGACGAGGTTTGCGTAGACTTTTCCATCCCCGGCAGAGACGCCATACTCCGGCTTGCCTCCAAGGGGAATATTGGTGATGAGCTTGCCGGTGCCGGCGTCGATCACGGTGGAGGAATGAGCATCTCCGTTGAGCGTGAAGACGCGGTTCGAGGGCTCATCGAGAAGAATGGCGTCCGCATCTTCTGCGGCGGGTGTCCGGCCGAGCACCTTGAGCGTCTTCAGATCGAACATTGCAACGGACCCACCCTTGCCTTCTGTGGCGAAGCCGTGGCCGCTTTTGGCTGCGATTGCTGTGCCGTGGGCTCCATTGATACCCATGACCTCGCCCACGAGCTTTCCGCTCCGTTCATCGACGACCATGATGCGGGTCTGACGCGCGATGTAAATCCGGTGATTCGAAGGATCGGGAATGACGTAATCCCAACTACCATCCCCGCCGAGTGCATAGGACTGCGTGACTTTGTATTGGGCCGTTGATTGCGCGAAAAGGCTACTGGTAACTGCGAGTGCAAACGCGAGGGCTTTACGATACATACATCTCCTTGAAGCATTAGGTTTTCTGTTGGGTGGTTGTACGACTCAGGAATCAAGTTGTATGCCGAAGTGAGATTTGGACTGTCGTTCCCAGGTCTTCGGTGCTGGATACGGAGAGCTCTCCGCGATGGATGTCGGAGATCCATTTCGCGATCGACAGCCCAAGACCTGCATCTTCGGTAATGCTGCGAGCCCTGTCGACGCGATAGAAACGTCGAAATACGCCGGTAGATCCGCTTCCGGGATCCCTATGCCGGTATCGGCCACGGAGACGACGGCATCTTTCCCTACTGTTGCCAGTGTTACGTCGATCCCTCCGCTCGCAGGGGTGTATTTGATCGCATTGTCCAGCAATATCCAAAAGAGCCTTCGCAGTCCCGCGAGATCCCCTAGAACCCATATGGGCGCGCTTTCGGTGATGCGTATCTTCATCTGCTGATGCTTTATCTCAACGAAGGGCCGCGCTTTGTCGCAGCTGTCAACAAGTACTTCGGCGAGGTTCAGGCGCGCGAACGCCGTATCAGCGTGCCCCGCGTCGAAGCGTGCAAGGGTTAGGATGTCATCCAGCAGGCGCGTCGCTTCGCTGCACTCGCGAACGATCTCCTTGAACGCATAGGAGCTTTCTTCATCGAGATTGGGATTGCGAAGGGCAGATTCGGAGAGGGTGTAGATATAGGAGATGGGGCTGCGGAGCTCGTGGGATGCGTCTGCGGTGAATCGAGAAACCTCGTTTGCAGTCGATTCCAGCCGTTCTATCGGTTCGTTACAGGTTTCGGCCACATACTGGATTTCGTCGCCTGTGTCGACGATAGGAAGCCGGCGTGAGAGGTTGCCAATGCTGATCGAACGTGCGGAGGCGGCGAGTTGGCTTACCGGTGCCAAGGCACGGCGGCCCATGAAATACCCAAAGATTGCAGACAAGAGTAACAGGGGCGGCGTAGCAAATAATAGGCCGGTCTTGAACTGCCGGAGGAGCAGAGCGTTGTCCTTGAGCTGACTGGCGACAACGATCCAGACCTGATCCGTTCCAGAGCTGACTAGCTCTGAGAGAACGCGAAAATTGGCGCCGTGATAGCGAACTTTTGTAAAGATCGCGGCGTCTGCCGGTCGTGGCCGAGGCCACGGGAAGTCGTCGGTCTGCCTCGGTTCTAGTGGATGCACGACGTCTCCAGCAAAATCGAAGACGCGGATTAAGTTCCCTTCCGGCATTGCAGCAATCAGGTCGGTGAACTCTTGTTCCCGCCTCGAGGCCTTGGGGCCTTGACCGTGGAGATACTGGATCAGCTCCCGCAGCTGCGTGAGCGTTGCAGGTGGCACAGTTACCGTAGAAAAAGAACTCGTGACCTGTCGTCTTGAACCCCCGCGGAACCTTGGGCTTCGACTGCGCGACGCAACCTTTGAGATCATACACCTTGCCACAGTTGTTGCACTGGAAGTGGTGGTGATGTCCTTTGCCGGAGAGTTCATACCGGGTGGTGTGGCCAGGGATATCTACGGCGTGAAGCCATCCGTCCTCGACGAGCGCCTGGATGTTTCGGTAGACGGTGGCGATACCGACGCTCGGATGGTGTTCAAGCGCAGACTCGAGGGCCTCCTCGGGCGATAGAGGCCGGCCGGCCCTTAAAAAGGCATCCCGAATTGCAGCTTTCTGTTTGGTATTTCGCTTTTCCATCACCTAATAAGATTAGATTCTCAGGAGCCGCGAATCAAGTGTCTGGTGGAGTATGTGTGCCTGAAGCTGTACCCCGTTCTCAGCCAAGTCCTCTAGAACGGAACGGATGCAGAGATCGTCGCACAAACCAGGATTTCTGACGCAAGATGGCTTCATGGCTTTTGTTGAGAGCAGCTTCTCAGTACCATTAGCTTGCAGTGTGCCCAACACACGGCCTGTCGTCCATGAGAGTGCTTCTTCTGAGTAGAACAACGATGTCGATACGATCCCTGCCACTCGTCTCTGTGCTTTTACTGGTCTCACCGTGCTTCTCGCAAGGTCCGGCAACTCACTCCGGCCCCCTTAAAGGGGCAGACGGTGCCTCAATCGGTGAGGTGACCGTCACGCGAGCCCCGAACGGAGTCTTGCTCCGTATCGAAACCAAAGGATTGCCACCCGGCTGGCATGGTATGCACTTTCACGAAAGAGGCGATTGCAGCGATTCAGGCTTCAAGAACGCCGGCGCTCACGTGCACGCGAAGACGCCGGTGGTTCATGGTTTGCTGAACGCCGACGAGAACGGCTCCGGCGATCTGCCGAACCTCTACGTCGCCGCCGATGGAACCGCGACAGTGGAGTTCGATTCCTCATTCGTGAGTATGAAGGGTGAAGGCGATCGTCAGGCGTTACTCGACGCGGACGGCTCCGCCCTTGTCGTGCATACGAGCCCCGACGATTACAAGGGCAAGCCGATCGGGGGGAGCGGGCGCAAGGATCGCCTGCGCGGCGATCGCGGGTCACTTGTCTTCAGAAAGCGCGGGAAACTAAAGCGGGCTTTTCCGATATCGGTGACTCTGTGTTTCTTCCTCCAGGGGGGACGGGAGTCCAGGAATGGTCAGGGTTAAACAGTTCCATTTTCTTGAATTCTGGGGAGTCTCATGCCCGAAGAGTCCTTCTGATAAACAACGCCGTCGTTACTTACGATGAACGTTTGTATTCCTGTCACACCATATTCACCGGCGCTGCAACAAGGGGAAGCCCCCATCATGAAGTCTTTCACGATGCCGCCTTCCCTCCACTTGGCCGAGGGGGACAACTCTTTGTTAGTCAGATTCGTCTGCCCGTACGTGCTATCCACAAACACAGGCGTCATGCAAAAACTCCTCTCGCCCTCCGGCGCACACCGTCTAGGGAATCGATTGAGTGACGTCCATGAGCCGCCATCGGCAGCTAGGCAAATGGGATGCACTGTCATCGTGCGCCAGCACCGCAAGCCGCCACCGACATCAGGATTCTGTGGCAAATGGAGCAGACGGAACAAGGCGAAAGCAAAGCGCCAAAAGGATATGCTTCATTTGCGGGCAACTATCAACGGACGTGCGGCGAAGTGGTATCGCAATGCCCAAGACTGCGATACCAGCAACTTGAACATAGGCGGGCAAATCATTCCATTTGCTCACGCTGCCCGGTCATTCCCATCCGAGACGACCAGAACTATCCTCCGTCTGGGTGCTCCTTCCATCTGCTTGACTATATATCCCAAGGCGTCCGATAGACCGACGGGCGGCTTTGTGCAACGCTGTTGCTTCAAATTTGCAGATCTCCACGGAACGATGAGAGCGTCTATTCCTGCAGGAGCTTCTCGTTATTAGCCGCTACGTCGTCAAGAGATCGTTTCAAACCCAGCTCAAGCCATAGAGAGAAACGTGATCTCGAGCAGTGAGCAGATCCGGTGCAAGGCTGCGATTTGGCGATCGACGTCCGACATGAGATCCATCGCGCTGTGATCCAGCAGGATAGAAAGTGAGATCGGGTCTTCTCCCTCAGGACGCACATGGGTGACCTTGAACCAAGGTCCGGAGTCAACCCTGATGGAAAACCTTCGTTCATCAATTCGGAGTTCAATTCCTTTTCTATATTGGCTGAGGATCAGCGTCGGCATCTGAACCAAACCCGCATAGACGTGCAAGGCTGTAACCGGCTGGTCATAGCGGGAGGGCTTTTCTTGCGCCGATAGTCCCGACGCAGTCCATAAAGCCTTTACTGCCAGCAGGAACAGTTGCATGGCCTTCGCATTCATGGACCTCACCCGGAGAAAATTATGCCTCAGCTAAGAGGGCTAGGCAATCGTCCTTCGCAATTTCTATATCCGTATAGCCCTGTGTCTTTCATGATGGGACTGCCAGATTACAACTATCGCACTTCTTGATTGACTCGAATGTCGGATATCGATCTGGTCGATTTCCGACCATAAAGCCGACCGGTGTCTCGTAACTAGGGTAAAGATGGAATCAGATTCGTCGGATGTGGCAGGCCGATCTCAACTAATCACTGTAAGTTTTCTTTGCTTCAAACCTACGTCTGTAGTAGACAAGAGCAGAACATGCCGCCCGCGAAACTTACAAAAATCGAATTCCAGGTCATGGAAATGCGGCGACGCAAGGCAGCGGCAGTATAGGGTCGGACCTCACGGACTTTCTGATCGGCGTGCCGGATACGAGCCAGCCCGCTTATGGCAATGCGGATAAATATTTCCGGCAAAGAGTCTATGACCTGTTCGTCACGACGACTGGAGGATCAGGCCGGAGCTGACGCTGAGCACTGGACTGCGCTATGACTATGGCTCTCCAATGACGGAGCTGAAGGGCAGGCTGGTGAACCTGGATATCGCGAGCGGCTTTGCGGCGGTGGCTCCGGTGCCGGGGGGCGATCCGACGGGACCGCTGACGGGCACGCAGTATCCGTCGTCGCTGGTGCATCCGGACAAGCGCAACTTCGAGCCGCGGGTGGGGCTGGCGTGGCGGCCATTGCCGACGACGCCCTTGGTAGTGCGGGCGGGCTATGGTGTGTACGTGGATACGTCAGTGTATCTTTCGAGCGTGCAGACGATGTCACAACAGTCGCCGCTGTCGACGAGAGCCATTTTCCGCCGGAAATCAGGTCGAGATTCTTAGCGGTGAACCGGAATTAGCGCTCGGAACCAAATTTCACAGAGTGACGGTTGGCTTCCCTGTGAGCCCATCGCTACGGAGTGCGTGCCTAGACGCAGGCTCGCGTGGTCAACGACCGTCGGCGGCGATGAGACGATCGACCGTTTATCATCGCTGGGGCATCACGGATGTCATGTCCTCTCCGAGGAGACGCAGCAAGCGAATTCTTCCTCGAGTTGATCGGTCGGAACTACCCCGGTGCGCTTTCCGCTATCACGAGCATTGGGTCGAAAGCCTTGACGGGCGGCTGAGGAGCAATCTTCTAAGGCAAAGGACTGAACTCCGCGGTTCTTCTATGGACTCCGGGTCAAGGGTTTGCCCTAAAGGGGTTTGGAAGCGCATCAACCGATTTGGGAGGGCGGTTTAAGCGCTTCTCGGGCGAGGATACAAGAAAAACGTCGCCGAGAGCGCTTAGTAGCCGAGGAATCCGAGCGCCATCTGAGAGGTACGCTTGAGTTCTGCCTTTGTTGCACCATTCGCTGCCGGGATAGACAGGCCTGCAAGAGTCGCCGAGACGAAGCGGGTGAAATCGTCGACATTAAGGTCTTTCGGTGATTCACCAGCTTTTCGTGCCAACAAGAAGCGCTCCTTCATGGCCTGATCATTCTGCCTTCGCATATCGGTCATAATCTCTTTTGCCGGCGCTGCGTCAGGACTACATCCCATGGCTCCCGCCAGTGTCATACAGGTTGGGGGATGATCAGATCCAGCCAGAAACGCGACTGTATTGTCGAACAGGGCGCGGACTACCTTGGAGAGAGTAGGTTCCGACAAAGCCAGAAATGGCTGCTCGGTCCCGTAGCAGATAGCCGACTTTATATTTTCCGAATGGGAGAGGCCCGCAACGTTCTGAAGCCAATCGTAGCGGGAGACCGTAGATTACCAGCGTGAGGGCGCCGCAGTGCGGGTGAGTTAAGCTGCAGAATTATGCCAGCACTTACAGCACTGGTGCCAAAGCTGTCGCCTTTATTCCAAATGCGGATAGAAGGTCCGTTGAACATTGAAATCCGCGAGATCGACCATGAAAACTCGCAGCGACACACCTAGGCATAAATCACATGGCCAGGTGCAGCTTCTTGTTGATGACGCTAAGTTGCTGGTTTTGTGGAATGCCGGTTATCACCTCAAGGCCGAGCGTGCCTGCGCTGACCTAGCTTGTTGAAAAAGTTGCTCCCAAGCTTGATCCCCATTTCTGGAAAAAGGGAGAGATAGAAATAAGCGTTGAGATGAGGATTGGTTCGATATAGGAAGACTTGCCGATATTGATAATTTCATTCGGCCCATCGAGGACGGCCCGAGCTGACAGTACAGCGCGTTCTGCATGGGAAAGCAACCAGTCTTGCCAAGAAGGTGTGGCTTGGAAGGCCCGATAACCTGATGACGCTCTTGCCGATCTGCTGGTTACTTCCTAAGTACCTGTTTGCATCTACAACCTCTTCGAACCGAAACACATGGTCCACCTTGCGCTTGAATGTCCATCCGCAAGTTGGTCGTAGATATAGTGCTTCATTCTTTCGACGCGTTCCGGGATTTTGCTTTGCGTCAGAAGATAGAAGCTCAACGCAACACCGCTCCCTATTCCAGATATCGGGTAGGGCGTTGGTGTGCCGGAGAGCATGCCATAGAGGAAGATCGTTCCCTCGAAGGAGGTCGCTTGCGCAAGTACATCAACGTAATCGCCGCCGACAGGATCAAACACGATACGAGCTAGGTCCTTACGACGCTTTCACTGGTTAGCTAAATACAGACGTACCTTTTCGATCGTCGACATTAATAATTCTTGCTTGTCAAAGGGGTCGCCGGATCGCGGTTCCCTTGATGAAATCCGCGTCTTGCTGCGAGGTCTCTATTCTTCCTATTGGCTTCAAGCCCCTCCGGGCCGTCGGCGCGACTTATCCTTTCTGTTCTGTCATGCTGTGTAGCTTCCTTCCTGGATTAGATGAAGCCGTGCGAAGGACTTCTGCCCCTCGCAAGCAAGCTCTAGTCCAACGTCTCCCTAGAGGTGCAATTTTTTGAATGGTACTTTGTGCTTGATGGCAGGGTTATGCCCGTGCTAGCATGCTCCGTCTTCTCAGTCAGCGAAATCAGGTGAACTCTTCTCGAGCGCGATTGCGGCGTGGGCGGTCGGCTATGCTGCGATTCTTTTTCTGTCTCCAGGGGCTCTGGCCGTTCAATGCCACTCAAAGAGGGCCGCATGAAGCTCTTCAGGGCAAGCGCGACGCTTATCCTCATCGCAGTTGGCATGGTCGCTCGCTGTGTCGCTTCCTCCAACAATCCTCCATGCCCTGAAAATGACGCTCAGCAAACAGGCGCTGCAGTCCAAATAGATCCGGCCAGTGTAGGCGACGACACGGCCTGGCATGTGACGTTGAGCCCCTATCTGTGGTTCCCCGGCGTAAGCGGGACGGTTGGCGTGTTCGGGCGCAATGCGAGTGTGCATCTCGGTCCCGTCGATGTGCTCTCAAACTTCGACATTGGCCTCATGGGAGCTGCAGAGTTTCGGAAGAAGCGGTTTGTCCTCCCCGTAGATTTTTTATGGGTCAAACTGCAAGCCGATCGTGCAACTCCATTCAATCCCGGCGTCAGCTACATAAACGCCAAGCTCACTCAAACTATCGTCACGCCCGGGTTTGGCTATCGAGTGATCAAGAACGACAAATTGAACGTAGATGCACGCATTGCACTCCGGTTCTGGCATTTGGGACAGAACCTCACCTTTCAGCCGTCAGGGCTCTTCAGCAATACGTCGCAATCCGCGAACTGGATTGATGTCGTAGGCGGCGGCAAGATCGAGGCTGCTGTCGCACCAAAGCTGCTGGTGACGATCGTTGGAGACGCGGGGGGAGGCGGCGCGAACCTGGATTACCAGTTCGTCGCGCTCGGAGGCTTCAAAGTCTCCAAGGCTATAACACTGCAGGCGGGCTGGCGTTATCTGGACATTGATTACACCACTGGTCGCCCCTTCTCCTTCGTCCACAACGTTCATCAACAGGGTGCAATCGCTGGTCTCACTATCCGACTGAAGTAGGGCAGGCTTATGCGAGCCAATGTCAGTTCGTCAGGCCTGTAGTTGGCGGAAAGAAAGTGACGAATGGCCATCCATCGAAATGCGATGCAAACGAGAAGTTCGACATCATGCAGAGTGTGGCGCTCTGCGATCGTGTTTGCGTTCCTTGTTTCGATAGCTGATCGTTCTATGGCGCAGGATGGCACTACTCGCCCGGTGAAAGAGTCGAAGGCACCGGCGGCGGCAGCGGCCCAGCAACCTGAACCGGAAGCCTCTGGCGATCTGGCCAAGGCTGTTCAGAATCCCGTTGCGAGCCTGATCAGCGTTCCCGTTCAGAACAACAGCAACTTTGGGATCGGCCCTTATAGTCGCACGCAGAACGTGCTGAACGTTCAACCCGTCATTCCAATAAGCGCCACCCGCGATTGGAACCTGATTATCCGTTGGATCGCTCCAATCGTCTGGCAGCCCGCCCCCGGTACTGCAAACCTGGAGGTCTATGGGATCGAAGAGGACACTCCGGCCTATCTGGCTGTCCAAAGTGCTCAACAAAATGTAGGCGTATTTGGCTTCGCGGATATGATACCGACGTTTTTCCTATCGCCAGCCAAGCCCGGGAAACTTATCTGGGGTGCGGGTCCTGTCTTCGTTTTGCCAACGGCGACCAATAGAGTTCTGGGACAGGGAAAGTTCAGCATAGGTCCTTCCGTCGTCGCGTTGCTTCAGCCGGGTAAATGGACTATAGGCGCACTGGTCAACAACGCCTGGTCCGTCGCTGGTTCATCGGACCGCTCTGACGTAAACCAAATGTCCCTGCAGTACTTCGTCAATTACAACCTGAAGAAAGGTTGGTACTTGTCTGCTGCCCCGATTCTCACCGCGAACTGGCAGGCTGCCAGCGGAAACATTTGGACCGTACCCGTAGGCGGCGGAGTCGGTCGAATCTTCCGGGTGGGATTCCAACCCGTGAATACTACGGCACAGTTCTACGGCAATGCTGCGCACCCTAACAGTGGATCGACGTGGTCCATGCGAATGCAGCTTGCGTTCTTGTTTCCCAAGCTGCCGCCTGAAATGAAGGAAAAGCTAAAGGCGCCGCAGCAGAAGTGAGCATCGAGGTAGTCTCGGGCCTCAAAAGTGGAGATCTTCGGATTTCTGGGGTTCAAATTTTTATCTCAAATCAGAGCTGTCGCGTTCTCAGGGGGACTTAGATGCGGACACCAAAAATCTCGCTTTTCGTATTCATCACTGTGATGAGTTTTGTAGTAACAAGCGCAACCGCCCAAGAGCCACAGCACGTTAGCTCAAAAGCAAAGCCGCCTTCGCAGTACACCGTGCAGGCACAGCAGGAGCAGCGAAAGATCCTGCCTCTGGCCGATAAGCGGGATTTCGAAGAGGCCAAGCGCGGTTTTATTGCCGCGCCGTCCTACCGCAAGATCATGAACGAGAAGGGCGATGTGGCATGGGACATCGATAACTGGAAGTTCCTTCTCAGTGGAACGGACTACGACAGCATTCATCCTTCGCTGCAGCGTCAAGCCACGCTCAACATGGGATATGGGCTCTTCGAGGTTATGCCGGGAATTTACCAGGTACGTGGCTTCGACCTGGCGAACATCTCCTTCATCAAAGGCAAGACCGGCTGGATCGTTATCGATCCACTGACCACGAAAGAAACTGCCGGGGCTGCCCTCAAGTTCGTGAATGAAAAGCTTGGCGCAAGGCCAGTAGTTGCCGTCATCATCTCTCACTCTCATGCCGATCATTTCGGCGGTGTTCGCGGCGTTGTTGACGCTAACGCGCTCGCGGCCGGTAAGGTGCAGATCATCGCGCCCAAAGGCTTCATCTATGAGTCGATCTCGGAGAATCTCTTCGGCGGAAACGCGATGACGCGCCGCAAGACTTACACCTACGGCGACCTGCTCCCCACGGGCCCTTACGGGCAGGTGGATGCCTCCATCGGTAAAGGTGTTGCAAGCGGCGACGTCGGCATTCTTCCGCCCACAAAGGTTATCGATCAGCCGATCGAAGAGATGACCATCGACGGAGTCAGGATGGTGTTTCAGAATACCCCCGGCACCGAAGCGCCCGCCGAGATGAACACATGGTTCCCCGACCTTAAGGCGTTCTGGGCTGCTGAGAACATGGTTGCAGGTCTGCACAACATCCTCACGCTACGGGGCGCACCGGTGCGGGACGCTCTGGCTTGGTCAAAGTACATTAACGAGGCCCTCTACCGCTTCGGTGATCAAGCCGATGTTATGTTCGCGTCGCACAGTTGGCCGCGTTGGGGCAAAGAGAGGATTCAGGAAGTTATGCGGGGCGAGCGGGATATGTATGCGAACTTGAACAACCAGGTCATGCACTTGGCCAACAGTGGCGTGACGATCAACCAAATCCAAAACGTCTATGAACCACCAAAAAGCTTGCAGCAGCTCTGGTACGCCCGCGGCTATCACGGTTCGTATGAGCACAACAGCCGGGCGGTCATCCAGCGCTATTTTGGCTATTGGGACCTGAACCCGGCCACTTTGGTTCCGCTCTCGCCGGAGGACTCTGCGCCGCTCTACGTAGAGATGATGGGAGGTTCCGAGAAGATCATCCCAAAGGGACGTGAGCTCTTCGCCCAAGGCAAGTACCGATACGCCATGGAAATCCTGAACAAACTGGTTTATGCCGAGCCTGAAAACCGGGCCGCGAAAGACTTGCTCGCTGATACCTACGAACAGCTTGGGTATCAGAGCGAAAGTCCGAGTCTTCGCAATAGCTATCTCGCAGGGGCGAAGGAGCTTCGGGACGGCGTTGTTCCGGTCAAGGCCGCAAAGGCGGGCAGCCCTGATTTCGTACGCGGCACGAGCACGGAACTGTTCCTGAATTATCTGGCCATCCAGATGGACAGCCGCAAAGCGGAGGGGATGAAATTCAAGATCAACCTTGTCACCCCTGATAACGGCGAAGAATTCGTGATCGAAATGAGCAATGCCACATTGACTACTATCCCGGGATTCCAGGCGAAAGATGCTGACCTGACGCTCACAATCGACCGGCGCGAACTGGACGACGTCATGATTGGAACCGCCACGCTGGCCGAGAAAATCGCCTCCGGAAAGGCAAAGATGGTGGGAAATCCGGCGGTTCTTGGTCAGCTGGCCTCGACGATGGTGAAGTTCGATAACTGGTTCGAGGTTCTGCCTGGCACTAAAGCTAAGGCACCTGAGCCGCAGAAAAAGGAGCTCTTTTTGGATGATGAAGACGAAGCTTCGATTGCGCTCATGCCGGAGGGATAAGTTCAGATCGGGCCAGCTATTTGTGTCCAGCCAGTTGCGCTATAACTTGCCCGAAAACAAAATCACGGAGGAGTTATGAAAGAGTTATCTAGGAAGTTGGCTGATAGCGGGATTATTGATCGTCGTAATTTTCTGACCGGCTTCGGAGCCTGTGCCATCACTCCTCTTTCTCCCTTGGACATGCAAGTCGCAGTAAGCCTTGCTAACTCGCTGACAAAAGAACAACGCGATAGTATGAGCCCATCGCAGGTAGTTGAGGAGTTGAAGAAAGGCAATGAACGGTTCCGAGCGAGAAAGATGGTTTCTCGCGACTATTTAGCGCAGAAACGATCTAGTGCTACGGGACAATATCCTGCTGCAGTGGTCCTTGGATGCCTGGATTCACGTGTCCCCGCGGAGATCATTTTTGATGTGGGCATCGGTGACACGTTCATCGGAAGGGTCGCAGGCAACGTCGTAAACGATGATATGCTCGGCAGCATGGAGTTTGCCTGTGCCGTATCGGGCGCCAAAGTGGTGCTGGTTCTGGGACATACCGCATGTGGAGCGGTGAAAGGTGCTATAGACGATGTCGTGCTGGGTAACCTCACAGGTTTGCTGGCACGAATCAAACCGGCTATACCGTTAACGAAGTACGACGGCGAGAAGTCGAGTAAGAATGCGAGCTATGTCGATGCCGTTGCGCGTATTAATGTTGTGTTGGGGCTCGCCGAGATCCGCAGACGCAGTCCTATTTTGGAGGGGTTAGAGGAGAGGGGAAGTATCCACATCACGGGTGCGATGTATGATCTTGCCACCGGCGTGGTGGAATTCGTTAAGTGATCGCATTTTCGAGCCGGTTATGCTCGCCGCTATGATTGTTGCTTTGCTACTAAGTGGCGCACTCTTGCTAATTATTACGTCGGCCCACTGAGTGCTGGCTCCAAGCCGTTCGACGACCTCCGACGACAGAGCATCGGGGCAATTGATTGCGAGTACGCGTTGCATTTGGGGCAGCAAGACTGTGTCCGTTACAGCAATGTACCGTAGACCAGTGATTTACGAGAATGCTGAGGAATGAGACTGAACATCCCGGCTGATCACATAGCCTCGGTTGAGCTCTTCACAAAAGGTAGTGGAGTTCCAGTGGAGATGCATCTGTACACGCAGGGTAGGCATGCGTTCGGACTGCGGGGCACGAAGTCTCTGGTAACGAGATGGCACGCCCTAGGCAACGCGCGCATTATCGCCAAGTCACTCATGAGCCCTTGATAGGGTACCGGAATTGATCTTCTCGCCGGCTCGCAGCCGCTCTTTATCGCCCTGCTTGATTTTTGCCTGAGCGCGAATCTGGTTTAGCCCACCATATGCGTGTGTGACGTTAAAGACGAGGAACAGACCGAGACGACACCTGGCTAGGTGCCGGTGTGATGATGTGAAACCCAGGTAGCAATTCGACAGCACCACAGGTCCAGCCGCCGGACACATATTAACCGTGCGGCTCCTCGTTACCAAGGAGCCGCACAGTGCTGACATCATCCGGTGTCTTTTCGGATTCAACTAGCCAGTAATAGCAGGGCTGAGAGAAACATCAGCACGCCTTGCCGTGGTTGGTTTCGCACACAAGGTTGTCCATGTCCTGAAGGCCGTTGTTAACTCTGGTTTCTATTTAGGTGGATAGTTCTTCAACAATTTACGCATTGCCTTATTCAAGCTTTTTAGATTCTTCTCTTCATTGCTGCTGGGGTCGAGCGTCTTGGTTGCCGTCCCCGTCCACATAAGCTGCTTTGTAACGGGGTCATACATATCTAGCACGAGGTTTCCATTGGCAACGGCCGAACTGGTAGCGGATCCCATGCCTATGCCGGCGCCCCAGAAGGGTCCCGCGCCCGAACCAGAGCCGTTCCATTGCCTTTCGTGATCGATACCGACTTGATAGCTGATCTCGAGATCGGCTTTGTCACTGTCCGTCTTAGTCAGACCCTTTGCCGCCAACTGCGAATCCACAGATTGCTTGATTTCAGCATCGACAATTTGATTTGGTTGCGACCTACCTCGGGTTGTGACCCACCTGTAGGTGTGATAGCTCGCGAAATTGGCGCCCGGCATAAAGTTATAACGGACCTCCTGCCCCATTGCCGCAATGGATGCGATCGACAACACTGCTATTACCATAACGAACTTTGTTAAATTGATCTGATTGAATTTCTGCATTGTTCTCGTCCTTTTCTTTCTGCTTACGAAATATTCCAGATGGACTGCATCCGAGGCTACGTGACGTTGGGCTCCTTCTTCTGCTTGTCCCCGCGAAAGTGTGTAGCTTGGCATTCACGCTCAAACTGGCTTCGAAACCAGGCTGGCCGTCGCTTTTGTGGCAAGGCGTCAAGACCGATGCCAAGTACGGTTGCCTCTCGCTCCCGAACGCGTCACTGTAGCGCTTCCGGTGCCGCGACCGCTGATGCCTGTCGTCTCCGATTGACCGTTACGGCCGGTAATAGTGGTCGAGCTTCCGCCTGCATAGCTCGAAGTTGACCGGGTGGTTGTACCACCTTGCGGACCGGTCATAGTTGCGTTGACATTGTTTGTTCCCTGACCGGTTATGGTGCGATTTGCAGTTTCACCGTTTGGACCCGTGACAGTGGTGGAGTTGCCACCTGCATAGCTCGAAGTTGACCGGGTGGTTGTACCACCTTGCGGACCGGTCATAGTTGCATTGACATTGTTTGTTCCCTGGCCGGTTATGGTGCGATTTGCAGTTTCACCGTTTCGACCCGTGGCGGTGGTGGAGTTGCCTCCCTGATACTGCGTAGTCGAGCGTTCATACGTTCCTCCATTTGGTCCCGTCCCCCAAACATTGGTTTGACCGTTTGCGCTAACAGCTGTCCGTCTCGCGACACCTCCATTCGCGCCGTAGAATACCTGGTGGTTGTAGGCGACCGCCCCGGAAGAGTGGTCATAGTAGCCGTAGTAGCCGCGGTTCGCGACCGTGGTGCTGCGAGAGACGTAGACCGTGTTGTTGTACACGACATTGTGTGAATACCAGTTCGTCCCCCAGTACGTGCAACCCCAACTATAGGAACCATAGAAACCGACAGCTACGCCCGATGTGAAACCGACGGCTATGCCCGAGGAGTATCCGACGGCGACTGTAACACCGGCGACAGGAGCGGGCGCCGCCACATAGTAAGCCGGATAAGCTGGAATCACGGCGCCGTACACAACCCACGGATTGTAGACGGGCACGTAGTAGACCGATGGATTCACCGGCTCAATGACGATGCCGGATGGCCGGTAGACGACGGTCTCCTGCGGCGTCGATATTAGGGTGCCCGCTGCAGACGCACGTTGACGCATCGCTTGAATCGCACCCATGACATCCTGTGGCTGGTTGTAATACGCGTTGCCAAGCTTGGCCGTCCAATCGAGGCTTCGGTCGAGATTCGACAGGACTGAAGGGAAAGCAGCCAACGACTTTACGCTGGGGTCCCACGGTTGGGTGTTTACCAAACGGGCCAGTTCCTGCGGCGGCATCCCGGCGTTCTGTTCGAGGAAGCGATCCGCTTCCACGATCTGAGATGAGTACGTTGAAGCGGCGAGAATCTGTGCAACCAAGGCATCAGGATAGAGAGCGATTGGCGCAACCATCTGATCGAGTTGGGCATAGTCGAGCTGAACATAACCAGCTTGAGGAGGAGGAGCCCCCTGTGCACGAAGGAGCGTTGCTCCGAGCGGCAGCAATGCGGCCAGAACAGGAGCGAAGAAAGGGCAGATTTTCATAATTTCTCTCCGTAACGGTGTTCAGATCTCACTCTGATAAGAACTCGGAAACACGATGTTCCGGCGGGAGGAAAACTGAACGCGGAAATCACGCTGTGAGCGCGCCCTGTCCGCGCGCGAACGAATTACAGTCCAGGCAGGCGCTGACGCAGCTCTGTGGCGCGGCGTTCGCTCACAAGCAGTTCGGTTTCGTTAGGATCGGACATGACCAGTATGAACGTGCTGCTGTCGTACGGCTTGATGGATTTGACGTTCGACAGATTGACAAGCACCTCGCGCCGCGCACGGAAGAAGGTTTTCGAGTCAAGCCCAGTCTCGAGCTGATTGAGCTGATAGCTTACCCAATAGTTCTCGGTTTCTGTTTGAGCCCGGACGATGCCGCCGTCGATATAAAACCAGAGGATTTCGGACGGGTCGAGCAGAACAAGCCGGTTGGCCTTGCGGCAGACGATGCGTTGCAGCCGCTTTCCACTGTCGGCCAGAGATTGCACACGCAACTCGTCCTCGTTGCGTTCCGCTTCCGAGGCAAGCAGGCGACGGGCTCTCTCAAGAGCAGCCGTGAGGCGCTCAACTTCGACCGGCTTCAGAAGATAAGCGATGGCATTTGCTTCGAACGCTTCCAATGCGTGTTCGTCGTAACTGGTCGCGAAGATGATGAGCGGCATCCGAATGGATGGCGGAATCGCGCGAACCACTCCGAAGCCATCCAACTCAGGCATGCGAATGTCCAGGAACACTAAGTCAGGGTTCAGAGACTCAATGTGGCCTAGCGCTTGGAGCCCATCCCGAGCCTCACCTACAATCTCAACGTCTGGAACATCGGCCAATAAACGCGTTAGTCTCCGGCGAGCGGAGTTTTCGTCGTCAGCAAGAAGTACTCTCATGCACCTCCTCTTTCCTTGTACGGAACACGATGCGGGCTTCCGCGCCACCCCCCTCGCGCGGGCGCAGAGCAAATGTGGCCCGGTTGCCGTAGGCGGTTTCGAGGCGCTTTTTCACGTTCTGAACCCCAACCTGCGCACCTGGCTTAGGTTCCTGTGCGGCGGGGAAACCGAGTCCCACACCATCGTCGGCAACGATCAGTTCGAACCCATCCGGGATGCGCCTCCCGGTTATTGTCAACGCGCCCCCCTCCCGTCTCGGGCTGATGCCGTGCTTGATCGAGTTTTCGACGAGCGGTTGTAACAGAAGGGCAGGAATCGTTTCCTGTAATAGGGAGGGATCGACCTCGAAGTGAACTCGGAGGCGATTTTCGAACCGCGCTTCTTCGATACCAAGATAGCTTCTGGCAAACTTGATCTCTTCTCCAAGAGACGTGAACTGGCGGTCGGCGTTCACTAGAACATAGCGGAAGACGGAGGCCAGACGCATCGTCATTTCCTCAGCCTTGTTCGGCGCCACAACGGCAAGATCGGCGATCGTATTCAGAGAATTAAACAGAAAGTGCGGGTTGATCTGTGCGCGGAGGGCGCGCAGCTCGGCATCTGCAATCTGCTCCCGCAAGATGCTCTCTCTCCTCAAACGTTCGAGTCTTGTCTCTTCCGCCAAAACCGTTGTAATACGGACTTGAATCTCTGCAGCAATCCTAGTCACAAAACTTAACTCGGTGGCTGTCCAGGGTGGCCGCATGACTCCCCGGCTTAACGCAATCCAATACTCTGGAGCTCCGTCATGGAACACAGGCAACAACACATCGGCGGATGGAGAAATGACGTTCGAAAGCGGACTGCCTGGTGATAAAAACCGCGGGTTCGGGCCAACCGCACCCAACTCCTTCCGGGAGGGGAACTCCGCTGCCGGAAGGAGGCGTGCGGAAGCCAGGCGCAGAGTGTCCTTCAGCGTCTCCTCTCCGGCCCGGTAAACGGCATCCCGATCCACCAGGGATGAAAGCGTTTTCCAGAATCGATGAATTTCCGCATCGAAATCGGGGACCTCGAAAACCCAGGAGTCGATCCACTCGTTGACGCGGCGGGCGGTGTACGGCGTCAGCAAGAGTGTCGCCGCGATCACGACGATCGAAAGGAGCGCCGCTCCCGTGTTCTGGCCTGTCTCGCCGCATAGCGCTGTGCTCACCTTCCACACCAGCAGCGAGACTCCCAGCCAAAGATAAAGCCCCGTGACACGCTTAAGAATGATGTCTGCCAAGCGAACACTGGCAAAAACAAACATCAGCCCGAGCACCACCAGCACATTGCAGAACTCGGCCAGCGTCGCGGAGGTGGTGGAATTGGAAAAAGTTGTGTTCAATGCAGCATTGGAGCGGTACGTGAACAGAAGGTTTGTTGAGATTCCGACCAGTCCAGTTGCCGCGAGGCCGGAAAACAGAAGCAGCCCCCGTGTCCTCATTTGCAGGTTACGGTAGTGCGATGCCTGGATACCCAGCAACACGGCGGAGATGATGCATCCTGCCGAAGCAATCAAAGGCAGCAGCGTCTCCGCGTGTAGTACGACCACCAACAGGAATCCCGCGATAATGGCGCCGATATTGCCGATCATGGCCCACTGCAGCCCAATCCGAGAGCCATCCGGGGTTGCAGATGCTCCAGACGAGCCGTAGTGAGCCGACAGAACGATAGGGACAGAGAGAATCGTGATCAGCAGGACGATCAATGTTGTTAGATTGAGCCAGAAGGGAATCGCATGTTCTGACCACGATAACGACGTTCCAATGATTCGCCCGAGACTGCCTAGGGAAATCAGAACGGCAATCGGGACAAACCCTTTAGGAATCTCTCCATTGCGCCGGATCCGATAGAGGGCATAGACGAGGATTCCGGCAACTGTTGCTTCGGCTGCCGCGCCGACGGTATGCAGCATCAAAACATCCGTGCTCACAATAGTCTCATCAGAGACCATCAACGGAGACAAGTCAATCATTTCAAATACCCGTGGAACCACGCCCGGAAGGCGAGGCTCGGCCGCTGCCTTGTACTCACGCCGAGGTGCGCGCCCCGGAGCGGTTATTGTTCGGCAAGTCGAGTGCGAGCGTCTGCGCATGGGACGGATTCCCGCCAGCGCAAACTGTCCGTTTGCGATCATCCGCTTTGATTTTCCCGATGAATGAGTTGAAGCCCAGACGAAGCATGAGCGCACACATCACGAGTAAGAATAGTATGCATAAAAGCTCGATCGCTTCGAGCATGTACCACACAAATTCAGCATTGTTCATCACGATAACCTCATTCACCGATTGCCCGGCTCCTTCCGGGCAACCGCGGATGTGTGGCCCGTCTTGTTGGCGGATGCGGTTATTCGCGGGACGCGCTCCAGGTAGCGCCAGTTTCCGTCGTGCCGCTCATTTTGTCGCCATTGGCGCTGCCCGAAAAGGTCAGCTTTCTCCCCATTGCGGAGACCGCAAACGTAATTCGATTCCCGTCCGAATCTCCCTTCACGGACAGAGTGCGGCGCGGCCCCGTGAAACGCCCTGTCAGGCGCGATCCATCCTGCTGAAGGTCCAACACGCCCTCCCGCGCATTGCCAGTGGGGTCGGTAAATGACAACTTCCATTTGCCTGACACGCTGGCCTGCGAACTGTCCTGTTTTGCTGCTGCAATGACGGCACTGGTGTGAACAGGCTGAGCCAGCACAACGGTGGTCACGACAGACGTGGCAAACATGGTGGTTAGGATTGCGAGTTTCGCGGAAGTAAGTTTCATTCTCTTCTCCAGATAGTAAGTTGAATTCTCTTTACGCCCGATTGCGGGCACGAGCCTTATACGGCATCTGAGGCCAGCAGGACACGGCGGTACGCTATTCCATCTCAAATGCGAGATATCGGAAGCGTCCGTCGCGCTCGATGCGCAACACCGCTGAATCGCCGGCGGTCAACCGGCTCCCTTTTGCTATTGAATTGCTTTAGAAAAATTCGACTGCTCAGTTGAAATGAAAATACCCTTCGCAGGCGCGTTGATGGTGGTGACGCCTGGGTAATGAGTTCCATCCGGTAACGTCGCAAACTGCACGATGGCGGTCACAGGATCGGAAACAGATTCCAAGTAGGTGTTCACTCTGATCCCACGAAGCCCCATCATCGGTGGGCCCAATTCCAGGCTCAGTGAGTCTCCCTGCTTCACATAATCGTGAATCACAACCGAATTCTCCATCGCCCCATTGTGCTCGAAACCCACGGGCCTCGTTTGGAACGCCTGCTGCAGCGTGCCCGGTGCCGGCGGAAGGTATCGCCCCATGAGACCGCGAATCTGGGAAAGCGATTCCTGCACCTCCTCGATTTTCATTTTCTCCACGTGCCGCATGAGGGGCCCGCCACTCGGCATCGGCGGCTGTTGCTGCGCTCCAAGCGAAGTCTTCAAGATGGTTCCATCCGGCGCATAGCGGCAGATCGACTGCATGGGCGGCTTCGAATGGCCGTTAATTGTTACCGTCGTGGTCTCGATCCACTGGTACGTATGCAGCCTCTGTTCGTTCTCCCGGCTTGCGGCTTGAATCGCCTGGATTTTTCCCTGGAGCGGCGGGGGAATCATGAGATTCTGCGGCCACGCGGCGGGACCAATCAACATCGATGCAACGGGTGAAAGCATTAGTGAAACTACTGTCGATTTCTTCATCTCATCCTCACGTTTTGAACTAAACATCTGTCTTCCCGCCGGACGGCCCAGCGCATGCGCAGCTGCCGCCTTCCGTTCTCTTCGATCACCACGACCCAGCTGCTACGAAAGTGTCGACTCGACTCGATAGGGTTCATAGTTAATTGCCTTTCCACTGAGGCATCCTCTCAGGCCAGCGAAGAGCTGCATGCCTGTTTCGACTGAGCGCAATGTAAACAATACGAACGCGGTGGATGAATGGTTGAGTGCATTTCGTCCGGTTCGCGCCCGGATCATTCACGAGCTAAATAAAGAGGCGCCTCAACTAAACAGCGCTGCCGATGACAGCGGCGTTGCCGGGCGGCACACGTTCACCACAGAGCGGGACCAGTCGTAGACGATGCGCAGCTCGTATGAGGGGGCGCTCGCGGGCCTGACATTGGCCATCGCGCTCGTCTACATACACGGGTGGTGAGATCCGGAGGCACCAGAAGGCTTCGCAGGATCATCGAAAGCGGTATTCAAATCGAAATGTATATCCGCGCCGTCGACCGCATGCCGATGGAAAGTGGCCGCGATATCAGACGCGCGCAGGATTACTCAGCCTAGCAGTTTGCTGCCAGCAAGGGATTCGCGAGTATATCCACGTTATTGCTATCGCTGTCATGCCAGACAGGAAAATTCTTTTTCAACGATGATCTCGAGTATCTCCCAAGCTCCGAGCTCAAGGAGCGTATAGATCCCAAGCTGATCGTCCTGTTTCAAATACATGCGGCCGGGAGTAACGATGACTGCAAGATCGCAAGATATATAGTGCACAGTCATCGAGTTGCTGCCCGGCGAGCTATCTCGAGAACCCAGGCAAAGCTGGACTCCGGCAGCGCACAAAGCGGATCGCTTCCTCAATGTACCCAGATGACTGTTTGTTCCATTTCTCTTCAACTCCTGGACGACTATTGCAAATGGCATTCCACTCGCTGAAGTTCCACTTAGCACGCGAAGTCCGACGGATTCTTGGACAATTCCGTAAACGACCTACGGATTGCTGTTGAAACATATACCCTTGGCCGCCAAGGGGCGGTCACGCCGTCAGAATGTCGTCGCATAGGATTTTGACACGACTGAGTCGCGCTCTCGCAGCACGCAAGCATTGGGATGGAGACCCCAAAGCCGCGCACAACGCTGATTCTCGCAGTGGAGACGAGAACCAGCCCGACTTGCTGGCTGAAGCCGAGAAGGGCGAGGCGCAGGCGAGGCCGGTTAGCTTCTCGTCTGCGGTGCCGTCCAATGCTGACGCGGCCCAGGCGATCTTCAAAGAGGATAGGCAGGAACAGAAGAATCGAGAGGCATCGCTGGAGCTTTCTCCATCGGCCTTTCAAAACTGTATGCCGCGGGAGACAGGGCTCAGATCGGCGATACACGAGGCAATGTGATCGACCTGGGGCTCCTGCGAACACCTTGATGGAAACGGGAAACTGGGTGAGCAGTGACTTGTATGACGGCCGCATCGTTCGAACCCCAACAGGTCGCGAACAGCAACGGGCGGCTCGAATGGGCATCACCACCCCCAGGCACGCCCGTAAGCACGCCGGCGACTCCGAACCCAATCGACTCGCGCCCGTCGTCTGTCCCCCATGCCGCTGGCCAGACCGCAGATTCCCATTTATACCCTTGAGCTTGCCACTTATCCCGCCCGTGCATCCCGCAGTTTTGAGTACAGATAAAGCGGCTTCAGTCCACTTCCATTCAGCAGTACTCGAATAATGCATTATCGCCAATGCGCGTTTCGAGGTGCTCTTGGGCTGGAAACGTGCTTTGCGTTGTTGTCAAAAGTTGAGATTCGTTGGACGCCGTAGTTAGCGAGTTCTCAACAGACTACTCGGAGAAGTCGAGCAAGATCCTTTCCTGTCCAGCCTCACCATCGGCCAGGCGTACTGCCTGCCGGAAGTCCTTAAGGGAATACCGCGCAGTCGCTGGAGGCGTAAGTGTTCCGTTCGACAACATGGTGAGGAGATCGCTCGTTGCTGCTCGAACTTCGCCGAGCGGCTGGGAAGGCACCCAACGCGGAAGCCACCACCCGCACGGTCGCTGTGGAATAGATCAAACGGGGAGCGAAGAGCGGCATGGTTAATTTCGCGGGGTCCGTCTGTCGATGACTGGAGAGGGCTCCATACACGAGCATGGTTCCAGCGGGAGCAAGGTTGCGGGCAACTTCAGCGCCGACTTCCCCTGCGACGCAGTCAATCGCTCGTTCAACGCCCTTGCCCCCCGTCAATTCCTGCAGGCGTGCCTTGAGGTCCTCGTCGGAGGTGTAGATGACCTCGTTACCTCCGAGGTTGCGTATGATTGATTCCTGCTCGCGCCGCCGGATGACGTTGATTGTCTTGAATCGATACTGCTGCGCCAGTTGAAGCACGAACTTCCCGACGCTGGATGCAGCTGCCGTCTGCAGGAGCCAGTCGCCCTCCTTGACCTTGTGCGTTGATAGGGTCAATGCCCATGCCGTCAAAGGATTGATGTAGGAAGTGGCGGCGGCCGGATCGTCCAGTCCGTCTAGAACAGGCACGAGTTTGTCCACTGGGCACACGATCTGCTCGCGCCAGGTGTTCCACGTGTCAACGAAGACTACGCGAGTTCCAACAGTCGAACCTTGCACGCCCGGACCTACAGCCTCCACAATACCCACGCCTTCGAGGCCCGGGCTGGCCGGCAATTCCGGTTGACGGCCATAGCGCCCGCGCGCCATGTGCAGGTCTGACGCGTTGATCGGGCTCAGCAGTACCCGGACCAGCGCTTCGCCAGGGGCCAAAGGCGGAGTAGGGATCTCAGCCAGTTCCAATACGCTCTTCGGTTCACCGGTCTCACGAAAGATCAATGCTCCCATCAATTTCCCCTAAGTCCTTGAGGTGATTGCTGATGCCGGGCCGGATGGTGATGAAGGAGAACTGCTTCGGTCCGAAGATTCTTGTGTACGGAAGAGTATCGTGTCAAGGGTGGATAAAGGGATCTCGTCGCTAGCACCGCTGAAGTCGAGCAGGCTTTAGGAGAATTCTCTTCCTGATGCAGCGGGCGTCAGACAATGCCCGTCACTCACTGTCCTGAAAACCAACCATTCTCCTCAACTCGCCTTCTCCCAGAATTCTCCACTCGAGCATAATCGCTTGGCGCTCTCTGACAAGTGATAGCGTCGTTTTCTTTCACTGCTTGGTTTGACAAGAAATTCGATGCCATGTCTTCCGGTCGATGAACTGATCCCGGTTAGAAACGGTCTGTGTCTCGCGCGCTCTTCTTGCGGTGCCAGAGGAGCCAGAGGCCGTTGAGTGTACCGGAACATGGTTTACATTCTGGACCGGGCACATGGTTTACATCCCTTGGGTGAAAGTGGCTCTGGTTGAGTGTTTGGGGTTGGGGTAGCCGGTTTTTAGAGAGATATCGGTCGTCGGCTTGCTTTCTATGGTCGCTACGGGTACGAAATTTTCCGAATAGCCATAGCGCTACGATTGAGGAACCAAAAACGAGGAGATAGCTGAGTATTCCGATGTGATCGACATGCAGGGTGTAGCCTTGCTCCACGATCGGTCGCTAAATCCCAGAACTCTCCTTCTCGCCGAGTGTCCACTGTCCGAAATTCCAAGCTCCGTGCAGACCAATAGGAACCGCCAATCCGCGCATCACGATGGCCGCCATGCCAAAGAGCAGTGACCCGCCGACGGTTCCGAGAATCGCATTAATCCACGTCGCTCCTCCGGCCAAATGTTCAAGGGCAAATACAAGTGCGACCGCGAACTGCGCGGTCCATGCAGCTTGTTCCCACTGCGGGCATTGTGCCGACTGCACGAAACGAACAGGCCACAATAAGCTGTGGTTTGGCGATCCTCGGCAGGCAGGGTGACCAATGCACCGACCCACCTGTTTCTATACGAAAGTGAAGCAGCATATCGCTAAGAGCATCGCTGAGAAGCCGGAACTGGTGCAGATCAGTACGTCCTATGGAGCGCAGAAGGAAGGTATACACAGTTCTTCGGTTAGGCCTTTACCGGAAGGCCGGAAACGGTTCGAGCGTTCGGCAGAATGTTCCGCGCAGACTGTCGTGAATCTCATCCATGGGAAATGGAAGACTAGGATTCTTTTACGATTCCGGCATGGCCCAGTGCGCTTGGGAGAACTAAGCCGAATACTGCCCCTGGCATCGAAGAAGATGCTAGCGCAACATCTTCGCGAAATGGAGCGAGACGGGCTTTGGGCCGATGCCGTCACCGGGGACCAATGTAACGGCACGTATCTTTGCTCACATTTTTCTCCTCGGACGTGCAGACGAACCTCAAAATCGGAATACGACCATCTTGTTCTGGAGCATGTCGCGCATGGTGTGGGGAATACCACCGGTCCCGTAGCCTGACTGGCGGCGGCCGGAAAAGGGCATCCAATCGGTTCGAAACGCCGTGTGGTCATTGATAAGTACTGCGGATGCATCGAGCAGTCGTGCCGCGGTTAGTGCGACATCGATATCACGGGTAAACACCGCTGACTGAAAGGCGAAAGGAAGGTTATTTGCGCGGGCAATGGCATCTTCAAGATCGGTATAACCGTAGATACAGGTAACGGGACCGAAGACCTCCTGCTGGGAAACGAGTGCAGCAGGGCCTGGTTCCAGAATCACAGTTGGCTGAAAGACTGTACTACTAATGCGCGCCCCTCCCGTCAATAGTTTTCCGGGGCCGTCGATGGCTTCTTTGACCCACGTCTCAACTCGATCGACTTCCTTCGGAAGAATGAGAGGGCCGACTTCGGTTTCGTAGAGGGTTGGGTCGCCGACCTCGAGTCTCTCAATGCGCCTGACGAAACGGGCTATGAAATCTTCTTTGATGTCCTCCTGAATGAAGATTCGCTGCGTCGATACGCAGACCTGACCCGCATGGTAATAGCCGCCCTTAACCAGAGGTTCGATGATCGTATCGATATCTGCAGAACGATCCACGATGACGGGGGCAGCGCCGCCATGTTCGAGAGAATATCTCGTGCCCGGCGCGAGCTTGGATCGCAAAGACCAGCCGACCCTTCCCGATCCGATAAAGCTCAGGAACGCTACTCGCTTGTCTGTGGCCAGAGTCTCAGCTAACGCATTGTCTTCGACCACCACGGTCTGACACCATGACTCGGGTAGGCCCGTTTCGTAGATCAGCTCAACAAAGCGGAGGCAACTGAGAGGCGTTGTTGCAGCAGGCTTAATGAGTACAGGGCAGCCGGTGGCGATAGCAGGAACGACTTGGTGCACGATTAGATTGAGAGGGTGATTGAATGCGGAGATTGCCACCACGATGCCAATGGGCTCAGGGGTGGTGAACGCCCAACGGTTTTTTGACGCTGGTGTAAGTCCCATCGGGACTTCTTCTCCAGCTAAATGCTCAATCGCCGAAATCGCGATCTCGATCCCATTGATCGCGCGTGTGACCTCGGACCGCGCGTCGGTCAAAGGCTTACCGCCTTCGCGGGCGATAAGGAGAGCAAAGTCGTATTGTTCTTGCTCCATCAGGAGAGCAAGATGTTTGAGGATTTCGATGCGCTCAAAAACAGGGAGCCAATGGGAGCGGTCCTTGAATGCCACGGCGGCGCGTTCGAGCTTGTGTTGCACACTGGCGGCGTCATCCAAGGCGACCTCGGAGATCGGAGCGCAGTCATATGGCTGATAAACAAGCATAGGTAACTGCCCGGATTGACAGCGTCAATCGAGCTTGATCGCCTTTCGTTTTAACTCGTCGTTCAGGACACGTTTGTTTTCGGAGTAATCGACAGGGACTGCGATCAGATGCACTCCTCCACTCTGGAAGGCGCCTTCAAGGATCGGCGCGAGGTCATCCGTGGCAGTGACACGTGTACCCTTCGCCCCGTAGGATTCGGCATATTGGACGAAGTCCGGATTTTCGAAGGAAAGACCAAAGTCGGCAAACCCTTCTGCCTCCTGTTTCCAGCGGATCATGCCGTATCCGCGATCCTCAATGATGAGCACAACCAGATTCAGATGAAGGCGATTGGCAGTTTCCAAATCCTGCGAGTTCATCATGAAACCGCCATCGCCGCACACCGCCATAACGCGTTTGCCGGGATACAGAAGAGACGCCATCATCGCCGAAGGAAGACCGGCCCCCATGGTGGCTAACGCATTGTCGAGCAGTATCGTGTTGGCGACATGGGTGCGATAGTTGCGTGCGAACCATATCTTGTACATCCCGTTATCGAGGCAGATGACACCATCCTCGGGCATCACACGCCGAACATCGGCGACAATGCGCTGGGGCGCCAGCGGGAAGCGAGGGTCATCAGCGCCCTCGGCAATGTGCGTAAGCACGACCTCCTGCACTCGCTTGAAATAGGTCGCATCCCAGGCCTTCTCGCCATCCACTACGGAGGCAAGGCGTGACAGGCTGTCGGCGATGTCCCCGATGAGTTGGACATGAGGGAAATAGATCTGATCGATATCCGCCGGATTGAAATCGATGTGAATGACCTTCGGGCCGCTGTCGCGCATGATAAAGGGAGGCTTCTCTACGGTGTCATGCCCCACGCTGAGAATCAGGTCCGCGTGGCGGCACGCAAGATGGACATAGTCTCCTTCCGAGAGTGCCGCCGTGCCGAGGTACAGGTCGGAGTTGCCGGTGACGGCGCCCTTACCCATCTGAGTATTGAAGAACGGAATCTCGAGCTGGCGGACCGCAGCGGACAACGCCGACGTAAGGCCAGGCCGGTTGGCGCCGCCACCGATCAAGACGAGAGGATGTTGTGCTGCCTGGAGCAGAGCGGCCGCTTCCCGGATCGCCTGATCGGACGCGACCGGGCGCGAAGCCGAACTGACCGGCACCAGTGTCGAACGCTCGGTCATCTGCCCGGCGATATCTTCCGGGAGTTCCAGATGGACTGGTCCGGGCCGCTCTTCCTGCGCAACGCGAAAAGCATCGCGAACAAGTGTTGGGATATTGCCGGCGTCGATCACCTGCTTCGCGGACTTGGTCAGCGGACGCATCATCGAAACGGTGTCGATGATTTGAAAACGTGCCTGACGGCTCTTGAGAATCGGCTTTTGACCGGTGATCATCAACATTGGCATCCCGCCGAGGTATGCATATGCCGCGGCCGTCACGAAGTTCGTCGCGCCTGGCCCGAGTGTGCTCAGGCATACTCCCGCCTTGCCGGTCAGTCGACCGTAGGTCGCAGCCATAAATCCGGCGACCTGCTCATGCCTCGTCACGATGAGCTGAATGTTAGAGCTCCGAAGGGACTCGACGAGGTCGAGATTCTCCTCCCCCGGCACGCCGAAGATGTATTCCACGCCCTCGTTCTCGAGCGCTCGCACGAGAAGGTCAGATCCTTTCACCGGATGATTGCCGTGGGAATGGGCGGTCGTGGTTTGGTTAACCTGTTCTTTCCCCGAGTTGGTCTGTTCGGAGAAGGCATCGGATACTCCCGCCGAGCGTTTGTCGGGCTTCGGCGATAATTCAGGGTTCGCGGATTCATCAACCGGAACACTCGGATGTATATCCATTGAGATAGTCACTGGGAGACCCTCCTGTCTCGTACTCTGTGATCAGGCGCCATGGGTCAGAGCCGGCAAATGAGGAGCTCTCTTTCGTAGATCATCTCCGGCGGGAGATGGTCGTGGAGAAGGATGAAGAACTCTTCGTGGCCGATCACTTCGCGTTTCCATTGATCGCGATCGACAGCTTGTAGGGTGTCGAATGTCTCGCGCGAAAAATGCAGCCCTTGCCAGTTGATGTCATTGAAGTGGGGAGTCCAGCCGATCGGGGTCTCCTTTCCCTGAGCGCGGCCACGGACGCGGTCGACGATCCACTTTAGGACACGCATATTCTCGCTATAGCCAGGCCACAAGAATTTGCCCGTTTCATCCTTTCGGAACCAGTTGACGTGGAAGACGCGCGGGGTCACTGAGAGCGAGCGCTGCATCTTGATCCAGTGACGGAAGTAGTCACCCATGTGATAGCCGCAGAAAGGCAGCATGGCCATCGGATCTCGTCGAACTTTGCCTGTAGCCCCGGCGGAAGCGGCGGTTGTCTCCGAGCCCATGGTTGCGCCTGCATAGACGCCTCCGGACCAGTTGAAGGCCTGATAGACGAGCGGTAGGGTCGTGGGCCTCCGCCCGCCGAATATGATGGCAGAAACGGGAACACCTTCGGGGGCCTCCCAGTCCGGATCGATCGTGGGACACTGCGAGGCGGGGGCAGTAAAACGTCCGTTAGGATGGGCTGCCGGTCTTCCGGTGGCCTTGCCGATCTCGGGAGTCCAGAACTCTCCCCGCCAATCGAGGCACTCGGCAGGCGGATCGTCAGTCATGCCCTCCCACCAGACGCCGCCTTCCGGAGTGAGAGCGACGTTGGTGAAGATAGTATTGCGAGCGAGTGTGGCCATCGCGTTGGGATTGGTCTTGACCGAGGTACCAGGCGCAACGCCGAAAAAACCGGCCTCGGGATTGATGGCGCGGAGCTGGCCTGTGGCGTCTGGTTTGATCCAAGCGATATCGTCGCCGACCGTCCAGACTTTCCAGCCCTCAAATCCGGCGGGAGGGATAAGCATGGCCAGGTTGGTCTTCCCGCAGGCGGAGGGAAAGGCCGCGGCAACGTAGGTCTTCTCTGTCTTGCCGGTCTCGTCCTGTGGCGATTCCAGGCCGAGGATCAGCATGTGTTCGGCCATCCAACCCTCGTCACGGGCGATGTTGGAAGCGATGCGCAGGGCGAAGCATTTCTTGCCGAGGAGCGCGTTGCCTCCATATCCACTGCCGTAACTCCATATCTCGCGGGTTTCCGGAAAGTGGACGATGTATTTCTCGTCATTGCACGGCCAGGGCACATCTTGTTCCCCGGGAGCGAGCGGCGCGCCGACGGAGTGCACGCAGGGCACCACACGCTTTTCGCCTTTGTCAATTTCGGCGAAGACGGGCGCGCCGATTCTGGCCATGATCCTCATGTTGACCACAGCGTAAGGCGAGTCGGTAAGCTGGACCCCGATCTGCGACATGGGCGAACCGAGGGGTCCCATGCTGTAAGGCAGGACGTACATGGTGCGGCCCTTCATGCTGCCGCGGAAGAGCTGTTTAAGCTTCCTGCGCATCGCGAAAGGATCTTCCCAGTTATTGGTCGGACCGGCATTGTCTTTGGACAGGGAGCAGATAAACGTGCGGTCTTCGACCCGAGCGACATCGTTCGGTGTTGAACGGGCATAGAAGCAGCCGGGCCAAAGCTTCTTGTCCAGCGGGAAGAAAGTACCGGTATCGACAAGAAGATCGCAAAGCCGATCGTACTCGGCCTGGGAGCCGTCTACCCAATGAATGTTGTCGGGCTGGGTCAGATCAGCCATCTTCTCGACCCAGCGGGTCAGGTGTTTGTTCTTGCTGAGAGGAGGAGGGTACGCCATGATCTCGGTCGAGTTCGCTCTTTGCATGGGCTATAGCTTAGCCACATACTTCCCTTAGCTCTCTACAAGTTCTCCTGAACATTTTCTTAAATAAATCTAAAACTCACTAAGCTGCTTATATTCAGCAACTTGAACTGCGGGGAAAGATTGACGGGAAAGGATCGAGGATACAAGCAGAATGAGGCTTGAACGTATCGCAATCCTTGAATGTGGAGGCGATTTACTATTAGTTAACCCGCTTGCCGTGACGCGAAGGCTAGGCCGACGCTGCTTGACCCAGTTTCAATCGCTCACGTATACGAGTATTTTGATAAATCTCGCAGTCTGGAGCTGCCGAGCTTTAGCCCTCATGCCTGGGAGGAGGGTCTACGGAATCATGACGCAAGATGAGTACATCTATGAGTTCGGCCAATTCCAGTTAAATCCTACTGAACATCTCCTGCTGTGCGACGGGAAAAAGGTTTCGCTTACTGCGAAGGCCTTTCAAATCCTCGTGGTTCTGGTTCGCAATTGCGGCCATCTGGTTGATAAATCTGAACTGCTCGTCGCGGTTTGGGGAGACACTTTCGTTGAGGAAGGAAACCTTGCCGTCACTATATCCATGCTCCGCAAAGCCCTGGGAGATGATCGCAGCGAGAACAGATATATAGAGACGGTCGCAAAGCAAGGTTACCGCTTCCTCCCGACGGTAAAAAAGATACGGTCCGTGGCCGCTCCCGCGCCGAACGACTCTCGACCTGCCGAGGAAATGGAACCGGTCTACATTTCTTCCTCGCCTCCGACGGATGCTCCTGTTCCGAATGTGATGACAGGGAGCGCAGGCGGACGATCAAGATCCAACATCTGGAAGGCGGCTGGCCTGATCGTGATCGCTGTCATCGGCGCATTGGCGTTTCATGTTCAATCCAGCGTGCAGGCATCCAAGCATCCGGTGGAACCGATTCATGCCATCGCAGTATTGCCATTCGAGATTCACGGCTCCGACGCGAGCAGTAGCCATATCGGCATGGGAATAGCCGATGATCTTATTTCGAAGTTCGGTGGCACAGATCGTATCGTGGTTCGTCCCGCAGCGGCTGTGATGAAGTATGCCGGCGGAAAACTGGATCTCTCTACTGTTGCCGATGAGCAGAAAGTCGACGCCTTGCTAACAGGCACGATCAATTCCTCTGGCGGGCAGGTTAGTGTTGCGGCGAAGCTTGTCTCTTCCAGGGGGAATACGCTTTGGTCGGGAGCATATGAAACGCCGATTACCCAGATCGGCGACCTGGAGGACCGGATCGAAATACAGGTTGTGCGGGTCCTCTACCCGGACCGCAAGCCATTGGCACGCGTCAAAGAGGGTTTACGCGATCCCGAGGCGTACCAGCTATATATAGAGGGACGGTATTTCTGGAATAAGCGGACCGCAGATGGGTTCCGCCACAGCATTGAATGCTTTCAGCGGGCGGTATTGAAAGACCCAGGGTATGCGAATGCCTATGCCGGCCTGGCGGATTCCTACACTCTCCTTGCGTCCTATGGTGTCGAAGCACCGGAAGAGGCATATCCGAACGCCAAGGCTGCGGCCTTAAAGGCGTTGCAATTGGATGACTCGCTGACAGAAGCTCACACTTCCTTGGGCATGGTCGCTCTTTACTACGAATGGGATTGGTCCAAGGCAGACCGGGAGTTCCGCCGCGCGATCGAACTGAATCCAAACTATTCGCTGGCATATACCTGGGATGCATTGTATTTCGCCGCAACGGGTCAACCCGCACAGGCTGTTCAACAGGCTGCCAAAGCCAAGGAGATCGATCCGCTGTCGCTGCTTGCGAATCGGGTACTGGGAAGGGCCTTCTACTGGAACCACCAGTACGACCAGGCCATTACCAATTACAGACATGCGATTGAACTGGATCCCTATTGGGCTCGGGCGCACACCGGTCTTGGCATGGCGCTGGCAGCCCAAAAAGACTACGTAGGCGCGATCTCTGAGTTTCAGCAGGCGAACAGGCTTTCAGGCGCCGACGCATACCTTGACGGATTGATCGGGTATTGCGAGGCTATGAGAGGAAACACGAAAGCTGCGCGTCGAATTCTCGCGAGTCTGACGGCCCGGTCTCACTCTCGGTATGTCCCCGCATTCAGTGTCGCGCTCGTTTCGATTGGACTTGGCGACCGAAACCAGGCGATGGCCTGGCTGGAAAAGGCGTATCAGGATCGCTCGACCTACATGGTCTACGCCAAGGTGGATCCTCTTCTAGACTCAGTTCGCTCCGATCCGCGGTTCGTTGCGCTCATAACCCGGATGGGATTCGACGGTCAGAATGGAAAGCGTGAATCGCCTGCAACCATTCTTTCCAGCAACGATACAACAGGTCTTGTCCCCTAATAGGGGCTCCCCTCACAACAACCTATTGACGTTATCCGAGTAGCCGCGGGCCCCTTCGACGTGCTCTGCGATTGCTATTCCGATGCGCGGCAAGGACCATCTCGCCCATCTTCCTGGGCCGATCGACCGCGCTATACCGTTCTACTTCGCGTAAATCGCTGATTTTGCTGGTTAATAACAATTTAAGGATTCTCTTGCGTTTTCAAAAGGACAAACGTCGTCATGCGCGACTAGAAGTCTTAGCCGGTAGTGAAAACCGTTTGTGATGGTGTTGAACTTCATGACAAATACAGCCCCGAACGCGGTCGACAGACGATGTGGCCATTATCTTCTTGAGGCATTTTCGTTCTCCTCGGCTCGGAGAGGTTCATCGGCCAGCAAGGTACTAGTCAGTCAACAAGTACTCGCAAAGATGAGCCAAACGTATGAAGCAGGGATTTGACAGTAATGACAGGAATCGAGACGAGTCGTGGAAATAAATGCAACTGAAATTAGATGTATTGGGATTGTTGGGCGAGGCCTTCCACTGGTTGGCATAGGCATAGCCATGGTCACATCCCTTTTCGTCCCGACGACCGCGGGGGGCCAGAATGCGCTCCCTCGCAGAGCATCGGAGACTACGAGTGTCTAATCGCAGGAAAAAGATAAAAAACGTTCTCCTCGTTTCCGGAGGAAACTTTCTGGACATGTATGACTTCATGGTGTTCGGTTACTACGCACCCTGGATCAGCAGGGCGTATTTCCCGAAAGCGAGCGAGTTCGCATCCCTGCTGCTCACATTTGCGGTCTTCGGCGCGGGTTTTCTCATGCGACCGCTTGGTGGGCTTGTATTGGGGGCATATGTGGACCGCCGAGGACGACGAGCGGGACAACTGATGACGCTCGGACTCATGGCAGTTGGTACGCTCTCTATAGCCTGTACTCCTGGATATGCCACGCTGGGGGTGCTGGCTCCGATTCTTGTGCTCCTTGGACGGTTACTTCAGGGCTTTTCCGCCGGCGCTCAGTTAGGTAGTGTGTCTGTATACCTTTCCGAAATCGCGACGCCCGGACATGAAGGTTTCTATGTGAGCTGGCAATCGGCCAGCCAACAAATCGCGGTTGTATTCGCCGCCTTGCTCGGCATCACCGTCAGCTCACACCTATCTCCGTCGGCATTCGCAAGCTGGGGTTGGAGGCTGCCATTTTTTGTCGGCTGTCTGATCATCCCTTTTATCTTCTTGGTGCACAGCTCACTGGAAGAGTCGCCTACGTTTCTCCTTCGTAAACCGCAGCTGTCCACCATGCAGGTGTTCAGGAAGCTGGCACAAAATTGGAGGCTGATCACTCTTGGAGCGATGCTCGTCACCATGACGACCGTGGCCTTTTATCTGATCACGGCCTACACCCCAACGTATGGCAACGTAGTGCTCCATCTATCTCCGCGCGAGGGTCTCATTGTGACCTTGTGCGTGGGCGTCTCGAATTTCGTGATGTTGCCGATTATGGGGGCTTTATCCGATCGGATCGGCCGCCGGCCCTTGCTCCTTTCATGCGCCCTGCTCATGCTGCTGAGTTGTTATCCAGCAATGTCCTGGCTCGTTGGCCACCCATCGTTCACGACGCTCTTGGCGGTCGAACTCTGGCTCTCGTTCCTCTATTCGGGCTACAACGGAGCGATGGTGGTGTACCTCACGGAGATCATCCCCACAGAAGTGCGCACCGCTGGATTCTCGTTGGCCTACAGTCTAGCGACCGCAATTTTCGGTGGTTTCACGCCAGCTATTTCTACTTACCTTATTCACTTCACCGGGAATAAGGCCATGCCGGGGGTCTGGCTCTCGTTTGCCGCGGTCTGTGCAGTGACCGCTACTCTCGTAACGCGCACTGGTGATCGAGCACGGAGGTTGGGGTACTCGGTCGCAGCCGTAGACCTATGAGGTATTCGTAATCAGCGAAAGAGCGGGGGCAACAAGTTGATCGTATTTAAGTTTTGATCCAACAAACATACCGGTCGGTCGGGACAAGAGCGAGTTTTCTCAACAGCACTCTCAGACACACCTCCGGCCCCGATATTGCTCTTCGTGCCGTTTCTCATCGTTGTTCTAGGTCACGCAGCCTTGGAAAGGGTGCGTTGGGAGGTCATCTATGTTTCGAAAATGGCAATTCGCTGGTTGCGCAATTGCGGTTATTTTCGATATGAACAGCGCAAGGGCGCAGACGGTTCCGGCCACGGATCTCCAGCAGTGGACCATGGTTTCTGTAACTGACCAAGTAAGGCCAAAGCTGGCGTTTACAGGCTTCGGGGAAGTCCGCTTTGGGAACAATTCAACACAGCTTGACGAGGAGTTGCTGACAGCGGGAGCCATTTATTCCCCCACGCGTTGGTTCTCTGCCGGTAGTGGATATCTTTACATTCACGCAAACCCAAATCTCAGCGGAATTACTCATGAAAACAGGTTCTATACTGAGGCCATCTTCAGGGCCCCGGCATTTCACGGTTTCTTGCTTTCCGACAGAGTCCGGCCCGAGGTGCGATGGTTGCAGACGCCCACCAAGGCAAGATTTACGCAGCGGTACCGCGACCGCATCACGCTGGAGCGCCCATTGACGATCCAGCAAACCAGGTACGTTCCGTTTCTTCGGTACGAGAAGTTTTACGATATGCTCGCTGAGGACTGGAGCAGAACGCGATACTACGGCGGGTTTGACCGGCCACTGTTTGGGCGGTCGACCCTCGAGGTCTACTACATGCATCAGGACGACGCGTACTTTCGCCCCTATCACAAGAACAACATCGGGGTCAGTCTGATGTGGCACGTTGGGGGAGCGCACGGGGACCGCCACTGATCGCTGAACAACCGCTGTACAAACATGCTGCGAGCTTGGAATCACGCAAGCGTCTCCCTGGCGCAGCTGCAATCTGGGGAACTCCAGATATCGTAGGCGCCGTGAGCATGAGTACAGGAACATAGGTCTCCTCTCGAATACGCTGCAGCACCGCGAAGCCGTTAATGCCGGGAAGCATCACGCCCGGGATCACGAGAGAAAAGTCTTGTTCTGAAATTTGTCCGATGGCATCTTCGCCTGTGGCGGCCACCGTCAGGCAAACTCATCGCGATCGAATAATTGAGTCAGAAGCGTCCCCAGTTGCAAGTCATCGGTCCCGTGCCCAGGCTTGACGTCGCCGGGAGTCTTCTCTCCGCAGCATCTCAGGGTATCCGCCCACCAGTACCGCATGGACAAGGTGATCGCCAAAGATATCCGGCCCCTGGCTTCACCAATTTGCTGTTGAATGCCGTTCTCAGGAAAAATGGGCTCTTTGCCTAGTATCTCGGCTCTGGAGATCGGCATCAGGTTCACCATTTCCATGCGGCCCGCAAGACTTGCGGAGACTTGAGGCAGAGTGAGATGTTGGCAGATCCCGTCAGCAGGAAACGTCCCGCCCTGCCGTCGCTATCGACAGATCGTTTATCGCCCTCGAAAGTTCCGGAGCTCTTTGCACTTCATCCATGGTGACAGATCTAATCCACGCACAAAGCCAGCCGGATCGTTGCGAGCGGGTTCGAGCACCGTGTGTGATCCAAGGTCACATACTCGCGTTCCCCGTTACCGAACTGACGGAGGAGCGTAGTCTTGCCACATTGGCGGGGTCCGATCAGCATGACCACAGGAGTGTCCGTAAGCGCAGTAGCCACACGTTTGGCTGAGAATCTCGGAAATAGCTGGGAATCGATCTCAGCCATCTCGGATTGTTGTAGCGTCTAATCCGGATTTGACACCCGTCCAATTCGGATTATGAACTTGTCTAAATCTGAAAGCCGCGGCCTACCATCGCAGTTCGTCAATCAACCTGATCTTCGATCGCGTGTCTTTCGGTCGATCAACTGATCCCGGTTAGGCTAGGGACGCTCTGTGTATCGCGCGCTCTTCCTGCGGTACCAGAGGGGCCAGAGGCCGTGCCTTTCCCTCGCCAGCTCGAGAGGAATCGTCAACTCCACCGAGGTGCCGTTGTTCGGCCGGCTCAGAATACTGAGGACTGTTACGATCTTTCGAGCGCGGGCTCGCATGTTGTCGATGCCCCAGCGTCCCGGGCGACCCTGATCCGCCACATCAGGATCAATTACGTCGCCGTGGTCAGACGACTCGCATGCGGAGCTCCGCCGTGAGATAAGCTATTCCGATTTCGACCGCCGATCCCTTGGAGTGCTTGAAGGCATTACCGAGAGCCTCCGGGCTTAGGCTTTGATCGAGAAGTTTGCTAAACGGCGGTAGTCGGGGTTGGTCAGGTAGTCTCCTAGAAGAAATGTGGGCTGATCCGCCACGGGTAGCATTTGGTAGCAAATAGTGCCCAGAATGCAGGTTTTTACCGACTGCTCCGGCTGATAAGCCCTTTAAGATCCATCAGCCGTCCACTTCAGTGCCACCTTCACACGGTGGAGGCCGGACGAGTTACGCGACTAGGTGAAAGACCAGCCACTCTCGCGGAATCCGCGACAAACAGGGAACTAGGAGCCCACGCAATCCGTCTGTCCACGACCAGGTGTATCCAGAAGCGGTGGGGGAGATGAGCCTTCGGTCGAACCAGAGACTCCTCTCGTCTCAAAACTTCACCAAATTCTTCACCAAATTGTGCGCCAAAAAGTCTCCAAAGTGTCCTTTCGGCTCCATCTCCTCCATTGAAAGCAAAGGTGCTCCGAGCCTGACGACCCGCCTATTAGCCGAAGGGTTGTAGGTTCGAGTCCTACCTCAGGAGCCATATAAATCAATCGTTACAAACCTCTTTCCGGAAACTACCGAGCGAGCGCCTCATCACCCGGAACGTGATCAGACGTGCTGGTATAGGAAGCTTTTGGCGGTAGAGTTTCTCGAATTGTCTACTGACGCGTGAGCACAAAGGCTGCGGCCTGGAAGTCCCCCTTCAGCGCCACGTCGATGCCGTGGTACATCCAATAGCCGCCGGTGGCGCTGGCAGGTGTGCCTTCCACCGCTTTGCCCGCGATCGGCTTGATTGCGTATAACGCATTTTCATCCAGGCCGCGCAGCCGAACCGTTGGAAAGGGGTAGTTCTCGCGGCTGGAGTGCAGAAAGGTGAAGAGAACTGTCTGTTTGCCGTCGCGCGCGACCGACTCGGTGACCGACTGCTCATTGCTCTCCGGCTGGATGAGCCGATAAAGCTGGCCCCGCTGCACCGTCTCCCGGATATCTTTGTAAGCTGCAATCATGTGCGAGGCGGTCGCGAAGTCCTCGTCTTTCCACTGGTTCAGGTTCGCGCCGATGCCCAGCGAACCCTGCATCGACGACAGGAATCGGTACTCAAGCGAGAGGGGGCGGTGGTTGACCCAAGTCGGTGAATCAGTAACCCATGCCATCATTACCGCCGGAGTGTAGGCGTAGGTGAAGCCGTTCTGGATGTACAGCCGATCGAAGGCGTCGGTATTGTCCGAGGTCCACACCTCGTCGGTCAATCGCAGCACACCTAGGTCCACGCGGCCACCGCCGCCCGAGCAGCTCTCGATCTCGACATCCGGATGCCGCTTTCGAAGTTGCTCCAGGATGTCGTAGTAGTTGCGGATGAAGTCCACGTAGACGTTCTTCTGCTCGTCGATGGGGACGGCAGGCCAGCCGGGCTCCGACCAGTTGCGGTTATAGTCCCACTTGAGAAACGCGATTTTGTTATCGTCCAGCAGTTTGTCCAACCACTCCAGCGTGTAGTCATGCACGTCCTTACGCGCCATATTCAGCACCAGCTGATTGCGACCCTCAGTGCGGGGGCGACCGGTAAAGTTCAGGACCCAGTCGGGATGGTTGCGGTAGAGGTCGCTGTTGGGGTTTACCATCTCCGGCTCCACCCAGATGCCGAAGTCCATGCCGAGGGAGTGCACCTTCTCGATAAGTGGTTTGAGCCCGTCGGGAAACTTCTGCTTGTTCACGTACCAGTCGCCCAGGCCGGCGTGATCGTTCTTGCGCTGTCCAAACCAGCCGTCGTCGATGACGAAGCGTTCTACGCCCATCTTCGCTGCTTTTTCCGCCAGCGCCATCTGACCCACAGCTGTGACGTCGAAGGTCGTCGCCTCCCATGAGTTGTAGAGCACGGGACGAATCTTCGGGTGCGGTGCGTGCGGCACAATGTTGTCCACCTCGAACCGGTGGAGCAGACGCGAAGCCCCACCTAGTCCCCGGTGGGAGTAGCCACCGTAGAACCATGGCGTTTCGAAGCTCTCACCCGCCTTCAATTGATAACCGAAGTCGAAGGTGTTGGGTCCACCGGTGATCCGTACGTCCTTCACGACGGTCTGCTCCACGGCGATCTGCCAAGAGCCGCTCCAGCCCAGCGCGCCGAACCAAACCTCGCCCGCGTCCTGGTCGTCGCTGGAGCCGTCGTCGATCATGAACCATGGATTGTTCTGCGCGCCGGTGGTGCCGCGGCGGCTCTCGAGCACTGTCTTGCCGCCGGAGACAGGCCGCATCTGCAGCGAATTCTCACTACCCCAGCGGCCGGTGACGTAGTGAAGGCGATAGCGATCGCCGCGCGGCAGGTTCCAGGTCGCCGATTGTACCTCCTCAAGTTTTATGGGCCCGTTGGTGCGGTTCTCGATGACGGCCTCACGCGCCAGCACACCGGTGTCCGAATCCATCCTGTACCGAAGCGTGACAAAGACGGCGCGCTCGATATCTTTCATGCGGATGCTGATCTCGTTGGGCCGGACCTCGCTGGAGACATACTCAAGTACAAGGTCGCGGTTGCCGTCGGGGAATGTCACCTTCAGGTCCGGCTCCACATACAACACGCCGCCCCAGCCTATGTACTCATGCGGCGTAACGGTCACGGGGCCATCGAACGAGGCGACCTCCTGGCCGCGCCGTGGCGTGGCAAACTGCTGCGATCCGGGCAGCCGGTGTCCCCAGTACATAGCCTGTAGCTCTTTGTGGTCGTTGACGCCAAACACATACGACACGTCGCCACCGTCGAGACGAAAGACCTTGGCCCCGTCCTGCGCTCGCAGCACTGGCAGAACGAGTCCCGCCAGCACCGTCATCCCAGCAACAAACCAAAGCCTCTTCAAAGCGGAGCTCCTTCGACACACCACAGTTTAGGATCGTTAAGTTCAGCCATGCTATCGAATCGGGAGACAAGAACAAAGGAGGATCGCGTGGATATTTGTAATCTTGTATGAATCCTGCCCTCGGAGGGTTGGGTAGACAACGAGTACAATGCCGACTGTCATGGTTCCTGCGAAATTAGCTTTATTTATGAGAGTCGGTGCTATCAGCTTGCTTCAAGCGTTGGTAATCTGTTTGCTTTCCGCTGGCTGTTTCGCAGCGCGCGCGCAACAGGTGAAGGCGGTTTCTATTCGCGGTGTAGTGAACGAGGCAAATGGCAAGCCCGTTCCCGATGCTCTGATTTCGTTGCAACCATCTGGTCTGGTGACACGAACAGACGCGCACGGTAGCTTTGCATTGGTTAATGTACGGCCCGGCAAATACTCTCTGCATGCCGAGAAAGCTGATGAGCATGCGTCGAGAGAGGTTTCTACGGACGATCAAGTGGCGCAGATCACTCTGGTCCTTGCTCCGAACGCTGCACGCACCGAGAGCATGGAATTTGCTGACAAACCCGACTTTACGGTCGCTGGCATCACCGATTGGACGGCGGTCGGCGGTCATGGGTCGGATGCAAGCCTGCGGACAAGTGAGACCCTGGCGCGGGAAACAGCGACGCTCAGGCCAGCCGAGGCAGTTCCTGCTCCTACGGGCGACAGGGAGACCGAGCTACGCACTACCGCAGCAGCTTCGCCGCGGAGTTTTGCTGCGAACCGCGAACTCGGCAAGTTCTGTCTGCAAAACAGAGACTATCGTGAGGCCGTGCTTCCGTTAGAGACTGCTTTCCGCATCGATCCCGCGGATAAAAGCAATGAATATGATCTTGCATTTGCCTACAAGGAAGCCGGCGATCTAAAGCGGTCACAGGAACATATACGTCACCTGCTGGCTGAAGAAAACACCGCAGAGCTCCACCGCCTTGCGGGCGATGTGGATGAGGCAATGGGCGATGCACTGTCTGCTGAACGTGAGTACGAGACAGCTGTGCATCTCGATCCAAGTGAGCTGAATCAATTTACATGGGGCGCCGAGCTATTGTTGCATCGCGCTATATGGCCAGCGGCTGAGGTTTTCAGGAAAGGGATAGCGGCCTATCCGAAATCGCCGAGGATGTTGTCTGCGCTGGGCGTTGCACGGTTCGCCAGTGCGCAATATGAAGAGGCTGCTCAGCATCTATGCGAGGCCGCAGAATTGAATCCGCAGGATCCCGCACCCTACACGTTCCTGGGCGAGATCGAGATAGCCTCGCCTGCTCCTCTGGGTTGTGCGGAGCAGAAACTGGCTCGATTTACGCAGACACAGCCGGATAATGCACGCGCAAAGTACTACTATGCGATGGCAATCCTGAAGCGCCAGGGCGTACCCGCAAATACGGCGGACATTGAATATGCGCGGTCGCTGCTCCTGAAGGCCACAGAGCTGGATCCGAAGCTTGGCGAGGCTTATCTTCAGATGGGAATTTTGAGCATGGACAGGAAAGAGTATCGACAGTCCATCGATCTTTTCACGAAGGCAGTTGAAGCGAATCCGCAGCTCGGAGATGCACATTACAGACGTGGAGTCTCCTATCAGCGTCTGGGTTTGGCAGTGCAGGCCAAGGAGGAGTTCGAACAGCATGACGCGATTGAGAGGGCGCAGGCGCAAGCTGTCGAGCAGAAGCGAACCAGAGTCAAGCAGTTTATGGTTGTCCTGCAGGGACAATCAGCAGACGCGAAGTGATCTCTGTACGGGGGTGAATCTCACGCCTTCTTCGGCTTGTAGGTTGCAACGATCCCTTCTTCTTCACGGATTGTGAGTATCTGATTTGTCTGAACATTTTTAAATTGCTCAATCTTTTGAGTCGTCGGCCATTTCACTTCGACGACATCGACAATTTCGGACTGCCCAAGCCCGAAGTGCAGTCGCAGGTCGCCCTGTGACATAACACTGGTGCCGCTATGCACCTCGTCCATCTGCACGTGCTTGCCTGTGATGATGCGCGCACGTGCGCCGATTGCTGTGCGATTACACCGTGTCCCGACCAGTTTGAGCTTGATCCAGTTTTGCTGGTTGCCGCCATCGTTTCGCAGCAAGGAGGGCGTGTCATTCATGTTCAGTATCAGGACGTCGATATCGCCGTCGTTGTCGTAGTCACCGAAGGCTGCTCCGCGACTGGAATAGCGTTCGGCGATACCAGGACCCATCTCGGCTGAGACATCCTTGAAGCGGCCATTGCCCAGGTTCCTGTAGACCAGACGCGGATTCTTGAAGGTCTGGCCGAAGTGATACTTGTCGATCTCCGGATAGACATGACCATTGACCTGAAGGATGTCTTTCCATCCGTCGTTGTCGTAATCGACAAAGCCACAGCCCCATGCGACGTAACTGTTATTCATGGCTGTGCCCGCCGCCGCAGTCACGTCCGTGAAAGTGCCATCCCCATTGTTGTGGTAAAGGTTGCAGGTATCGTCGGCGAAGTTCGTTTTGAAGATATCGAAGTAGCCATCGCAGTCATAATCAGCAACCGCGACGCCCATGCCTGCCTGCTCGTGCCCGTCGTCGTTATAAGCGCAGCCCGCCATCACGGCAACGTCCGTAAAGGTGCCGTCGTGATTGTTTTTCAGCAGAACGCTTGGCTGTGAATCTACGGCAACATAGATATCCGGCCACCCATCATTGTCGAAGTCATAGGAGACTGCGGTGATGGAATAGCGGGGGCCAACCTTGTGGATACCGGACTTTTCCGAAACGTCTGTGAAGGTACCGTCGCCATTGTTGTGGTACAGGATGTTGGTGTCGCCAGGAAGACCGCGCGGACCACACATGATCGGTACACCCTTCCACTGGCAGAACTTGGTGTCGGTTACCGGCCGGATGTCCGTTGGATCGAGCTTGAGGTAGTTGCAGACGAAGAGGTCGAGGTATCCGTCGCGATCATAGTCGAGGAAGGTGCATCCGGCACCCAGCCGCACCTGCTGTTGCGAAAGACCAGCCTTGTGGGTGACATCGGTGAAGGTGCCGTCACCATTGTTGTGGAAGAGCACATTGTGTCCCCAGAACGTGCAGAAGAGATCGTCCCAACCGTCATTGTTGTAGTCGCCCACACAGACGCCCGTCTGCCAACCCGTGCGTGCAAGCCCGGATTTGGCGGTGACATCGGTGAAGGTGCCGTCGCGGTTGTTTTTATAAAGGTGAGTTGTAGGAGTCTGTTCAGAAGGCCATTGCACATCGAACCGGTCGCCGTTTGTAAGATAGATGTCCAGCCAGCCGTCGTTGTCGTAATCAAAGAACGCGATGCCACAGCCCTTTGCTTCCACGATTGACCGTTTGTGATCGACCCCTCCCCAGACATTGGGGATGGTGAGCCCAGCCTGCCTGGCAACATCGGTGAACTGCACGGGTAAGGTCGGCGCGGTGGTAGCCGCGTGAACGAGGTCGGGATTGCGCCACTTCCATAGAGGCGTGGTGAGGGCCTCAAGGAGCGTACCGCTGAGCAGAAAGAGCGAGGAGCCAAGGAAGCGCCGACGGGGAACGATCACGTTCATAGAGTCTAATGCGGATGAGATAGCTGGTAAACGTCTGTTTGGTTGGAGCCACGGCTAGGGGCGTAAGAGCATCTCCAGGGCTCGTTGCGCCGTCGGGTTCTGCGGCTGCAATGCCAGCAGCTGTTGCAGGACCTGGATGGCTTGCTCCTTTTCATTTCGGATCGCATAGAGTTGTGCAAGATTGATGTAGGACTGATCGAAGGAAGGCGTCAGCCGGATGCAGGTCTTAAACTGCTCTTCCGCATGGCCGTAGTCTCCAGTGCGAACATAGATTACGCCGAGATTGTTCAAGACTTCAGGGTAGCCCGGGCGCAGCTCTGCGGCCTTCTGCAGATAATCGGATGCTTGTTCCAGTTGACCTTGTTGCGCGTAAAGCATGCCCATACTGTAGTTAGCTTCCGCATCGTCCGGCTGAATCTGCAAGGCGCGGCTGAATAGGACGAGTGCCTTGTCGAATGCGCGCTGGCGACGATACAGATTGCCCAGATTAAGAAGTGCGATGGTGTAGGTGGGGCGAAGATCGAGAGCCTGCTGAAAGTCGCGGATTGCTTCAACTGCCAGCCCCTGCTGCGCTGCAACCATGCCAAGGTTGTTCCAGGCCTCGGGGTACTCTGGACGCAGCTTTATGGTCTGCTCAAGATGTCGTCGCGCTGCAGGCAGATCGTTGCGATGCAGACTAAGTGTCCCGAGATTGTAGAAGGCCTCCGCATCATTTGGCTTTTGAAGGACGACCTGTTGGAACGATTCCGCCGCCGCATCAAGATACCCATGTTGAAAGAACGCGACACCGTAGGTGAAGTCGTTACGGTGAAATGCATCCTGATAGACCGTTCCGGGGAAGGGAAGAGCACGCGCCACGCGTTCGCTGCCGGAGGCTGGTGCTGATCTCACGTCCTTGAGAAGTTGTTCGGCGTCCATCCCTTGATAGACCTTCACGATCATTCCTTCACGGTCGATGAGAAAGGAAGTTGGAAGGACCAAATCGCGACGGCGATCATAGAGGTAACGGAAAATGAGGTTGTAAATCCCCGCGGTTTCCGCATTTGCAAAGACGATCGGAAGATCAGGTCCGAGTTGTCGGGCCAGCGATTTCGCCGGCGCAACATCCTCGTCTGTATTAATGGCAAGAACCTTCAGGCCAGCCGAATTGAATGCGGCGCGATGCTGGTGCAGATGTGTCAGCACCGTACGGCACTTGGGCGCTTGCGCTGTCCAAAAAGTGAGGAGTGTGAAGCTCCCACGCAGGGAATTCAGGTCATGTTTCTTGCCGTCGAGACCGGAAAGCGAAAATTCGGGAGCTTTTATTGGCTCAATGAGCCATGTCCCGAAGGACGCAGGTGTCTGATCGATTGGAGGTGCAGGAGTTGGATGAGAAGAGTTGGCGGGTAACGCAGTGAACGGTTTGGCTGCGAATTGCGGCCAACCTTCTTCAATTTCAACCCTATGGCCGATCGGAATGTCTTCAAAGCTCTGTGTGTGTCCTGAGGGCCACTGAACCGTTGCACGGACCGGACCAGAGTGACTGGCCAGGCCGAAGAAGAGTTCTTTGGAATGCTGGGCGAGGAAGCCGGAGCCAGCTTGAAGTGATTTCGTCTGCTTCAGGGGACCTGCTTCGAGCAAAATCGTGGATCCGATAGCATCACGATTGCTTCTCGTGCCACGCAAGCGGAACGAGACGGAATGACCGATATCATTCAATGCATTGCGGATGATGCGGAGTTGCGGAGCGTTGCGATTCTTCAGGATGATCTCCAGGCGACCGTCATGATCGATGTCGGCGAGCGCAAACGATCGGCTGTCCTCGATGAAGTCCAGACCGACGGCCCCTGACACCTCCGTGAATGTTCCATCATGGTTGTTCGCAAACATGACGTTTCGCTCATACCCGCTCCACGAATTATCTGAACGGATAAGTTCATTAAGAGCGTTCCATCCACGCTCATAAGCTTGAGTCGGAGTCGAGTCGTCGGGAGATTTGGCAACGACCTGGCGCCAGAAGAAACTTGCAAGATCGTTATCCTCGGAACCAGAGATGTAGCCGTTGGCGACGTAGAGATCCGAATAACCATCGTGATCGAAGTCCCAGAAATCCGAACTCCACGACCACCTTCCCATCGCAACCCCTGCCTGATCAGTTACGTTCTGAAATGTGCCGTTGTCCAGATTGCGATAGAGGGAGTTGCCTCGGGCATGGCGCCGATAAAGAGCGAGGATGTCTTCGGGCGTCCCTTCGTGAAAGATCGCTTGCTCCGTGATTCTCTGACCCGCGGCTGACCACATGTTAGCGGCATAGACATCCGGTCTGCCGTGATTGTCGATATCGGACCAGGCGGCACTCATGCCTGCTCCGACGTCGTCTACATGAGCTTCGGCAGAAATGTCCGTGAAGGTGCCGTCGCCGTTATTGCGATAAAGATTGCTGCGGCCGAAATCGTTCGCGATATAGAGGTCAGGAAGACCGCCGACGTGAGAGTCCTGCCACGCGCACGCGAAGCTATAACGATTGTTGTTTTTGTTGAGCCCGGCTGCTTCTGTGCGGTCTGTGAATCTGCCATCGCCTTCGTTATGCAGAAGGAAGTTAGGCGGGCCGTTCCGCGCATCGAAGTAGGGCACTGGATAGTGATACTGATCCAGGCCCAGATAATAGCTGTAAAGGCAGAAATAGATATCCAGCTTCCCATCGCGGTCGTAGTCTGCCACGGCCGCATGAGTGAAAGTTCCCTGCGGATCCCGTGCAAAGGTGAAGGCATCGCGCTTAATCTGGAAAGTTCCATTGCCCTGATTGAGGAAGAGTAGCGGTCCGGTGCCACAAACAACCAGCAGGTCCTGTCGTCCGCTATTACGAAAATCCGCGAAGATAGCGCACGCAGTGTTGTCGAGCACCCCTATCCCTGCACTTTCGGTGACATCCTCAAATGTTCCATCGCCGCGGTTGCGATAGAGGCGATTCGGCAGACCTCCTGGCTGACAGATGTAGAGATCGTCGAACCCGTCGTTATCAAAATCTCCGGCAGCTATGCCATTGTTGCCGTAGACATCAATCCCGCAGGCGCCATCAAGAACGGTTCGCCAGTAGTCGGTGCCGTGCAGCAACTGAGAGCGGTAGGATTCAATGGACCCGAGCGCATGTTCGGTTATATCGACAAAGCCTGGCGAGGAGATGATGCTGCGCGATTCTTCTCCCGCTGTCAGCTGTTGAATCTTCCAGGTGCCTGAGGAACCAGGCGTCCATCTCATCTGCCATTGTCCGATGCGCTCTTCTCGGCGTCTCCCCTCGGCTTCGAATACGAAATCGTATCGAATACCGACTTGCAGATCTAATGGACTTTCGGAGATCTGCTTGAGGCTAATCACATCAAACTGCACCGTCAGGATGCGAGACGCCGGCTGAAAATAATCACGAAGCTGTTTGAGGAACTCGTCGCGTCCTACGACCGCTTGCGATGCGAACTCGACCCGTTGCGTCTCGATGGCTTGCGTATTGCGCAGGGTTGTTTTCCTAAGTGGAGTCAAAGATGAAGCGACAATTGAGGGATGGAGCAGCTTCGCAAGTGAATCGAGATCGCGAGCCGAGTCGATGAGTGAGGCACCCCATTTCTTCAATTCCTGCTCAATTTCGAAGGCATATCTCTCCGTAACAAATTCATCTGATCCCATGGCTACAAAGCGGAGAACATCTTCCAGAGGCGACTTAGCCGGGTAGTGAGCTTTTAACTGAAACTCGTCAAGAGATAAGGGGAGAGAGCCTGGCGGTGATGAGGGATCGTGGAAAAGTGACCAGTTGTCGAACGGCGCCACACGTAGGAGCACTGGCGCCATTCCCATCTTCTGCAGGAAGGTGCGGCGAGAGAGGCGAGAACTGGGCACGTGAAGGCGACTTCCTTGGGACAATTCGATGAATACCAAACCTGCGCGCAAGCAGCAAATGCATCGTAGCATCCCTGCTAAACCCTGCCGACAAGGCGGCGCTCATGAGAAAGCGCCTACCCCTAAAGCTCGGCCTCAATATTTTGTTTGACAAGAGCAATTGCCAACGAATAAAGTGCGCCGGACACATAAAAAAACAAACAGTTGCACAAATTTACTGCGGGCTGTCAGCACCAATTATCTGAAGTACTTCGGAGAGTGACGGGATGAGCTCAGGATGCAGTCTGTTCGGTTACGTGCGTACTATTAGGCTAATAACCTTTGTGTGTGTGTGCTTTCTCCTCACTCTGAGTGCGGGCCTGAATGCCCAAGTGGATCAGGGTGCTGTAACCGGAATTGTTTCGGATCCATCCGGTGCTGTTGTTCCGAATGCTCACGTTACGCTTCGGAATACGGACATCGGCCTAACATTGGAAACCGTAACAAGCAGCGGGGGGCAGTACACCTTCTCGCCGGTAAGAATCGGCCACTACTCTGTCACCGCATCGGCACAAGGTTTTTCGACGACAACCCAGGAAAATCTGCAAGTGAATGTGCAGGAGCGCTTACAAGCAAACATTCAGCTGCAGCTTGGATCCGCAACAGAGACGGTTACCGTCACTGGCGTTCCACCGCAATTGCAGACCACGGAAGCATCCGTTGGTCAGGTGATAGACAGTACTACATTGAACAATCTGCCTTTGAATGGCCGAAATTTCACGTTCCTGGCTCAACTTTCCGCCGGTGTCAACACGCCACAAGCAGATACCCGCGGCAATGCGGCATCAGGTGCTTTCTCTGCCAACGGTCTTCGTCCGGCCCAGAATAACTACCTGCTCGATGGCATTGATAACAACTCGAATGCAGTCGACTTTCTGAATGGTACGAATTTCGTCATTCTTCCACCCCTAGACGCAATTCAAGAGTTCAAGGTTCAGACATCTCAGTTCAGCGCCGAACAAGGACGATCAGCAGGAGCCGTTCTAAATGCGACGATCAAGTCCGGAACTAACAGCATTCATGGGGCCGTCTGGGAGTTCTTTCGAAACGAGAAGCTGGATGCGGCTGACTGGTTCGAGAACTATAACGGCGTGAAGAAGGGAAAGCTTCGTTGGAACCAGTTTGGTGCCTCGATCGGTGGCCCAGTAATAAAGAACAAGCTGTTCTACTTCGGCGACTATCAGGGGTTTCGACGCGTGCAGGGTACAGTGCTCCCTGGTACGGTCCCAACGCTAACTGAGCGAAACAGCAATTTTACGAATCTGTCCGACCTCATTACTGGTCAAAACGGCTCGCCGCGTACCGATGCGCTTCGCAGATCCATTCCCTTTGGAACAGTTCTGGATCCAGCAACGACACGTCCGGTTACCGCGGGCGTCATGGACCCTGTGTCAGGTCTTGTAGCAACGCAAACCGGATATGTGCGCGATCCGTTCGGTACATGCGGGCCCGGGACGGCGAATTTTACGCTTGCTGGCTGCAACCTAAATCACTTGCCGGCAAATCGCATCGACCCCAATGCAGTGAAGATTCTACAACTCTATCCGGTACCGACAACCGGCGCGTTCACGACGAACTTCACGTCAAGCCCGGCGTTGTATGAGCACAGCAATGCCTTTGACGTACGCGGCGACTATAACCTGAGCGACAAGAATCAGATGTTTGCCCGCTTCAGCTATGTCGATGACCCCCAGTTTATTCCTGGCATCTTCGGTGGCGTTGCTGACGGCGGCAGTTTCGCACAAGGTATCCAGAACGCAAAATCAAATCAGGCGGTCGTGGCCTGGACACATGTGTTTTCCCCAAGCACCATCAACGTTGGCCGTGTCGGTTTCAACCACCTTCACACAACGCGTTTTGGCCAACAGGGAAATACCATGGGAATCCCGGAGCAATACGGCTTTCAGGGAATCCCGCAGGTACCTCAGAATGGTGGCCTCCCTCAAATTGTGATCCAGGGTTTGCAAAACCTGGGCAGCAATAACTATCTACCCTCTGACGAAGTCAGCCAGACTCTTCAGGTGACGGATGACTTTACGAAGATCTATGGGAGCCACAGCTTCAAAACCGGCATCGAGTTCCAGAGAGTTCACTTCAATACACTGCAGCCCGCTTATTCGCGCGGTGAGTTTGATTTCAACTCCAACGGGAACGGCAGTAACGGCAATTATGCTGGTGTCCCGGGTCAAGGCGGAGATCAAACAGGGCGTGCGCAGTTACTGTTGACGCCGATAGCTACGACCGTGCCGAATGGTGTTAGCTATGTAGGAGGCGCTACGAGTGTTCTTGCCTCCAACATCAACAAAACCTACGACACCCGGAATTATTTTGCCGCTTACTTCCAGGACGACTGGAAGATCTCTCCTGAATTAACGCTCAATCTCGGTGTGCGCTGGGACTATTTCAGCCCCATCTCAGAGGCGAACGGTGGCCAGGCAAACTTCATTCAGAATGGTCCGCCCAACAATGCTCCCACCTTCTTGATTCCGGCGACCGGCAAAGCGGATCGATCCCTCTCTTCATCTTTCCAGGCACTGCTTAAGCAAGACGGCATCAACCTTCAATTAACAGACCGGTATGGGAAAGCTCTTGTCCAGACGCAGAAGAGCAATTTTGCTCCGCGGTTAGGATTCGCCTATCAGGTATCACCTAAGTTTGTAGTGCGCGGCGGAACGGGCATATTCTTCAATGCATTTGAGAACCAGGGCTACGGTCCAAACATTGGGGAAAATTACCCCTTCGTCTACAACTTCAACTTCACAGGAACAAACGACTCATCGCCGTTTAGTGCCGGATCGAATCCGTACGGTTCCTGCGCTTCGGCCGGTCCGGGGGGAAGCGCAACGATCGAGTCGGGGCTCACCTGCGCTCAGTTCACTCCTTTGGCGGTGAACGGTGCAGGTCTTGGCTTGCAAGGGTTGCAGTTCGACTACAAGACGCCTCGAACCCTTAGTGCAAATCTCACAGTTCAATACGCCATTACGCACACCATCTCGGCACAGGCCGCTTATGTCATGACGTCAGGAAGTTCACTGCAGACCGGTATTGGTAACAACCGGGTCTCCCAGATACTGCCTGCAAACACCAGCACAAAGCCATATCGGCCATTCCCTGATTTCGCCGAGAACGGTAGCTATCAACGTACGCTTGGGCGGAGTGTCTACAACGGTCTCCAGACAAAGCTGGAGCGACAGTCAGCCAATGGGGTCAGCTTTCTGATTACCTATACGTTCGCTAAAACCATGTCTGACGCAGGTGATCTTTTGAACGGCGGCAGTGTCAGTGGATACCGTGCGGCATGGGTTCCTAATTTCGGACCGCACTTCGACTGGGGACCGGCGAATTTTGATATTCGACATGTCTTCCATCTCAGTGGCAGCTATGAGTTGCCCTTCGGCAAAAACAAGATGTTCCTTGCCAATTCCGGTAAGGTAACCAACGCGGTGCTTGGTGGGTGGGCGGTCAACGGGATCGCTACTCTCCAGGGTGGACAGCCGATCACTTTGAGTTGCCCATCGTCCACTACATCCGGTACAAGCTGCTATGTGCTGAAGGTACCTGGACAGAGCCAAAAGTTGGGCCTGCATAGGGATTCTAGCGGAGCTCTCTCCTGGTTTGGCAATCCCGCAGCATTCACTCAACCGTGCCCACTTGTATCTGATCCACAACACCCAGGCGGCCCACCCATTCCAGGAACTCTTTCCACAGGCTGCGTACCGTATGCATACACCAGCCCCTTCATTCTTGGCAGCCCAGGCTCCGCGAGCACAGTTGGACCTGGATTCCACCGTTTCGATTTCTCAACGTTCAAAAACTTTCCGATTCATGAGGCCGTTTCGCTTCAGTTCCGGGCAGAGTTCTTCAATATTTTCAACCACCCGAACTTCAACGCGCCGAACTTCGGAGGGAACGGTGTGACGGCGGTCGGAGGCTCGGGTACCTACACGAACGCCGCATTCGGCCGTATCGGTTCGACCCGTGACGCTCCCTTTGATCCGAGGCAAATCCAGTTTGCTCTGAAGCTGTATTACTAGGCTAAGATAAGGGCGCAGTGGTTTGCTGCGCCTTCATCCTGCTATTGCGTGTAGGTTCCGGGTAGCATTTGCGAGGCAATCCATAGGACAGCCCGTGAATAGAGGTTATCTTTTTCGATGGGTCGGTGTGACGATGTTGCTGTGCTCAGTCAGCATATCTGTTGCTGAGATAAGGCAGGAACAAGATCAGGAACTCAATCGGGAATTTCAGGTCGCAGTTGGGCATTACAACGCCGGGCGGCTTAACGAAGCGGGTTCCGAACTCGAAACCCTTCTGCCCAAAACTCCGAAGAGCTTTGATGTTCACGAGCTTCTTGGTCTGGTCTATGCTTCGCAAGGAAAGGGAGCGCAGGCACTAGAGCAGTTGCAGGTAGCTGTAGAACTTAAGCCTGGATCCGCAGCAGCCAGGACCAATTTGGCAGCATCTTTCCTACGTGTAGGGAAGCTAACGTTGGCCGAAGAGCAGTTCCGAAAAGCCATCGCACTCGATCCAAAGAGCTATGAAGCAAACCATAACTTGGGTGAGCTCTATATCCAATCCGGGAGACTGGCGAAGGCCGTTCCGTACCTGAAAACCGCACAGGCGATGCGACCCTCGTATGACAACGGGTATAACCTCGCTCTCGCATACTTTCTGACGGGGGAACTGGCCCAGGCGAGTGACATGGTCCATGTGCTGCTGAGGGAAGCGAATACGGGCGAGCTACAGAACCTCCTCGGACAGATCGATGAAAAGAGGGAACAATTTGTTGATGCTGCGAATGAGTTTGCTGCCGCAGCGCAGATGGGTCCGAGCGAGGACAACCTCTTCTCCTGGGGAGGTGAGATGCTCTTACACCGCGCGTATGAGCCTGCAATCGAAATCTTCCAACAGGCTACGGCACGTTATCCTAAGTCATCACGGCTCTATATCGGGCTTGGCATGGCACTGTATTCGCGGGCAAGATACGAAGAAGCAGTGACAGCACTGCTGACGGCTGCCGACTTAAAACCGGGTGACGCACGGTGTTATTTTTTCCTTTCGAAAGCTTTTGCGAACACTCCCATTCAGGCAGATAATGTGATCGCTCGCTTCAAGCGCTATGCCGAGCTTGAGCCGAACAATGCGAATGGCGCATACTACTACGCCATGGCGCTCTGGAAAGGAAAACAAGCAGAGGGGTCTGAGAAGATCCTTCCGCAGGTTGAAAGTCTTCTACAACGATCGATTGTTATCGATCCTAAGATGGCAGAGGCTCACATGCAGTTGGGCAGCTTGTACTCGGAGCAACGTGACTATGCGAAATCAATTGCAGAGTATCAGAGTGCACTCGCGCTAAATCCGGATCTTCCGGATGCGCGATACAGGCTCGGACAAGCCTATATCCACATCGGCCAGAAGGACCGTGCGCAAGCTGAACTGGATATTTATCAGAAGCAGCGCGCACGACACCTGGCCGAGGCCGACAGGGAACGCGCAGAGGTAAAGCAGTTCGTTTATTCAGCGAGGAATGCTGTTCCTCAGAAACAGTAGAGACCATCGTGAAGCAGCCGTTCATAAATAGGGCATTCTCTGGGCCCTCGCTGGGGGGAGTAGCACAGGGGCTTAGTTGCAGTCGCCGTGATTTTCTTCGATCGACTGCAGGCATGGCTCTGGGTGGAGCATTGACCGGCGCGAGCCCATTTCTCTATGCAGGATCGCTAAAGAAGAGAAAGATAATTGTTGTCACCTTTGGCGGTGGCGCTCGCGATCAGGAGACATTCGCCCCTGCGGGGCAGGAGAACATTCCGCATCTGCTCAAGGAGCTGATTCCTCAGGCCAGTTTCTTTACGCAGGTGGTGAATCACGGAATCCTCGGTCATTATGTTGCGACAGCAAGTCTTGCTACGGGCGTCTATGAGACGCTGAATAACTTCGCGTCAGTTCCACCCCAGCATCCGACGGTCTTCGAATACTTCCGAAAGGATCTCAAACGGCCGCCGACGGACGCGTGGGTTGTTGCACCAAGCAACGGATTCAGTCACATCGGCGAGAGCGACTCTCGGCCCTATGGACCGGGCTGGGGGGCACAAGTTGTTCTTCCAAAGCATTTGCTGCTGGCAGCAATGTCAGGCACAACGGTCGACTATGACCATCTGCTGCGGGACAACTATGAGACACCCCTGTTCGCGCCACAATTGGGAGGCAACGAGATTGAGCTCCAGCAGCTGGAGAAGATGCTCAAACTGTCGGTGACGGACTTCAAATCGTACGCGAAGACCTTATCGAGCCCGGATGAGCTTTCTATCTATGTTGTGCAGCAGCTGATGCGCCAACAGGCACCGAGTCTGATGTGGGTTACCATGCATGACATTGACGTGGCGCACACCGGTGCGTATTCGCTCTATGTCGAAGCCATCCGCAGGACAGATCGGCTTTGCGCCGAATTGTGGAAGATTGTACAGAGCGACCCCGAATATGCGGGCAATACGACGATGCTCATCCTCCCCGACTTCGGCCGGGATTCCGATGAGGAGGCGGGCGGGAATGGTTTCCAGCACCATCGCACGGGCGATCCGTCTTCGCGGACAACCTGGATGATGGCCTTGGGAGCAGGGGTTCGCGAAGGCGTAATCTACGACCATCCGGTGCAGTCGACAGATCTGGTGCCAACGCTCGGATCAATCATGGGATTCCAGGCGAAGCTCTCGCATGGGCAGCCGATTCAGAACCTGCTTTAAGTCAATGCTTCCTCACGATCTCAAACCCGAACAGTTCAGCAGCTATCCTCCCGAGGCCAGGCGGCTGGCGGTGAGTAACCTCACGACCCTGCAACGGCTGCCGCTGAGTTTCCTTCCTAATTTGCTTCGCGAGGTGATCGAATACGACTACAAGTTTCCCATAGAGCGCCAGAAGATCAGTAAAGAGATTACCGCGCTTACAGTGCTCTCAACTGCACAGATGCACGAGTGGTTCCGGTCCTTCCGGGAGCTATCGCTCTCGACCAGCTTCGAAAAATTCGACTGGCTGAATCAGCCAGCTCAGTTTGTAGAGCAGCTTTCAGCGTATCTGTGGTCAACGCATCAGATGGACCAGTTCCGCAGAGCCGCGATGGAATATGGTGACCGGATACGAGCGACAATAACTCCTGTGCAACCTGCGACATCGAGACTCGGAATTGCGATTATTGGGCAAGGAGTAAGCAACTACGACGGTCTTCTGTTCCGCAATCTCCGCGAACATGGGACATTCTTCAGCCATATCAATCCTGAGAACGGTGTACAAGATCTTCTGAGAGCGGCGGCGACGCGCGCCCAGGCTTATCCGCTTCCATATGGGCATTGGTACGTGGAGGGTGGGCAGACCATGGAACACAGTTCCATGCTAACGTGCGTGTCATATCAGGCTCTGGAGTCTGCACGCCTTGCGGTCCTGCGCACGATGCAAGTGGAGATCAAGCGCAAGGGGATGGGTCCGGAAGAACTGCGGACAAACCTGGCTGCGTTACAGCCTGCAGATGTCGGTCTTGATCAACGAGGAGATACGGTGCTGAATCACTTCCAGTTGAAAGTGCTCACAGAAGGTTCCGGCACACAGATATTCAGCACAACGTTCGCACAATGGACAGGTCGTGAGGCGCTACGTCGTGCGCAGCCACTGACGCTGCTGGTGCGATTCGGACCCCGTCAGCGAGAGCGTTCCATGAACGAGTTACTGTCAGATAACGAGAGTCACTCAGAGCTGGACGTGATGGGTTCTCTGATCGATGCGGACATGGGAGCCTACTACAACTGGATCAATCAACAAAGGCTGCCAGGGGCTGACAAGTCTTCATTCCTTGCTTGGTTCGAAGGCAGTCCTCAAGCAGTTGCAATAGGGCCATCGTTTGCTCGCGGAGTCTCATCGAAGTCCGTTGTCAAACTAGAAGAAGTTCTCGCTTGGGCTGTCGGATAATTCCGATCCTCTTGTCAGAGGTACGAGTTTTGTGGGCATGCGATTCGGTTTGTTCGACTGAATACTCTCCGCAAGACGGACGCTTTGGCTTGTCGCTCGGGCCGCATTGCGGAACCGAATGGCGCGGTGCGCTTATTCGGGACCCGCTCGAGGTAACTGCTTCTTCGATGTGTGATTGTTCTTCCTCATTCTCGCTATGTCCTAAATTGCTGTATTTCTGTCATGGCGTATTCCCTGGGAAAGGCACTAAAGTTGGCGTTTAAGGAGGCACCAAAAGGCCGATGTCAAATACCTCTTCCGCTCTCGTCATTCCAGACTCCTTGCTTGCGAAAGAAGCCACAGAAATCCTGCGCGAATATTCCACTGAGCTACTTTTCAACCACTCCCTACGTGTTTACCTGTTCGCGGCTGAGCAGGGCCGTCGACAAAAGCTTTACTTCGACCCTGAACTCCTCTACGTCGCCTCCGCATTTCACGATTTAGGTCTCATAAGGAAGTTCTCGACTCCGAACGAACGCTTCGAGGTCGATGGTGCAAACGCCGCTCGTCAGTTCCTCGCCGCACATGATTTCCCTGAAGAGCAGATAGAAACAGCTTGGCAAGCTATTGCCCTGCATACCACTCCCGGCATCACTCACTATATGCGCCCTGAAGTTGCTCTGCTCTATTCGGGTGTTGGTCTTGATGTTCTCGGAAAAGGATATGACCGATTTCCTTCGACGTTGCGCGATGAAATCGTGGCTAAATACCCCCGCAAACACTTCAAAGAACAATTTCTCCAAACCTACTTCAACGGCTTTGCGTATAAACCCGCCACGACATACGGCACGGTGAACGCGTCTGTTTGTGAACGATTTATGCCAGGTTTCATGAGTCCCAATGCCTGCGACCTGATCGCCGAATCTCCGTTCCCCGATTCTCAATAGCAGAGTTCATCGTAGACAGTTGTGACATTTCAACCCAAGGCAGCAAAGCGGGGATCTGAGGCGCTTACGGGTATGATGGGGCATTCGGTGGAGCAAGCCGAAGCCGTCAAGCTGCATGAGCGAGGACAGACCCGCCCTGGATCGCAGCGGATTGTTCCCGGATAAGTCAAGGATTCTGCTTTCGCTTGGACTGCTCAACAAGTCGCAGCCAACTCAAATACAAGAGCTCTTCAGAACCTATTGAGCCCAAGGGTGCAACAGATGTGTCGGACCCGCTTCATGAAAGCTCTGTTATTGCTGCTGGCGATAATCGCTTTGACGTGGACATGCGTCACAAGCGACTGACCACAGTCTTGAGAATACGATCAATGCTGCGATGGTTTCCGAACCCCGGGCGAGGATGCTTGTCAGCGCGCTTGAGTGCATCACCCTGGAATCCGAGATGAGGAATTCCAGGGTGATGCTGCTTCATCATTAGTGCGCGGCAGGAGCTATTTCTCCTTCGCGATATCTACACCGAAGACATAGGTCGGGCCGAACATATTCGATCGGAAGATGATCATCTTTCCGTCCGGAGTAAAGCTTACGTTGGGCTCAAGGGTGTAGTTGTGCTTGGACATGTTGACCAACCGTTCCGCATGAAAGACGCCCGGGGTTGGCCAGCTGTCATTCGTGATTCCATTGGTCTTGAGGATTTCAGGATGGAAGAGATAGATCCATTCTCCGTTGCTGGCTTTAGCAACCTGATGCGGGTCACCTCCGTCGCCGGTGAACAGGGTCGCGTCCTTATTGACGTTGAAGTGAATGGACCACTCATCCCGCTGCATGTGATACCAGATGCGCTTGTCAGTCTTGACATTGACCGAAGCCAGCCAGAAATCTTCTCCCTTCGGAGTCTGTAGATCGTAATAGACGGTCTCGCCGTCTTTGCCCCAGAATTCGTGGCCTGCGATCTCGCCAGGCATATGGCGCTGATGCATAAGCTGGTTGTGAGTTCCGTCTGTGTGAATTGTCCAGATGCGGTCCACCTTCTGCCAAGGTCCTTCGTGACAGTACATGAGGATCTTCGGATCGGTGGGCGAGAAAAGCAGGTGGTTGACCCAGTCTGTGCTGTGGAGCAGGGGAGTGATCTTTCCGCTACCGGTCAGGTCGATGGTGAAGAGCACTAGGGGGATCCTGGCGGCAAGCCTTCGCTCCATCATCTCGCCTTTATTGGCGGCCTGCTCCAAGGGGCTGGTCTGGGGGCTTCCGGGAGAAGCTTGCCTGCCTCCGTTCTGTCCGAACTGCTCATTGGGCTTATCGACTTCATCGTAGGTTCCTGCGGCCAGGGTCTCGTCCGCGTTGACGGTGATGACGCGGCCGCGTGGAGGAACTTTGGCGAGCATCTTCGTTTCGCCTGTCTTCAGATTGGTCTTGTAGATCGCATCTTCGTCAGTCTTGATGTAGAAGATGGTCGGCGTCTTATGTCCAACCTCCATGGTTCTGACCTTGCCCTTAACAACGTTCCGTGTAGCGTGCGTCTGCAGGTTGAGGACGTTGATACCTTCAGGCGTGGTGTAGACCATCTCGGTTCCGTCAGGGGTATATCCATTGACGTTGAAGTAGAAGCTTGCCGATCCGGGCTCATTCGTCAGGCGCGTGACACGATGTCCTGTGTCCTTATCGATCCATGTCTTTGGAGGATTTTTAATCTCTTCCTGTGTTGGCATCTTGTCTGCGGGACGGGTGTCGCGGCGAGCTTGGGCAAAGAGGAGGGCACAGGCCATGACAAAAACGGATGTCGTGAACAAGATGTTTCGTGCAGGAGAAAACTGCATCAGGTTTCCTTTCTTATGTTGTCAGGATGGTGAGACAGATGGCGGGCACGAGGAGATCCCGCCATCCGCAGTTTCAGAAGGTGAAGTGTCCGGCGAGTTCGAATGCCCGCGGGTTGTTTCTTACGGAACCGATGGTTCCAAAGGCTGCGGATCCCCAGACTGCATTTGGATTCGAGAAGATGGTGTGGTTCCAGGTGTTGAAACAATCAACCTCTATTGCAAGAGCCATTCCTTCTCGCGGAAGACCGAAGGAGCGCTTGAGCGCCGTGTCGACGTTTTGCGCTCCGGGATTGGTGAGGTGCAGCGCCCCTGTACGGGGAGCATTGCCAATGAGGTTGATCGCAGTCACGCCTGCCGGTGAAATCACGCTTGGAGCCTTGAACCCATTCGTGTCGAAATACTTGACTGCCGTGCAGTTCTGTCCCTGGCCAAGATTGCACGCCGTGCGACCGTTGGGGCCAGTGCCGAAGCCGCCATTGATTCGGGCGTTTCCTGCGAAAGCTGGATTCAGATCCGGCATGCACTGCCCCTGTCCTGGAGAGTTGCATCCGCCGTATGTAACTGCAGCAGGAGTTCCGGACTGGTAGGTGTAAATTCCGGAGAGCTGCCAACCGCTTCCGAGCGCACGTCCTATCCAGCTGCTTCCTCCTATATGGTCTTTTCCAAAGGGGAGACTCCAGACGCCGAAGCCGTTAATAACATGCGGACTGCTGACCAGTGTCTGCGACCGTTCGATGCGGTCCTGGTGATAATCTCTTCCGCCGCCGGAGAGGGCCGCCGCCGGAATGTCGAAGCCGCTGCGAAACGAACCGTCATCACCGACATTCCGCGACCAGGTGTAGTTGAACTGGAACGTCAGGCCATGGGACAGCCTCTGTTCGACCGTTACCTGCAAAGAGTTGTAGCTGAAGTTCCCGACGTTGCCCCAGGTATCGGAGACGCCGCTGTATTGAGGGAATGCGACCAACCCCTGCGCAATGGTTGCCGCGTTGTAGCCTGATTCCGCCGCCGCCTGGAAGTAGCCTGGGATTTTGATTCCCGGCATTGCTGCCTGCGCTTTTGCAACGTTGGCTGCCGTTGCAGGGGCTAGGAGGAGCGGGACGTTTCCGGTGCCCACGAGAGAACCTAGACCCGCCAGGTAGATAGGATTCAGTTGATTGGTCCAGTAGCCGCGCGCGCTTCCTGTTCCAGCGTTTGTCGAGTTGATAAGATGATGGCTCTGGTTTCCGACATAGTTGATCCCGAGAGTCATATTGTTGGTGAGAGCTCGCTGCATGCCGACGTTATAGAACATGAAATTCGGCGCGCGGCCGGAGAAGTAAGGATCGGCATACGATACGCTGCCAGCCGTTACAACTTTTCCGTTTCGTAGATAGTTTCCTGCATTGAGTGACTGTGATGCCGCGCCCGGGACGGGAGCGGACGGATAGGCATATCCAGGTCCAAAGAGGGAGGTATTCGCAAGCCCCAGGGCTTGGAAGGCAGAGCTGTTGTTGAGGTAAAACGATGGACCTGCCGATGCTCCGGTGGTCGACTCGGCCGGAGAGGTGGCAGTTGTGTTGAAACCGAGTTGTCCCGTTCCGTTGAATGCGCCGCCTCGACCTCCAACGCCGCCACCCTGTGAATAGACCCGCCCGATTCCGGCACGAAATACCGTCTTGTCATCGGGGCTGAACGTCACACCCACGCGTGGTCCCCAGTTTTTCCAATAGGTCTGCACGGGCGTTCGGCAGTTGCAACTGACGCCCGGACCACCATTGTCGCCAGCAAACTGGATTGCGCCTGGCGTTCCGGTGGCGGGATTGGTGAGGTTCGGATTCATGAAGCTCCAGCGGTCTTTCACCTCCCGATAGGGTGGTAGATAGTCCCACCGTAGGCCGGCATCGATGGTGAGCTTCGAGGTCACCTTCCAGGTATCTCCGACATAAGGAGCAATCGTCCGGTATCGCCCTCCGACTTCACTGACGGGCTGCAGTCCGAGCGAGATGGGTGAGACAGCCCCCAGCAGAAAACTTGCATAGGAGTAGCCAGAATTAGTTGAATTCAGAGCGCTCGAGTTATTGGCGAACTGCGCAGTTGAGTTTGCGTTGTACGGCAGATTGAGGATGCCGGTGTAGGTCGCCGGATTGGCATTATTGATCTGTTGCCACTGAATTGTGATTCCGAACGTCAGTGTATGGGCGCCTCTCACCCACTGCAGGTTGTCGACCAGAGCGAAATTGTTCGGAGTCGTCTGCTGGGTTGAGGACGCGTTTCCTGGAGTTGTTCCCTGGGCAGCCTGCCACGTCTGAATAGGGGTTCCAAACTTCGTGGTGCTGCCAAATGTCGCCGCCGGGAAGTTCTGTCCGGCCTGACCAGCAGGCAGATTGGTGATTCCCAGTGTGCCGATCTGATATGTCGGTTCGTTCTGGGTTGGGTTCGTGATGTTTTGGAAGAAACGGACGTAACCGAACTTCAGTTGGTTCACCATCGTGTTCGAGATCGTATAGGCGTCCTGAATGTCGAAGACCTTCGGGAAGATGCTGGCCAGCGTTCCGCCGGTATAGGGCAGCGGAAGGTAAGGCTGGTTGAAGTTGTTCACATAGTTCACAGTTCCCATCGCCCCAACCGTCGAGATGCGGTGATTCGGTGTCATCTGGAAATCAACGCGATAGTTGTAGAGATGGTTATCGAAACCCTGAGCGAGGCCGGCGGTGTAGTTGTTGACCAGCTGCAGAGAGTTCGTTGGGTCCGGAAGAAACTGCTGCTGCGCCTTTGCGATGGGGGATATATAGCCATCCGGAATGACGTTGTTGGTTGGAACGCCATTCTTGATTCCCTGGAACGGCCTTCGCGTACAGACGCCGCCGCTGCAGGTAGTACTCGTCGGATCGAAGAGGAAGGCTGGATTATTGGCTCCAGTTCCTACGAGGCCGCCGGTTCCTACTCCTCCGTTAAGCTCCGTGAAGTCTCCCTGGCGCTGAAGAACGGATGGAATCGTGTAGCTGGTTGAATTCCTCTGGGTCCGATTGTGGTAGCGGTCGTACGCAAAGAAGAAGAACACTCTCTTCGTCCCGGGAACATGGCCGCCGATCGTCACCGCAAGTTCATTCTGGTGATCGACAGGCTTAACCATCTGACCGCCACTTGTTTTGACAAAGGGCCATGCATCGAGGGAGGTATTCCGGATGAAGTCCTTCACGGAGCCGTGATACTTCAGCCCTCCCGATTTCATCGTGAAGTTCGAAGCACCTGCACCGGCATATTCCACCGGTGGCGTGCTTGTGACTACCTGGATCTGGTCGATCGCATCGACAGTAACGGCCTGAGACACGAGACGGTTGTCACCTTGCTGGCTGACGGTCTGGGCAGGCAAACCATCGAGGTAGAGCTGGCCGAGATAGTTGCCGGTGCCGCCGATGATCGGCAGGCGAGCTCCAGCCGTAGCTCCCGGCGATAGCTGCGCGACATAGGTCGGGTCGCGCTGCTGCCCGTTGAGCGCCAGTGGCAGATTGGCATAGGTCGTGTTCTCTACGGTCAGCCCTAGCGTAGCGTTGGTTGTGACCAGTTGCGGAGGAGCTTCGGTGACCTCGACGGTCGTATCTGCGGCTCCGATCTTCATGGAGATGTTCAGCGGAGTCATGGCCAGAGCGTTCGCCGTCAAATTCTTCTGAAGATAGTCGCTGAACCCTGCCGCCTGAACCTTGACGGTGTAAGTGCCAGGCAGGATAGGGGAGACGGTGTAGAGCCCATCTCCTGTGGTCTTTCGTGTCAGAGCAACGCCAGTGGCGTTATTCGTGACGACCACGGTGGCGTTCGGAATGGCTGCTCCTTCCGAATCGGTGACGGTTCCCTGGATGCCAGCCTCTCCGCCGGTCTGGGCCAGCGTGCTGACGGGGCTGAATGCGGTCACCACCAGCAGGACGCCCAGAAACAGCAGATTCCTGCTTGTATCAGTTGATCGCAGCGATATTCCGGCGTGCTTCTTGAGAGCACTCATGAGATGTGGCATTGGTCCCTCCTCGAGATGGACGGTGTCTGTCCGCAGAGAACTCTAGGTTTCGCAAAATAGAAGTGTCAATAGGAAAATAGTGTCTCATGGTAAAAAGTGGACGGATCAATCCGGGACGGGAACTCCGCCGTATCCAGCAGAAGATCGTTCCACATGCGGTGCGGGCTGCTTTCGGCCGGAACTGACGTCAAGAAGCGGCTGGACCATTTCCTTGCATGGAGATAGGCCTTAAGCCCTAGTGAGACCCGCCGCGTTTTCGGAGATGATGGATAGCGACACGTCCCAGCAGAGAGACGAAGCTTCAAAAGATAGTCCCATACGATCCATGGGGATCAGGGAAGAGGAGCAGAACGAGAGATGCCATTAATGAGGAACCGGAGAGAGCAGCGTCTGCAAACGTCGATGATCCTGATGGGCGCGATGCTGTTGCCTGCTTCACTTGCGGCACAGTCCGCTGAAACTAAAGCGGCACCATGCGCGGATGTTCCCCACGCGGATCATCCCAGCAAGCTCCTTTCGAACGGCAAGCTGAACGTGCTGGTATTTCTGCCAGATACCAGGAACGGCTACTACCGCTCTACGCGCTTCGACTGGTCCGGCGTGGTGGGCTGCGCCTCTGTCGACGGTCATAACTATTTTGGAGAATGGTTCGCGGACTACGATCCGCTCAAGAACGATTCGATCACCGGGCCGGTGGAAGAGTTTCGCACCAGCGTCGGTAGTCCGGCCCACACAGGCCCCAAGGGAACAATGTTCGTGCAGCCTGACGCTATCGGATACGCTGACGCCAAGCCTGGCGAGCTGTTCCTGAAGCCGGGCGTAGGCGTGCTGCGCAAAGTAAAGGATGCCCCGTATCAGTTCGGATTTCCTTACCCCATCGTCGATACGGGCAAGTGGACTGTCAAGGCGAAGCGCCGCTCCATTTTGTTTCGACAGGTTCTCCATGGGCCGCAGGGATACGCCTACGTGTACGAGAAGATCCTTTCCCTCGATAAGAATGGCTCTGTGATGACGCTCGAGCATCACCTCAAAAACACCGGGACCAAAACCATAGACACGAGCGTCTACGATCACGACTTCTTTATGCTGGATCGAAAACCGACAGGCCCTGATATGGTGGTTCACTTTGCATTCGAGCCAAAGGCGGAAGATCCCCTCGGCGAAGCGGGAAAGATCGAGGGCAAGGATCTTAAATTTACTCAACCTCTCGGGCCGCGCCGGGGAGTATCCGGCTACCTGACGGGCTACTCGAACAGCCCTCACGACTACGACTTTACTGTGGAAGACACGGCGACCGGAGTTGCAGTAAGGCAGACGTCAGACTCGCCTCTCGCTCGTCTTTACTTCTGGTCCACTCGAACCACGATCTGCCCCGAGGGATATATCCATCTCAATATCCCTCCAGGCAAGACGGGTAAATGGACCATCCGTTACCAGTTCATAGCTCCCTCGCACTAACTAAAAGCAAGAATCGGAGAAAGATGCCCCGCATTACTCGACGTCAATTTGTCCAGACCTCTTCTGCGTTCGCTCTCGGCACTCATCCATGGCATAGCTGGGCAAGGTCAGCCGGACGACAGTTACTGCTCGTTGGTACGGTCACAACTGCTCCCAGCACCAGCCAGGGCATTTACTTGTTTGAATTCGATGCGACCAAAGGTGAGCTGAAGCAGATCGCACTGGCTGCGAAGTCTGAGAGCCCGACGTTTTTAGCACTTAGCCCTGACGAGTCTCATCTGTTTGCAGTCAACGAAGTCCGTCAATTTCAGGGCAAGCCCACCGGCTCAGTCTCGAGCTTTGCTTTGAACAAGAAAAGCGGCATGTTAAAAGCGATAAACCAGGCTACCTCGATGGGAGGGGGCCCTACCCACATCACCGTGGACCATACTGGTCGTTGCGTCTTTGCTGCAAACTACGGCGGTGGAAGTGTCGTGTCCTTCCACGTGGATGATCAGGGACAACTCAGTGAGCCTGTCTCATTCTTCCAGTATGCTGCGGACCCGGAGAAGCACGAGCGCAGACCTCATGCGCATCGGGTCACAGTCTCACCCGACAATCGCTTTCTGCTGGTTAACGATCTGGGATTGGATGTCATCCATATCTATCGTCTGGATGCTGCCACCGGAAAGCTGACCCTGAACGATCCGCCATTGTGGCAAGCTACTGCGGGATACGGCCCTCGAGTCCTTTGTTTTCATCCCAATGGCCGATGGGCCTACTGCGTCAACGAGCTCAGGCCCACAGTGAATGTTCTTGAATGGAACAGCCAGCGGGGGATACTTACTACCGTCCAGGATGTGTCCCTGGTCCCGCCGGGCTACCAGGGTAAGGCTGCGCCGGGCGACGTTGTCTTCGACAAGTCCGCGAAGTTCGCGTATGTCACCAGTCGGCTGGACGATTTTATGGCGACCTTCTCTATCTCGCCGAAGGACGGCAAGCTCACATTCGTCGAGAAGACCTCGTGTGGCGGGACCAGGCCGCGGCACCTGGCGATGGATCCCTCTGGCGCGTGGCTCCTGATCGCAAATCAGGACTCAGACAATATAGCGGTATTCGCACGAAACAAGAAGACGGGTCGTTTATCGTCCACCGCACAGTCGTTTCCGCTAGCGACGCCGATGTGTCTTGTCTTCTTCTAGGGCGGTTTGTTCCGCGTCACTCAACCGGCACCGTCCCGCTCCCCCTCAATTAAATAGGCCGGTTCTCTATGGAATTTTGTATAGTAATGGCAACTCCAGTCAGACATGCAGGTTTGACCTTGGTCGCTCCAAGAAGGTTCCAAGATGTGCCTTCCTGGGTTTAGCCATTTCTCGCAGACGAGAGGAGACCGAGCTGTCGTGGGGAGCGGGGGGATTTTGGGACGTTGGATGCGAGTTCGGTATTTTCTGGCCTTCTGGCTGTTTGTATTGAGCGGCGTCGCCTTCCTTGATCGAACCAACATCTCCATCGCCGGACTCCAGATCAGTAACGAATATGGATTGGGAAATCAGCGACTGGGCTGGATCTTCAGTGCGTTTCTGATCGGATATGCCGGGTTTCAGCTTCCCGCAGGCTGGTTGTCGGCCCGCTTCGGCCCTCGTAGAGTTCTGACGATTGGTGTCATGTCCTGGGGAGTGGCCACGGCTTTCACGGCGCTTTTGCCCAGCAACATACCCTATGCGGTCGTCCTGCTGATCGGAATACGATTCATACTCGGCGCAGGAGAATCCGTCATCTACCCTGCTGCAAATCAGTTCGTTGCGCGGTGGGTTCCGTTGCAGGAGCGCGGATTCATCAATGGCCTCATCTTCGCGGGCGTAGGAGCCGGCAGCGGCCTGACGCCTCCGATGCTCACGTGGCTGATTACGCATCACGGATGGCGTGCCGCTTTCTGGTTCAGCGCACTTGTGGGTTTCGCTGCTGGAACCGTCTGGTGGATTCTCGCTCGTGACACTCCGGAAGAGCATCCAGGGATGATGCCGGAAGAGTTGAAGGAGATTCGTGACGGACTGTCTTTCGTCGGCACCAATCCAGTTTCTTCACCTCCGCCTTCCGCCGAGAATGCGTCCGGCCATACGGTTATCTCGTGGAGGGCGATCTTGCATCGCCGGGATCTTCCCGCCTTGATGCTGGGATACTTCAGTTTCGGATATGTGGCTTGGATCTTTTTCAGCTGGTTTTTCCTCTACATGACCCAGGTCCGGGGCTTCGACCTCCGGTCCAGTGCGCAGTATGCGATGCTGCCGTTTTTATCGATGACGGTCTGCTGTCTGGTGGGTGGTGCCTTGAGCGATCGCCTTACCGGCAAATATGGCCTTCGTGTCGGACGCTGCGGGCTGGCAGCTGTCGCCATGGTTCTGAGTGCCATCTCCCTTGTGCTGGGGTCGCAAGTGCAGAGTCCGGAGCTTGCCGGTATCGTTCTGGCGGTAGGCGCGGGCGCCCTCTATCTGTCGCAAAGCTCTTTCTGGTCGGTTTCGGTCGATATCGCGGGACGCAGCTCTGGCGTGTTTTCGAGCATGGTCAATATGGGAGGACAGATTGGAGGGGCATTGACCGCATCGCTAACTCCCTGGATTGCTCAACGTTATGGCTGGACGACGTCTTTCTCCGTCTCGGCCCTCCTGGCAATCGTTGGCGCCATCTGCTGGATGACAGTCCACCCCGAACACCCGCTCGACGAAGAACTCACAGCTGCATAAGGATTTTTATTGCAGTTATTATGGAGCTGTGATGCCGTAATAACATCCTGTGTTGATTAGCTTCCATTTCGTGAAGGCGTTTTTCAGCCTGTTCTCGATACGCCTTGGCCAGAGACTTTCCGGTAGGCACGTCCGCCTGGGCTGCTTAGGCCTGCTGTGCATTATGCTCGTACCAGTTTCCCTTGCACAGACCGAAGCGCATCCCTCCGGCCCCTACCTCGCTGAGAAATCTCGATCAGGGGCTCTGCCCGGCCTCTCGAGCTGGAGGAGTGATAGTCTGCCTCACATCGAGGTCGCAGACGGCAGTCACGAGATCGTGATTCTCTTCGACAAAGACGGTCTCTCCGAGCCGGCTTCAACCGAGGTTCGTTATCGTCTCGTCGGGTATGACTCAGAGTGGAAAAACACCCGGCTCCGGGCAGCTCACTACAGCCAACTGACACCCGGCAGCTATCGTTTCGAGGTTCAAGAGCGCAAAGAGGGAAGCGGCGAGTGGCTTTCTCATGCGATGGACCTCTCGATCGGGGAAAAGCCCGAGATCTATGAGAGCTGGTACTTCTATCTCGTCCTGCTGCTTTTGGCGATCGTCCTTCCGGCCTATCTCTATCGCCGACGGGTTCAGATGATGAAGGGGCACATCGGAATCGTCCTTGAGGAAAGAAATCGCATTGCGCGGGAGTGTCATGACACGCTGATGGCGGGTTTCGCTGCAATCTCCTGGCAGCTTGAGGCTACGGCAAAGCTCTTCAGCGATTCAGACCTGACAGCAACGCCTGCAGCCAAGTCCTGCGAGCTTGCTCGAAGCATGGTCTCTCACTGTCAAGCTGAGGCACGCCGCATCATCTGGGATCTTCGCGACAGCGATGAGATGACCAATGTGCTCTCGCAAGCCCTCGCCCGCACTCTGACTGCGAATCACCTGCGCGGATCCATCTCCACCGTTCTCGATGTGGATGGCGATGAGCCCCCGCTACCTCCGGGGTGCGTGCATCATCTGGTTTGTATCGGGCAGGAGGCAATTACCAATGCCATCCGCCATGCAAATCCTACTAATATTGTTGTGCGTCTAAAGTATGATTCTGACGCGCTCAATCTTTCTATCCAGGATGATGGTAGAGGCTTTCAGTCTTCTGGCCTGACTGCCTCTCGTCGCGGACACTTCGGTATCCCTGTGATGGAAGAACGGACTCGCAAGCTCGGCGGAACCTTCCGCCTGCAATCTACGGTTGGGGGCGGCACAGAGGTAAGTATCTGGGTTCCGTTCAACGCCATGCAGTTACCAATCAATCAGGAACATCACGTCATACGTTGGATCGGGATATGAAACAGATACGGGTTCTTCTTATTGAGGATCACTTCCTCGCACGCATGGCTCTCCACTCCGTTCTCTCAGGCCACTCGCAGATCCGAATCATCGGTGAAGCCTCCGATGGAGAATCCGGAATCACGATGTTCCGTCAGCACCGGCCGGACGTTGTGGTGCTCGACCTTCGACTTCCTCGCGTTAGTGGTTTCGAGGTAATCACGGAACTGCGCAAGGAGTTTCCGGCTGCGCGCATCGTGGTTCTCTCAAATTACCGCGGCAGCGAGGACATCTATCGAGCCGTGCGCAGCGGCGCCATGGCCTATCTCACCAAGGATGCGAGTGGGGAAGAGCTCTTGAACGCCATCCAGAACGTCGACCGCGGCCTACGCTATCTTCCACATGTGGCGCTTGACAGGCTCGCGGAACGGATGCCGTCCGTCGAACTAACTCCTCGGGAGTCCGAGGTGCTTGCCTGTATCACTCAGGGGCGGAGCAATCGAGAGATCGCCGAAGAGCTTCGTATCGCTGAAAAGACGGTTCGGATCCACGTCAGCTCCGTTCTGGACAAGATGGGAGCCCGGGATCGCACTCAAGCCACCATCTACGCGCTGCAGCGAGGGCTGATTCATCTGGATTAAATCACGATGTAGCTTAGTTTAGCAGGATAAAACACGTTCACTTTACGCCTCAAAGCCCACCTGATCATGGCGCTCAGGCGCTCTTTGGATGCATCTCCAAGAAAACTAGGTCATTCGCCTTAAAGGCGGGCACGACAACTGCCTGATGACAGTTTCCTCAAAAAAAGGTGAAATGATCTCACTCGATAATCAGATCCGGTACAAACCGCGGTACCGGTTCTTCGTTGACTGCTCGTTCATCGCAACGAACAGCTGCTATTCGGATAATAGGAGTCTATTGTGAAAAGAGCATTATTCTGTTGTTTAGCTCTATTGGCCGCTCCATTGGCCCTTATGGCCCAGGTCGCAAATAATACCTCGCTCGTCGGCACGGTGACAGACGCGACAGGTGGGGTGATCGCCGGCGCTCACGTTACGGGCGTCAACCAAGATACGAAAGTCTCCTATTCCGGTGATACCAACGGTCAGGGGTATTATTCGATTCCGTTCGTAGCAACGGGCACATACAACATCACGGTCGAGAAGTCCGGCTTCCAGAAGGTCACAAGCTCCGGCGTGGTCGTTCAGCTCAACATGGCGGCACGTACCGATGTCTCGATGACAGTCGGCTCCGACTCCACAGAGATCACGGTGTCAGCTGCGACACCCGCGCTGTCGACCGACGATGCCCTGATTGGCGACACCATCAGCACTCATCAGGTTACCAATCTTCCGATGAATACCCGTCGTGTGATGGACCTTGCAACAACGGCTTCAAATGTGATCCAAGGACCGAAGACTTCGTTCACCGGTGTTCCCCCCGGAGCGAACTACATCGGCGCCGGTACCCGCGAAGTGACAAACTCGCTGACGCTGGACGGTATCACGATCATGAATTCTCTGATCTCGTCCTCGCCCGTAACCCCAAATCCGGACGCCATCTCGGCCGTGCAGATCCAGAGCGGTAACTACACCGCTCAGTACGGCGCTTACATGGGTATTCACATCAACTCGGATACGAAGTCGGGTACCAACACCATTCACGGAACCGCTTACGACTACATTCAAAACGACTATCTGAATGCCAAGCCCTGGCTTGCAAAGTCCACCGACAAGGTCGCGAAGATGCGCTTTAATCAATTCGGTGGTGTTATCGGCGGCCCTGTGGTAATTCCGCATCTTTACAATGGTCGCGATAAGACTTTCTTTATGGGGTCATACGAAGGTCTACGTCAGTATCAGCAGCAGCTCAGCATTGTTACGGTCCCCACTGTCAAGATGCGGTCTGGTGATTTTTCCGAGATTCCATTCCAGCTCTATAATCCTGCAAACCGTACTGTCCCTTACGCCAACAACCAGCTTCCAGTCTCCCCGGTTGCAGCAAAGCTCTTGCAGTACTACCCGTTGCCAACCCAGGCAGGCGTAGGCAGCAACTTCAGTGGTTATGTTCCTCTTGAGCTTGTCCAGAATCAGACCCTCGATCGCGTCGACCACAACATCGGTCAGAACGTTCGCCTCTTCGGTCGCTTCCTCTGGCAGAAGCTCACATTCATTCAGGGCAATGCTGTTCCCACATCCAACATCTATTCGCCGACGACGGACCGCAACGGTGTCATCGGCTATACCCACATCATTACGCCTACCTTCATTAATGACTTCCGTCTGGGCTTCAATACGCTCACCAGCGACGTCAACAATGGATTCGCGCAGAACGGCCAGAATGACGCTGGTTCTCAGCTTGGAATTCCTGGGTTTACAGCGGACGTCGACAACTCGAATCCCGGTATTCCCACCATCACTCCGGCGGGTTATGCTGGTCTGGGTTCCTCCGGCACCAACTGGAAGCAGGATGACCGCACCGTCCACGGTTATGACCAGATCACTTGGACCAAGGGTAAGCACAGCATCATGGCAGGCGCCGACATTCGTCGCATGACCATCGGCCGCGCCGCTCAGAACGATCCTCGTGGCAAGTTCAACTTCAGCGGCATCTACACAACACAGTGCGTTTTTGACCCGAAGAAGCCAAATCAGCCCTGCGGTAATGCTGCCGCGGGAAATGCTCTGGCCGATATGGTCGTTGGGATCTCCTCGGCGGTCCAGACGCCCACCTTCCAGGTAAAGGGTTCTGTTGGAAGCTGGCGCAATGGTTACTTCGTCCAGGACAACTGGCAGGTAAATCAGAAGCTCACGCTGCTCTATGGCGTCCGCTACGAACAGCCGACAATTCCTTACTCCCTTAATGGCAATGCGCGAATCCTGAACCGCGACTTTACGGCTCTCATTCCGGCCACCAACGCCACCAATGGCGCTACCTTTACCCCTACACCCGGTTTCCAGTTCACCGGGCCGAACAACAACCTGTGGGCTCCCCGTCTTGGATTTGCCTATCGTGCCACGGATAAGATCGTGGTCCGCGGTGGTGGCGGTATCTACTACAACCCGAACCATCTGAATGCCTTTACTCTTGCAAGCGGAAACTATCCGCTGGCCAACACGACGATGTACAGCGCAGATCAGTATTTCTCAACAAATACCTTTGGGAACCCTAGTGGTGGCCTTACCCCGCCGGTAGCTTGCGTCCCGGGAACTCCGAAGTGCTACACTTCCGTTTTCACGGACGATTACAGGCTCCCCACTCCTCGTATGTATCAGTGGAACGTGGATACCGGTGTGGAACTCTGGAGAGATGCGGCATTCGAACTGCAATATCTCGGTTCCAAGTCTGTCCATCTGGACTTCTCTGCGCAGCCCAACCAGCCGCTGCCTGGTGCCGGAAACGTCAACGCCCGTCGTCCTAACCAGAACTTCGGTGCAATTCGTGAGATCGAGAACGGCGGGTACTCCACCTACAACGGCCTGACCGCTATTTTGCGCCAGCGCATGAATCATGGTCTTAGCATGAATCTCTCCTACACTTGGGCGCATAACATGGACACCTCCAACGACTCCAACGGTGGTGGCTATCTGATGAACCCGTACGACACCCACGCAGACTACGGCAATTCGAACTGGGACATCCGTCACCGATTCGTTGCTACGGTTCTTTATCAGCTTCCTGAGTTCTCCGGTCACAGCTATGCGGTCCGCACTGTGGCTGGTGGATGGCAGGCAAACATGATTCTGACCCTGCAGACCGGCATGCCATTCAACGTCGGCCTGGCTTCGGACATCGCCAACACCGGAACCAGCGGAACCCAGCGCCCTAACTTCGTGAAGACCGCGACGAACACCTGCACCGCGGGATTCGTAGTTCGCAACGGTACATCGGCAAACTGCATTGATTCCTCGGCCTATGCAATACCCGCTCAATTCACCTATGGCAACGTCCATCGCAACGACCAGCACGGCCCCGGTCGCGAGTTGGTGAACTTCTCGATGTTCAAGAACTTCCCAATTTACGAACGGCTGACATTCCAGCTGCGTGCTGAAGCGTTCAATCTCTTCAACCACGCGAATCCAAACAACCCGAACTTCGGGGGCACGCCACAGCTCGGCACCGCAAGCTTCGGCAATATCACCAGCACGCAGACCGATCCTCGCGTCCTGCAGATCGCTGGCAAGATCAACTTCTAACTTCTCAATGCTTCAAGCCGCCGGATCTCGATCCGGCGGCTTTTTTCGTCTTACATCAAGTAGCATTGCCTCTAACTTCAGGAGTAAAAATGAGTTCTGTAACCTCTTCTTGGTTTCTCCGGCTGCGAACGGTCGCAACGGTCGCCGTCGTGTGCGCCACGGCTTTGACCATCACCCATATCGTGCGTGCCGATGCGCCCAAAACCGCGGCTGATTACGCAGCAGACCCGGCAGGCATGCTTGAGGCCTACCGCCACGTGGAAGCGGCTTCCGTCTCTGACGCGATCGAGCAGGCGCTTCACCACAAGTCCTACATGTCTCACCATATGCAGTCCATCTTCCCAACCAAGTTTGCCGGCACAGCACTTACGGTCAGACTGGTGAAAGAGGAGAATCACGATTCGAATGCACTCTCGGGAATGCTGAGTGCGATCGACTCCGGAGGCCCCGGCTCCGTCTATGTGATGAAGATCGATGATGGCGCGGATATCGCCGGTATGGGTGGCCTCATGGGGACTGCCATGTTCGCTCGCGGATTCGCAGGCGCAGTGGTGGACGGAGGCGTTCGGGACCTCCCCCAGCTGAAGAAGATCGGTTTTCCGGTCTACGCCCTCGGTCCGGTTCCGTCAACTTCCGTCGGTCACTATCGTTTTGGTGGCGCCAATATCCCGATCGAGTGTGACGGAGTCAAGGTCAATCCAAAAGATATCATCGTCGCCGATCAGGACGGTGTGGTCGTCGTACCCCGGGAGCACGCAGCGGAGATCCTGGTGCTCGCGCAGAAGCTCGATAACAGTGAGCACTCCATGTATCCCTACATCGAAAAATTCCACTCCATTGTTGAGGCCGTCAAGCAGTTCGGCAGGATCTAATCATTCCTACGGAACTGGAAAACAGGCTGCAGGTGGCACATCTATCGATCAGAATGACGATCTCGGGTCGTCGATGTGCCGCTCTCCTTCCCATAGCGTAGGCAATCTGTCCTATCTCCCATGCGCACCATTTGACCGTATCTCTTCATCGTGAATACACATAAGATTCATGCACAACAAGACTTCCTTATGTCCCTGGCATCTGTCGTAGCTTCTCCTTTGTCTCTCTGCGCATGACAAATCTGTGTGTCTCAGGTTTAGATGGTCATTGCATACACATCATCATCCAGACAATCCTCTGTGGCTGTTAACCGAAAAGGAAGGTTTTTCGATGGCTAGTGAACCGGTTTCCGGCGCTGTAACGCGCCGCAGTTTTCTGCAATGGTCACAATCGATGGTGGCTATGGTCGGTGTAGCTCCACTGGTTGCCTCCTCAACGGAGGCGTTTGCGGCGCCAAGCGAAGCTGGGACAGCCACGGACTATTACGCCAAGCTCGGCGTCAAAAAGATGATCAACGCGGCAGGCACATACACGATGTACACCGCTGCCGTTATGCCCCCGCAGGTCATTCGCGCTGTTGAAGAGGCTGCGAAGCATCCGGTCCATCTTCACGAACTCCAGCTCCGTGCAGGAGAATACCTGGCCCAAAAGCTGCGCTGCGAGGGTGCACTCGTCTCCTGCGGCGCTTCGTCAGCCCTTACCCTTGCGACGGCGGCCTGTATAACCTCTGCGAACAATTGCAAGCCCGATGATATCCCGCAGGATGTTGCTTCCATGAAGAACGAAGTCATCGTTCAGAAGGCGCATCGCTACGGGTATGACCACGCCATCTTCCTCTGCGGAGCCAAGATCGTAGAAGTAGAGACGCTCGAAGACTATAAGCGCGCCTTCAACGAGAAGACCGTCATGACCAACTTCTTCAATGCTGCTGAGAAGGGCGAGATCGGTCATGAACAGTGGCTTGAAGTGGCCCACCAGCACAATGTCCCATGCCACATCGACGCGGCAGCTGACATGCCCCCAATCTCGAATCTCTGGAAGTACACCGGCATGGGATTTGATCTTGTCTGCTTCTCGGGAGGCAAGGGAATCCGTGGTCCGCAGAATGCTGGCCTGCTGCTTGGCAAGAAGAACCTCATCGATCTGGCACACCTGAACAACAATCCTTACGAAGGTGTAGGCCGCGGCATGAAGGTGGCGAAAGAGCAGATCGTAGGTATGGTTGCCGCTGTGGACTGGCTGCTTGAGCAGTCGGACGAGTCCATGGAGAAGGAGTTCACGCGACGTGCTGATGTGATCAGCAAGATCGTGAAAGATGTTCCGACGCTGAAGGCGACCATCTTCACGCCAGAGGTCGCGAACCATGTCCCGCATCTCATCCTCACCTACGACCCGGCCGTCGTCGGAATTACGCCGAAAGAGGTTCAGGCGAAGCTTCGTGCTCTCGATCCTTCTATCGAGCTGAATCCCGCCACTGGCAGTCAGCGCGCCGGCAACGGAATGCCTGCCTGCCCCAATGCACTCGTCGTCGGTACATGGATGCTCTTGCCCGGAGAGCCTGAGATCGTCGGTCACCAGATCCGTGCGGCGCTTAAAAAGGCCTAAGCTTAGAAGTCTCTACTCAGAAACAGCATAAGGAGGGTCGAACGATGTCATCGCTTCGCAACGGTAAATGGTCTCGTCGAGAGATACTTAGGCAGTCTGGAATCGTCTCGGCCCTTGGAGCTGCTACCGCTATATCTCCGGTCGCCGCAAGTGCAGCGGGAATGGCCGATAAGACGGCCTCCAGGGCTACTCTCGTCCATGATGGCGACCTGCATGACAACCTGTTTACCCGGATCGGTGTACGTCCCATGATTAATGGTCGTGGCACGTACACCATCATCAGTGGCTCCTGTTCGCTGCCGGAGGTGAAGCAGGCTATGTACGATGCTTCCTTCTTCTTTGTTCAGCTCGACGAGATGATGAACGGCATCGGAGCGCAGCTCGCTGAACTTACAGGTGCGGAGTGGGGAATCACGACGACCGGATGCGCGGCGGCTATCTGTCTTGCCACTGTTGCCTGCATTGCGGGAACAGACATAGAAAAATGTCAGGCGTTGCCGTACGTCAAGAAGAAAGATCAGGTCATCATTCCCAACCACTCGCGCAACCCCTATGACATCGGTGTTCGCATGAGCGGCGTAGAGGTCATCGAAGTCGACTCGCCTGAAGAATTCCGCTCCAAGCTGTCTGATCGTACCGCTATGGTTTACATACTCTCCGGACCCCTGTCGACCTCCGGCCCGATGAGTATCAGCGTCCTCTGCGGAATCGCGAAGGAAAAGAATGTTCCCGTCTTTGTCGACGCCGCTGCAGAAGAGCCGATCAAACCGAATATTCACCTCGCTGCTGGAGCCTCGCTCGTCGGCTACTCCGGTGGCAAGTGCATGCGTGGACCCCAGTCCTCCGGCATGATGATCGGAAATAAGGAACTCTGCAAGGCAGCCTACTATCAGGCTGCGCCGCACCATTGCTACGGTCGCGCTCTGAAGTGCAGCAAGGAAGAAGCTATGGGCCTGCTCGCCGCGGTGCGCCAGTGGTACAAGCGTGATCACGCGGCCGAACAGGCACAGTGGCTCGCCTGGATGCAGCACATTGCGGATCGGCTCAAAGGCATTCCGAATGTGACCGCAGATGTGATCCCGGCACAGGAAGATCTCTCAAACCGTTGCGCCACTCTTAGAATCCACTGGGATGCTGCGAAGGTTGGAATAACGGGAACAGAGGTGGCGGCCCGTCTCGATGCCGGGACGCCTCGCATCGCCCTGCTGGGAGCACAGGGGCGCCGTCCGGACATCATGGAGAGTTCGATCGGAGTCACGTCTTACATGATGGAAGCCGGTCAGGACAAGATCATCGCCGATGCCCTTCATGAGGCGCTGACGAATCCCGGCTCGCATCCCGATCCGTCGGTTCCTGCAGGTAGTCCTGCATCGGTCCAGGGATCATGGGCGGTCACGATCGATTACCTTCGTGGCACAGGAGAGCAGAAGTTCGTTCTTGATCAGAAGGGAACTGAGCTGACCGGCGAGCATCACGGCGAGATCTACAATTCCAGCTTAAAAGGGGAAGTCCACGGAGATCAGATCGAACTGCACAGCATCATGCCGGTCGGCGGAAATCCCCTCCATTACAACTTCAAAGGCACGGTAAGCGGGGGAAATATGTCCGGAACGGTCAACATGGGCGAGTACGGAGATGCCCGTTGGAGCGCAGTCCGGGCCTAGTTTCCTAGGCAATTTGGCCTACTTTGATCCTGAACCACAGGGCCGATGACGCTTGGGTTTTTTTATTCGAAAATAATCCAAGTCAATCGATTTTTCTGCGCATAGCAAACGTCGCGAGATAAGAGGATGAACTTCGAAGATCGCTCTCTCTCGCCGTGCGCTGTCTTGTGTGAAGGGTAGCGAAGCGCTGCGCGATCTGGCTGGTTGGAAGTCGAAGATGAGAAAAACGTTCAATCCCTCTGCGAATTCGTGCGACATCTTCTATACGCTCACGCCTGAAAACGTGAAGCTTCATGGAGCGCTATAGATGTCCTTCGCCGTCGCCCTACAAGATGTTTCGTTTGGATATGATGTGCGCTCTCCCATCCTTCAGGTGAACCGGCTCAACATCCAACGAGGAAAGAAGATCTTTATTCACGGAGTTGCCGGAAGCGGGAAGACGACTCTTCTCGGTCTGATCGCCGGCATCCTCCGGCCGCAGCGAGGGACGTGCGAGGTGCTCGGACGAGAGCTGACCCACCTCTCCCTCTGCGATAGAGATCACCACCGTGGATCTGAGATGGGCTGCATCTTCCAGCGTTTCAATCTCATTCCCTACCTCACGGTGAAGGAGAACATCGAGCTTCCTTGTCGGGTTCATTCCAGGCGGCAAAAAGGAATCTCTGCGACGAGTCTGGATCGCGAGGTCTTGCAGTTGGCCGAGAAGCTCGATCTGCATCGAGAACTCGACTCGAGTGTCAGTGGATTGGACACAGGGCAGCAGCAGCGGGTGGCTCTAGCGCGTGCCATTATCGGGAAGCCCCCTCTGATTATTGCGGATGAGCCTGTTTCGGCACACGACGGTCTTCCGCGTCAGCGGTTTTTGCAGCTGCTTCTTGAGCTATGCGGTCACGCCCGGGCCACCCTCATCTTTGCCAGCCACGATCGTTCCCTGATGCCTCATTTTGAGGAACATATCTCCATAGCCGAGATCAACTCAATGGCTCCCGGCGACGTTTCGGGAAACCAGCGACCAGAGCCTGCCTATCAGTAGATTCCGAATGCGCATAGAGGAGTGCGCTGACAGACTGAAAGGCGGCCCGATTTCCAGAAGGTATTGGCCCGAGCAACACCTTAGATTTTGATTGCAAGGAAACAGTATGCGGCGCCACGATGAACGCCGTTGGAGTGAATGATGTTAGAACGTTGGATAAGAGTTCGATATTTCTTAGCATTTTGGTTGTTCGTATTAAGCGGAGTCGCTTTTCTTGATCGAACAAATATCTCGATCGCTGGTCTCCAGATCAGCAATGAATACGGTTTGGGCAATCAGCGCCTTGGCTGGATCTTCAGTGCGTTTCTGATCGGCTATGCAGGCTTCCAGCTTCCTGCCGGTTGGCTGGCAGCTCGTTTTGGACCGCGGCGCGTCCTGACGCTGGGCGTTATGTCGTGGGGCGTGGCAACGGTGCTCACCGCACTGCTACCGACGAAGATTCCTTACGCCGTCGTCCTTCTCATCGGCATTCGCTTCGTCCTGGGCGCCGGCGAATCCGTCATCTATCCCGCGGCCAATCAATTTGTCGCACGATGGGTTCCTGTGCAGGAGCGGGGTTTCATCAATGGCCTCATCTTCGCCGGGGTCGGTGCTGGAAGCGGTCTCACCCCGCCCATGCTCACCTGGCTCATTACCCATCACGGCTGGCGAGCGGCATTCTGGTTCAGCGCTATCGTGGGCTTTATCGTTGGTGCAGTCTGGTGGCAGTTCTCGCGAGATACGCCGGAAGAATATCCCTCCATGTCAGCCGGAGAACTTATCGAGATTCGCGACGGCCTCTCCCTTGGAACGGCTCCCATTCCGCCAACCTCGGACACCAAGAACTCAGGCACCAAAATCTCATGGCGTGCCATCTTCCATCGCCGCGATCTTCCCGCGCTGATGATCGGGTATTTCAGCTTCGGTTACGTCGCATGGATCTTCTTCAGCTGGTTCTTCCTCTACATGGCCCAGGTGCGGGGCTTCGATCTCAAGTCGAGTGCGCGATATGCAATGCTTCCATTCCTCTCCATGACCTTCTTCTGCCTGCTGGGAGGAATGCTGAGCGACCGTCTGACAGCGAAGTACGGTCTTAGGGTTGGACGTTGTGGCCTTGCATCCGTCGCTCTTGTCCTCACTGCGATCTTCCTCGTCCTCGGTTCACAGGTACATAGTCCTCAGCTGGCAGGTTTCATCCTCGCAGGCGGAGCCGGAGCTCTCTATCTCTCTCAAAGCTCCTTCTGGTCTGTCTCTGTCGATATCGCCGGTGGAAGCTCGGGAGTCTTCTCCAGCCTGGTCAATACCGGCGGTCAGATCGGCGGCGCCGTGACCGCTTCGCTGACTCCCTGGGTGGCTCAGCGCTATGGATGGACAACCTCCTTCGCGATCGCCTCTTTCCTTGCGATTGTTGGAGCTATCTGCTGGATGACGGTTCACCCGGAACTTCCTCTTGTAACTGAATCTGATGTGGAGGAGCGGTCTTTTGCAAGATAGGTCATACGGCCTAGACTAGAAATAAGTCATTTGCCTGTAGTCAATCGAATCGAAGAAAACCTATCATTCGACACACATTAATCAATCTTGTTTAATCGCGGTGTAGTCGGCATACCACCTGCACGCTCGTATGATCTTCGGCTGCTAAATGCTGCCAGGCTCGGCAGGTAGTTCATCGTCGGCGCTTTTCGGGCCGTAAGCTATTCAGAATAAGTAACGAAGTCAGAATTCGTTATCAAAGAACCAGGACCTAAGAAAAAGGAGAAAAGGCAATGGAAGTCAACTCCCGCCGTACTTTTTTTGGAAAGCTCGCGGCCCTCGCAGCCGTCGTCACCGGTGGTCCCAGCCTGTTAGCTCAGCAGGCTCCCAGCGCAGCGCCTCCTGCTCCCGAGCGGCGCCCGCACGGCAACCATGTCCACAACGGCATCTACTACTTCTCCGGCACCGGCTCCAACGACGGTTACCCCAAAGAGGACCATGTTCTGGTGACAGATCCCTTTGAGAAGCATGTCACCCGCTCGATGGACGCGCTCAAGAAGTCGCTGGAACATGCTGGATCCTCGATGGATGACATTCTCAACATGCAGGTCTTCATCTGCCTACCATCGGCTGAGGGTGTTACGGCTCCAGTCGGAAAAGCTCGCTTCGACGCCTACCTGGACCACTACAAGGCACTGAACAAGATCTACGGAACCTATTTCAGCCCCGGTAAAGCTCCCTCGCGGGCGTTTATGGCGGTGGATTGGATCCCCGGAGACTCTCTCGTCGAACTCGTCGGCAGCGCCCTGGTTGTCAATCCGCCTTCTACTTCGTCGAACTAGTTAACAAAAGGACAGGAGCTATAAATGAATTTGAAGTCCGGTTGGAATCGCCGTTCTTTCTTATCGATACTTGGTGCTGCAACGGGAAGTTTGATTGCGCCGCGTGCGTCGGTCGCGGAAAAGAAGAACAAGGATGAAAAACCCGGTGTAGACGGCCACGCGATCGTTCCGATCAAGAGCGGTCTGGGCTCGACGGGAGATGTCTACAAAGAGCTTGGCGTGACGCCGCTGGTCAACATCGTCGGCACGGTCACCGTCATTGGCGGCACCGTCATGAAGCCTGAAGTGATGGAGCTGATGCGCCAGGGCAACGAGCACTTCGTGATGATTAACGAGCTCGAAGTCGCAGCCGGCCGGTTTCTTGAGAAGCTCTGCAAGCTGCCTCCCGGATATACAGGTCTCGTCACTGGGGGTGTGGCGGCGGGAACTGTTGTTGCTTATGCCGGCATGCTGACCGAAGATCTTGAGCCGCGCATGAAGGCGGTTCCTGATCTGACGGGTTTCCCCAAGACCGAGGTCATCATTCAGAAGGCTCATCGCAACAACTTCGACCACCAGGTTCGTCAGACCGGCGTTAAGCTCATTGAGGTCGAAACGAAAGACCAGATGATCAATGCCATCAATGACAAGACGCTGGCGATGCATTACATCAATATCCAGTCAGATCGCGGTCAGGTGAGCGGCCCCGAGATGATTGAGATCGCCAGGAAGGCGAACATCTACACCTTCAACGACGCGTCTGCCGATGTTCCCCCCAAGGAGCGCCTGTGGGAGTACCCCGCGCAGGGTTGGGACTTTGTCGCCTTCTCGGGCGGCAAGGACATCTGCGGTCCGCAGGCAACCGGATTTCTCTTCGGTAAGGAGAAGTTGATCCGCTGGGCTCAGATGAATATGAGTCCGCAGGAAGACCGCATCGGTCGCTCCAGCAAGGTCGGTAAAGAGGAGATCTTCGCCGCTCTCAAGGCCATCGAAATGTTTGTCGATCAGGACTATGACGCGGTCCTCAGAGGCTACGATGAACGCGCCAATGTGATCTCGAAGGCAATCGCAAAGTTTGGAGTGACACCGCTTCCGCGAGAGTTCGACCCCAAGGCGCTGGGCAATGTCACCCCACACTACAGCTGGAAGATCGATCCCACCAAGGTGAACATCACCTCTCAGGAGGTCATGCACCAGCTCGCCGAGACCAAGCCCGTTGGCATAGGCAGCCTCAACGCCGACGCTGCTGGCATGCGCGGACGCAACCCGGATGCCCCGGCTCATCCGCCGGAGCGTCACCGCCGTCAGCAGGATCCGACGGTATTCGGCTTTACGGTCTGGCAGCTCAAGGAAGGCGAAGATAAGTATGTCGCCGACCGGCTCGTCGAGATCTTCAGCGCAGCGAAGAAGGCCTGACCTCTTCCCGAAACGTATCGCCATACGGCATAATTGGGACCTTCTTTGTATCTGTCGAGAAGGTCCCATCAAGCCGATCATTCCTGCCTGGAAATTTAGGAGATTCATGAAACGTCCGCTCTATCGCTTGACGCGATCCATCGCTTCCTGTTGCGCTGTGGCCTCACTCGCCGCTGCTTCTGTACATGCCTTCGCTCAGGCTCCTAACCTTGCCTACGATTTGGTTCTCCAGAATGGTCATGTCATCGATGACAAGAACCATATCGATTCGGTGATGGACGTCGCCATCAAGGATGGAAAGATCGCAAAGGTCGCTCCTCACATCGCAGGGTCTGATGCTCTGAAGACTATCGACGTGAAGGGCCTCTATGTGACCCCTGGTCTCATCGATATTCACTTCCATGGTTTCGAGGTTCCCGGCGAGCGCGGATCCTACGCTGGCGACAACAGCATCCGTCCTGATGGCTTTACCTTCCGCACGGGCGTCACCACGGTGGTGGATGCCGGTTGCGCGGGCTGGCGCAACTTCGAGGAATACAAGACCCGGATCATCGACCGGCAGAAGACCCGCATACTTGTCCTGCTCAACATCGTTGGCGCCGGCATGCGCGGCCCCAAGTATGAGAACAATCAGGCGGACATGGACGGTGCAGCCACCGCGGCGATGGCCCTCAAGTATCCGAAGATCGTTGTCGGCATCAAGACCGCCCACTACGCTGGTCCCGAGTGGACTCCGGTCGAGCAGGCCGTGATCGCAGGAACCAAGGCCAATATCCCCGTCATGGTCGACTTTGGCGAGAACCACCCCGAAAGCCGCCCGCTCTATGACCTGCTCACCAAGAAGCTGCGTCCCGGTGACATCTACACCCACATGTACTCCGGTCTGCGTAACGAGCAGGACCCCGTCACCAAGGGACCAAGCAAGGCATTTATAGAGGGCCGTAAGCGCGGCGTCTTCTTCGATACAGGCACGGGCGGCGGCAGCTTCCGCTTCTCCCTCGCCGTTCCCATGATCAAGGACGGATTTATCCCTGACTCGATCTCTACGGACCTCCACATCGGCAGCATGAACGGAGCCACCAAGGACGAGCTGAATGTTGCCAGCAAGATGATGGCGATCGGTCTCTCGCTTCAGCAGGCTATCGCTGAGATGACCTCGCATCCGGCACATGAGATCAAGCGTGAAGAGCTGGGTAATCTCTCCGTCGGCTCGGTCGCTGACATCGCCGTTCTCCGCCTCGAGCAAGGTCACTTCGGCTTCACCGATATGGACAACGTTCGCGTCGACGGGACGAAGAAGCTCACGGACGAGATCACCCTGAAGGACGGAAAGATCGTCTATGACCTCAACGGAATGGAAGCCGACAAGTATGGCGCTCCCCCCAGCCCGCACGCCGATCAGGCCTACCGCTGGACGAGCTTCGCGCACGGCCCGCGCCCGGCGGAGCCCGCCGATAACAACCGTCACTAATCGCTGTCCCGGCAGCAACAGAAGAGCCCAGCTTAGGCTGGGCTCTTCTGTTTCCCCTTTATCAGGCGACGACTCTACAGGAACACGATGCACTGCGGGCGCGAGAGCGGGAAGCTCTTACCTTCGTTCGAAAGTTTGCCGGTCTTCACATCCCGCGGGAAGACCGCGAGGTTGTCGGTCGCCTGGTTCGCCACCAGGAGCCACCGCTCCGTAGGATCCAGCGCAATATGCCGCGGCGTCTTGCCACCACAGGACGTCCTCTCCATCAGGGTCAGCTTCCCATCGGTCGGCGAAATCGAGAAGGACACCATAAAGTCGTCCAGTCTGTTTGCGACATAAACAAAGTGCCCCGCTTTATCGATGATGATCTCCGAGGGAGCCGACGGCCCGGTATGACCCTCCGGCACCGTCGAGATCAACTGTGCCGTAGTGAACACACCCTTCTTCGCATCCCAGTCCAGCACATTCACCGACGATCCCACCTCATTCGCGCAGTAGGCCCATCGTCCATTGGGATGAAACCGCAGCGCACGTGGTCCCGACCCCGGCTCCGCCTTCCACGCCGGAGGATCCTGCGGCGTCAGCTTCGCGGTCGATGCATCCAGGTGATATACGTGAATCTCATCCAGCCCCAGATCGTTCACGAACAGAAATTTATTGTCGGGCGACACTGTAACGCGGTGTCCCCTCGGTCCAGCCTGCTGCGGCTTGGGGCCATGTCCGCTGTACTGAAAGAACGAAACAGCGTCGCTCAGGTGACCCGTTTTGTCGACCGTGAAGGACGCGGCACTTCCACCACCGTAGTTCGCGGCAAATACGCATCGTCCCGTGTGATCCACGCTGACGTGGCAGGTTCCCGGGCCACCGGCTGAGACCTCATTCACCTTCGCCAGCTTCATCGTCTTGCGATCGACCATAAAGCTCGAGACCGCGCCACTCTTTTTGCCCTCATACTCATCCAGCTCGTTGGCTGCAAACAGCATCCTCTGGTCAGGAGACAACGCCAGAAACGTGGGATTATCCGCCTCAGCCGCAATCCCGGTCTGGGTCAGTTCGCCATCCGCTGCGTTGAAGTCGTATGCATAGATTCCTTTGCTGCCTTTGCCCGTCTGGGTCCCCACAAATAAAGGCATCTTTCCTCCACGCTGTGCTAATAAAGCCCACGGATGTGCTCCGAGAGCCGCTGCGGAAGATCCCTGGAGGAACCTGCGCCTCGACATCTTTACCATCGTTTCGTCTCCCCACTTTTTGAAATGGCAAGGCTAACTGTAGAGCACAGTCAGGCTGCTTGGCGAATCCACACGTGCAACAACCCGGCCCGCCTGCACCCTTCCGGTCGACGGATTGATCTCCGCACTCTGGATGGTGCCCTTGCTGCGGCTCACTCCCAACAGGCCAACTCCATCCAGAGCAACTTCAATCGCGTTCAGCTCGCCCATCTCCGCTGCCTGCAACCCGAGCGGCCGGGCGGTACTGCTGGCCACATTCCATCCAGCGATTCCGCCTCCGCGTTGGGACGCATACAGGAACCTGCCTGAAGGATGTACCGTCATCGTCCCTGGTCCCTCCACGGTTCCGGACATCGAGAGTTGCTGCCGTTCGCCCGAGATCCGCCCGCTATCAGCGTCATAGCGATGGCACGAGATTCCATCCTCATGCATCACGTACACGGCATCTCCAGCCGGGTGCAGGCTCACCTGTGTCGGTCGCGATCCTCCAGCAAGAGCCAGTCGTTCCTGCGCCTCGATCCGACCTTCCATTACGGCGAACACATTCAGCCGGTTCGTGCCTGCATCGACGCTCACGACGCGTCCCGCCTTGTCGAACGCAACCATGTGCGGCTCCGCACCCTGGCCAGCGTTGGCATGGACGACGCCAATCTCCTTCACAATTCCCGAAACACTTCCCAGGCTGCCGTCCTCTGCGATGGGCAGCACGTTATACGCACCGCCTCCTCGAACAGCTATGACCAGGCTGCCGCCATCAGGAGTCACCGCGGCATGTCTGGGATCCGTCGCAGAGAGCGCCAGCGCTCTGCGGTTCAGCAGCCGCAGTCTTCCATCCTGCTCCACTGCGAACGCCTCGACCGTCCCCACAGGCAGGCCCTTGTGCGAAGCCACCTCATTGACTGCATACAGAAACCTGCGATCTGGAGAAAGCGTCACCGAGACCGGCCGCTCGCTCTTCACCGTCTGCAGCTTCTTCCAGCCGCGTGCGCCGATCACATAGGCGTGGATGCCTTCATCCGCGCCTTCTTTCGCACTGACATAGGCGAACTTCGCGCGGCTTCCGCCCTTCGTTGCAGCCAGCAGAGGAGAGCTCATCCCCGCCGAAGCCAACGACGAATATCCCATCCATTGCACAAACTCTCTGCGGCTCCAGCGCATGCCCATTCTTCTGTTCTCCTCTTCGCCCAGGGACCTGCGTCAATCCTAGCCCTTTGGCTGCATCTTTGGTACTTCTAGCCGGTCTTGCTCTCTCTTTGCGACCATCCTATACCCCCACTGCTGAACCGCATCTAAGTCAAATGTTCTATATCACTTCGAATCATTGCTATAGCTCCCACGGGTAGAATGGGCGTGGCGCAGCAATCGGCTGCTTGTGCGTCCATCGATGTGCGCAGCCAGGAAAGGCAACTTACCTCGTGAAGGCACTTGTGAAAAGCCGCAGCGAACGCGGCCTCTGGCTCGAAGACGTTCCCGAACCCGGGATCGGCATCAACGACGTCAAAATCCGCGTCCTCTACACCGGAATCTGCGGCACCGATCTCCACATCTACGACTGGGACGCATGGGCCAGCTCCACCATCCGCCCGGGGCTCGTCATCGGTCATGAGTTCGTCGGTGAGGTCGTCGAGTTCGGCTCCAACGTCACCGACCTCTCGGTCGGCCAGCTCGTCAGCGGCGAGGGCCACGTCGTCTGCGGACGCTGCCGCAACTGCCTCGCCGGCCGCCGACACCTCTGCGCTCATACCCAGGGAGTAGGCGTCAATCGCGACGGCGCCTTCGCCGAATACATCGTCCTGCCAATGTCGAACATCTGGCAGCACTCCCCCGGAATCAGCCACGAGATCGCCGCCATCTTCGATCCCCTCGGCAACGCCGTCCACACTGCGCTGGCCTTTCTCGTTCTCGGTGAAGACGTCCTCGTCACCGGAGCCGGTCCCATCGGCATCATGGCCGCCGCCGTCGCCCGCCACGCCGGAGCCCGCTACGTCGTCATCTCCGACCCCAACCAGTACCGCCGCGATCTGGCCACAAAGGTTGGCGTGACCCTCGCCGTCGATCCCCGCGCCACCCCGCTCACCGAGATTCAGAAGCAGCTCCACATGCATGAAGGCTTCGACGTCGGCCTCGAGATGTCCGGCAACCCGGCGGCCTTCCGCGAGATGCTCCGCAATATGAGCCACGGCGCCAGGATCGCCATGCTCGGAATCCCCTCCGAAGACATCTCCATCGACTGGAACCAGGTCGTCTTCAACCAGCTCACCATCCGCGGCATCTACGGCCGCGAGATGTACGAGACCTGGTACAAGATGACTGTCATGCTCCAGAGCGGACTCGACATCTCCGGCGTCATCACCCACCGCCTCAACTGGCGAGACTACGAGCAGGGATTCGACGCCATGCGCTCCGGAAACTCCGGCAAAGTCATCCTCGACTGGCGCGACGTCGCCTAGTCCACCAAACCCGGGTAAGCCGTCCTAAATTGCTTCATGGGACAAATCCCATATGCCTCAGCCGGTGTCATCTTCACGAAAGTGCGATCCTCCCCGAAGTTTCATTCTCACAAAAGTGTGATCCGCCGAAAAGCTCATCCCGCACAAAAGTGTCATCCTGAGCGAAGGGGTTCGCCACTTGGCGAACCCCGCAGTCGAAGGATCTGCGTTTCACCCCGCCTACCCCTGCAGCTTCTTGATGTAGTCTGCATCGATCTTCAGCGACTGCATGTAAGGCATGTCAAACGCCTCCTGCTCCACGAAGATGTGCTTCAGGTTCTGCGTCTTTGCTGCTTCCGCGAAGATTGGCCGATAGTCGATATCGCCCATTCCCAGCTCCGTCACCTTTGCACTCTCGGGTCCGCCGGAACCCAGCTTGAAGTCCTTAACGTGCAGCATCGAGAACCTGTGAGGATGCTCCCGCATCAGGTCAACCGGCTTCACTCCCGCAACCGTCGCCCAGCCGCAGTCCAGCTCCAGCGTCACCTTTGCCGGATCTGTCAGCTTCAGCAGCTCCATGTACGGAACTCCGCCGTCCAGGTGCTCGAACTCGTGAATGTGGTTGTGATACCCAAAGGTGATCCCCTGGGCCTTGGTCTTTGCGCCAAGCTCGTTGAACTGCCCTGAAATCCAGCGCCAGTCCTCGATGGTCATCGGCTTCTGCTTGCCATTCGCTCCCGGAGTCGCATCCTTGGGCCCCGGGCTCGAGCAGATGATGTACTGCACTCCCAGCTCTTTGTTGAAGGCTAGAATCTCATCGAACTTCTTGCGAAGATCGCCGAAAGGATGGTGCGAGCTCACGCACCGCAGCTTCGCCTTCTGCATCGACTGCTTCACGTCTGCCGGGCTCTTCCCATAAAAGCCTGCGGCCTCTACCTCGGTGTATCCCGCAGCCGCAACCTCGGCAAGCGTCTTGTCATAGTCCTTCGCAAGCTGCTCCCGAACCGAGTAGAGCTGAATCCCCACGGGGAGATTCAACGGAGCGGCATACGAAAGTGTGGTCTGAAGGGCCGTATAAGCTGCTGCCGCAGACGCGCGGCCAATAAACTGTCTTCTGGAGATCATCCATTGCTCCTTTTTCGTGCAGAGTGATTATCCCTGAAAATCGTCTTCCAGGCATATCGTCGACTTCTTTCAGCCAGAATCCGGAATACACCGCGTCAAGCAGTGCGCTCAAAGCTCGCGAGTCGAAAGCCACCATCTCCTGCCGGCGCACCATGCACTCTCATCCGGTGTGTCTCCTCGCCGCAGCGATCTGACAGACTTTGCATTCCCTTTGTTGAAGCAACTGGCCAGCGCCTTCGCCATCGTCTCATCCCGGGCGCCCGCACATCCAACGAACCGGGCCCCGCACAGAAAGCGCGCTGCGTAGCCTTCGTGATGCTGGGTCACCAGCAACATCCCGCCGTATCCCTCATCGGGTGTCAAGGGGAAGAGCAGGCGGCCCTCCATGCGAAGTGCATCCAGCCATACATCCGGGATATCCGTGGCAGCCGCATTCACGTACAGAACGTCGCACTGCGGAAGCGATCCGGTGCTTCCCGACTGTGAGTGTATCGAGACCCACGGCAGAGCTCTCAGGTTAGCCGCCGCGCGTTCAGCCAGATCATCCTCTATCTCGTATGCCTCTACGCAACCCGTGCTTCCCGTTAGCTGGGCCAGCATTGCCGTGTAGTATCCGGTCCCGGCCCCCACATGCACGACCAACTCGCCGGCGGTGATCCGCAGTGCTGCCAGGCAGAGGGCGTGAAGGCTGGGCTGCCCATTGTTGATAGCGGATTCTGCTTTGATCTGGACCAGCACGTCCTGGTAGAGCCGGACAGGATCACTCACCAGCAGAGCTTCACGATCTCCATCGAAGATCAGCCACGGAGGAGGACCAAGAAAGTCCTCGCGCCGGGTCGTCGCAAACACCCTTGCGACAGCGCTGTCTTCTGTTAGACCAGCACTGTGTGCCATCTCTTTCCCGAACCGCTCTCGGACGTCCGCAAGCTGCATCTGGGCCTCTCTACCTGAGACGCACATTCTCGCCGCGGTGGAGAGGGGTGCGTAGCGATTGCGGACACCGGAAAACAGGTTAGAATCGTCCCGGGCACTCCCTGTATATGTTCAGCATCTCCTGAATGATCTCCGGGCGATGCAGGCGCGTTGGTAAGTGAGGTTACGATGAGGCTACGATCAGTCGCTCTCGCTCTCTGTCTTCTCGGCACGCTCGCTGCTGTTGCTGCCGATCGGAACTGGCAAACAGGAACCGTTACCGCCATGGAGCGGCAGAGGATCCGTGAGGGAAGCACTAGTACCAGCAATAGCGACGGCTCCGCAAAAGATCGAGGGAACCGCACCGACTACTCTCAGAACAGCACCACCACCAAGACCGACAACTACGAGAACTATCAGGTCTATACCATCCAGAGCGGAGATACCGTCTACAGTGCCAGCGAGCACCTCCTGTTCCCCTGGTCGAAACCTGCCAATGTCACTCTCGGCAAACCGATGAAGTTCGCCGTCGAAAAAGGATCGATGTACCTCCTGGATGAGGATGGGAAACAGCACAAAGCATCCATCATCTCTACCGCTTTGAAACAATGATTTCCACAGGTTTCATTGACACGTCTGGTAGCCTTGATCTAGGGAAAGGTTTTAGCCCGGCGAGCTCTGCCGGGCTTCTTCCGTTAAAAGGGCTCACAAGAGGTCCGGACCTAAGTGCAATGTTTCCAAGATTTTGCGCAATTTTGTACGGGGTGGGTATCCACCCGGACACGGGAGAAGATGACTATGCAACACCAAATCGTCGGCACCACCATGCCGGTTGTCGAGTTCGCCCTCGATCATAATGATGCAGTTATCTCTGAGGCCGGTGAGCTCTCCTGGATGAGCCAGTCCATCCAGATGACCACTCACACCCAGCACGCAGGGGGCGGCGGTTTCCTCGGCGTCATCAAGCGGGTCGCCGGCGGGGGAACCCTCTTCATGACCGAGTATCGCGCGTACGGTGCGCCCGGAACCGTGGCCTTCGCCACGCGTGTCCCCGGCCATATCGTTCCGGTTGAGGTCGCCCAGGGACACGAGTACATGGTCCATCGCCACGGATTCCTCTGCGCCACCGCCGGAATCGTTCTTGGCGTTGGCTTCCAGCAGTCCCTCGGCGCCGGAATCTTTGGCGGCGACGGCTTCCTGCTCCAGAAGGTCTCCGGACAGGGAATTGCCTGGCTCGAGCTCTCAGGCGAGGTCATCGTAAAAGATCTTGCTCCCGGCGAGACTCTGAGGGTGCACCCCGGTCATGTGGGGGCATTTCACTCCAACGTCTCCTTCCAGATCCAGAGGGTACCCGGCATCCGCAACCTCATCTTCGGCGGGGACGGCATCTTCCTCGCCGCGCTCACCGGACCCGGACGCGTATGGCTGCAAACTTTGCCCATTCAGCGCCTCGCTCACCAGCTTCAGGACTACATGAAGGTCGACCGCGTGGAACAGAACACAGAGTCAGGCGTAATCGGTGGAGTGATCGGGTCGGTCTTGAAGGGGCTATAAGCCCCCTTCATCAGGCCTTGTTCATGCATCCGTCGAGCGACCAGGAGTTGTACTGTCGCAGGAATAGCAGGATCGAGAAGACAAGCGCATACGTCAGCTGCGTTCCGGCGGCCGCCCAATCCTGCACCAGGGACGATCCAAACGTGAGGATCAGCATCAGCAGCGAGGCCGCGATGAGAGTCCACCGCGTCTTCAGCCCGATCAGGAGCAGCAATCCAACCAGGCCCTCCACGGGAGGCAGAACATTGCCGAATCCGCGGATCATCGCTTCGGGCAGAGGAGAGTGCGCAAACTGTTGGGTTAAATGATCGGCGAATCCCTGCGGCCCAGCCAGCAAACGGCTGACACCATGCATCAGCAGGTTGGTTCCGGCAACTGCCCGCAAAAGGGCATAAGCGATCTTCTCGTCCGTCTTTGAGGTGTTGAACTGCATGCTGCCTCCTTGCTATTCGATGCTCGCAACGCCTCGCAGTCACAAAGGTTATCTTTGAAGAATGGTCCTGCGAACCACTGAGCCCTTCCTGCAGCTCTCCCATGTGAATGTTGCCCGCGGTGAAAACCTCGTCCTCCATGATGTCAACCTGTCGGTAAACGCGGGCGAGCACATCGCGATCCTCGGCCCGAACGGCTGCGGAAAGTCGACCCTGATCAAGACCATCACCTGCGAGTGCTACCCGATCGTTGAGCCCGAGACTGAAGTAAAAATCTTTGGTCGCAGTCGCTGGGACCTTACGGAACTGAAGAAGCGCCTCGGCGTCGTCTCGACCGAGCTTCCCGGCAGGCAGACGCTGACGACAACCGGCCGCGACGCCATTCTGACCGGCTTCTTCTCAAGCTCCACGCTCTGGCCGAATCTCACGGTCACCGAAGAAATGCGAGCCCGCACCGATGAAGTCCTTGCTCTGATCGACGCCGAACCACTCCGCGACAAGCTCGTCGGCCACATGTCCGCAGGACAGCAGCGGCGCATCATGATCGGCCGCGCGCTGGTTGCCTCCTCGCAGATGCTGCTGCTCGATGAGCCATCGAACGCACTCGATATCGCGGCCCAGCAGGACCTGCGAAACCTTCTACGGAGGCTCGCGCAGCAGGGAACCGGAATCCTGCTGATCACACATCACGTCTCCGATATCATTCCCGAGATCGACCGCATCCTGATGATGAAGGACGGGCGGATCATCGCCGACGGCGCAAAATCAGAGCTGCTGACTGCGCGCTCGCTGAGCGACCTGTTCCGGACCGAGATTCACCTGACGGAAAAAGATGGCTTCCATAACGCCTGGTAAGTAGATCTAGTGGCCATAACCTTCCGCATGCTCCGGGATCTTGCCACGAAAGAGCCAGTAAACCGTGACGGTGTAGGTCAGAGCTAACAGGATGCCAAATATCCACCAGATGAGTCCGACCCGCACAGCATGCGGACCTGCGAGGGCTCGGTCGATCGTAATGCTCTGTCCTGCGGTTCCTACACTCGGCAGGACGACCGGATAAAGCCCCGCTGCTGCTCCAACCAACATCGAAGCCAGGTACGTAGACGATCCAAGGAAGGCTCTCCACTCCCATCCACGCGCCAGCGAGATTGCAGTGGTGACCATGCCTGCAACCACCATCGTCGGCGCAAGCCACGCGATTCCATGCTGCTGATAATGGGTAAGAGAGTCAGGCCGCGCGATCACGGTAGCGGGAACGCTTGCCAGGGTGATGACAGCGACGATGGGCAGCAACTTCTTTGCCCATGCAGTCGAACGGAGATTGAGCTCTCCCTTGGTCTTGAGGGCGAGATAGAGAAGGCCGTGAAGGGCAAGAGCCAAGGCCGCCAGCACTCCTCCGATCACGGTGTACCAGTCAAGAATGCCAGGATTGGGTCCGGTTCTCCAGTTGGTCCAGAGCGGAAGGAAGAAGTAGTCGTCTGCTCCGATAGGAACGCCACGGACGACATTGGCGAGGGCCGCGCCGAAGAAGACTGCCAGCGCGAAGCTCGATAGAAAGAATGTTGCGTCGAAGAAGGTCTTGTAGACGCTGTCGTGCGTATGTGCGCGCAGCTCGATGCTGAGGCCGCGGACCATCAGGAGCCAGAGAACGATCGTCAGCGGAAGATAGAAGCCGCTGAACGAAGAGGCGTAGAGCAAGGGAAAGGCGAAAAAGAGCGTTCCTCCTCCAGCGATCAGCCACACCTCGTTACCGTCCCAGACGGGACCGATTGCATGCATCGCCTTGCGCCTGTCCTGCTCGGTACGCGCGACCAGCAGATAGACGATGCCAACACCAAGATCGAAGCCGTCGAGGACGACATAAAGGGTCAGCATTGCCGCTACAATCCAGAACCAGACCGTTCCCATTCGACTCTCCTTATGCAGTCGTCAATGTGTGTGCGTCGTGCCCTTCGTCGATAACAGGTGCCCGGGGACCCTTCTGAATGGCCGTATACACCATGACGATCCAGAGGATCGATAACAGCGAGTACATGCCGAGGAATCCAAGCAGCGTAAACAGGCTGGTGCCAGGTCCAACATGTTTCGAATAACCCTCGGAGGTCCGCATCAATCCATACACAAGCCATGGTTGCCGACCGAGCTCTGCCGTTATCCATCCCGCGGTATTAGCAATGTAAGGCAACGGGAAGCTGAGCATGATGGGCCAGAGGATCCAGCGTGCTGTGTAGAGTTTGCCGCGCCACAGAAGGAACGCCGCAATGGCCATGAGGCCGGCGAAGTAGGTCCCCAGACCTGCCATGATGTGATAGCTGTAGAACAGCAGCGGCAAGGCAGACGGCCACTGATCCTTTGGAAACTGATCCAACCCCTTCACCTCAGCCGCGGTCGTTCCATAGATCAGGAAGCTGAGAACTTTATTGACTGCCAGCGGATTGTCGATGGTCTGGCGTTCGACATCGGGCTGACCCATCAGGACGATGGGCGCTCCGGGCATTGAATGGAAGAGACCTTCCATGCCGGCTACCGCCGCGGGTTGATGTCTCGCCATGTATTTGCCATGCAGGTCGCCGGTCGGAAAGATCTGCGTGATGCACGAGATTACGCCAGCGACGACGCCCACTTTCAGGAAGACGCGTCCGAACTCCAGATGTTTCTCCTGCAGCATGTAGAGCGCGCCAGTCGATGCGACTACAAATGCCGCCGTGATGACCGCGCCGGACATGTTGTGCGCGTACTGGAGCCATGCCCAGGGATTCATGAGAAGCCCCCAGAAGCTTGTCACCTCGTAGATTCCGCTGGGAAGGCGCTGATAGGCGACCGGGTGCTGCATCCATGCGTCGGTGACGATGATGAAGAAGCCCGAGATCCAGGAGCCGAGAAAGACCATGAAAGCGGCGAACCAGTGGATGGTGCGCGAGATTCGTTTCTCACCGAACAACAAGAGGCCGAGAAAAGCCGATTCAAGGAAGAAGGAGAAGACGCCTTCCATCGCCAGGGGCTGGCCGATAACTCCTCCCGTGCGCCGCGCAAACTCCGACCAGTTGGTTCCGAACTGAAACTCCATCGGAATTCCGGTAACGACACCGAGGACGAAGTTGACCGCGAAGATGCGCGCCCAGAATCTTGCGGCTACATCGTAACGTTCGCGTCGATCCGGATCATGGGTTCGCAATGCGATCGTCTTCATGACGAAGATCAAGAGCGCAAGCCCCATGGTCAGCTGCGGGAAGAGGTAATGGTAGGTGATGGTGAACGCGAAGTGGATCCGGTGGAGCGTCAGTGCATCCATCTGTGCATCTCCTGCCGTGCGCCAACAGTATGACGCGTCCTCCTGCTTAGCGCAGGAAAATGTGATGGATACGGCGATTACCGAAGAACGAACTTGCTCGTAGCGCGATCATCGGTCAGCGAAGAGCTATTTCTCTGGATTCGGAGCGATCGAACCTGCCTGAAGCTTCACCAGCTCGGGCTGGGGGAATCTGCTGGGTCCGAGCACAGCGATGCGTGGAATCGGGCCGCGTGCCATGGCGACTTCGTCGCAGGCATAGAGTCTCGGGCAGCTCTGGCAGTCTTTGTAGATCTTGTCCGGCAGGACCGTGCGATCGACGACTCGGAAACCGAAGTGAAAGAAAAAATCGGGAATACGCGTGAAGAGACAGACGCAGGTCACACCCTGATCTTCTGCCTCTGCGAGAAGGGCGCGAAGCAGCCCGCCCCCAGCACCCTGTCCCTTCGCTTCCGGTTTAACGACGATGGAGCGAACCTCAGCCAGATGGGGACCGTAGAGGTGCAAAGCGCCGCAGCCGAGGAAGACCCCGCTCTCGCTCTCTGCCACGGTAAAGTCGCGGACATTTTCGCAGATCTCCGCATAGGTACGGCGCAGCAGCGTACCGTCGCCTGACAGCGAATTGACTAGATCAAAGATGTTAACTGCATCCGGAAGCTTCGCCTTGCGCACAATCGCACCACCGACGCGCGGACGCGAAGATGAGGTCGATTCGCTTACGGGCATGAGGGACGAGTTAGACAAGTGCGGCGGACTCCAAGCCAAGTTTCGCAGACTTTTTTGATGCGAGCGAGGCCTTGTCGGACGCAATTCGCCGGGAGGCATCCTGAACGGCATCCCTTACCCGATTTCGAGCGGTGCCTCCGACGACATCGTGGCAATCGAGCGTGGCGTTGAGCGTAATGGCTTCGAAGAAATCTTCGCCGAACTCATCCCCAAAGCGGCGAAGCTCCTCAATCGACAGCTCGTTGAGTTCGCGGCCTGTCTCCAGACCATGCCTGACGGCCTGGCCAATCTTCTCGTGCGCCTTACGGAAGGGAACGCCCTTGTGGGTTAGATAGGTCGCTGCGGCCATCGCATTGAGATAGCCTTTTTCCGCTGCAGCCTTCATTACTTCTGTACGGAAGCGCAGCGCTCTCGTAAACGCTGGCAGCACGACGAGAATACCGTGGATCGTATCAGCGGCCTCGAAGACGGGCTCCTGCCCCTCCTGAAGGTCTTTGTTATAGGCGAGTGGAAGTCCCTTGATGATCGTTGCCAGGGTCACCGCCGCGCCCTGCAGGCGTCCAGCCTTGCCACGGATCAGCTCTGTCAGGTCGGGATTTTTCTTCTGCGGCATGGCGCTCGATCCGGTGGAGAACTGCTCCGGCAGATCGAGAAAGCCAAACTCTGCCGTGGAGTGAAGCGTGAGCTCTTCGGCAAAGCGCGAGATGTGCAGGCCCAGCGTGGAGAGTGCCTGCGTAAACTCAAGGGCGAAGTCGCGATCGCTCGTCGCATCCATGCTGTTGGCGGTCGGACCGGCGAAGTGGAGCGCTTCTGCGGCGATGCTGCGATCAAGCGCGAGGGTGGCTCCCGCGATTGCTCCTGAGCCGAGTGGGCATAGATTCAGCCGTGCACGACAGTCGGTCAGACGAGTGAAGTCACGCTCGAGCATAGCGACATAGGCGAGCAGCCAATGCGCGATCAGCACGGGTTCGGCACGCTGCAGGTGCGTGTAGGACGGCATTACAGAAGCGTCGGCGGCGTGGGCCGAGTCAACCAGTGCCTGACGCCATGCCAGCAATCCTTCCAGTGTCTGATCGATCGCGTCGCGCACGAACAGACGCATATCGGTCGCGATCTGTTCATTGCGACTGCGTCCCGTGTGCAGTTTGAGGGCGAGATCGCCGATGAGCTTGGTAAGCTGCAACTCGACGAAGTGGTGAATGTCTTCAGCGTGCGGGTTGAGAGAGACAATCGCAGCCAGGTGAGAGGGAAGAGCAGCATCCGCCGCGCCCGCGTTCTTTCCGGTTTCCTCGATGGAAAGAGGAATCACCCGGTCGAGGCCGTCGAGCATCTTCGAGAGCTCGGTCTCGGTGAGGATTCCCGCCGCAGCAATCGCACGAGCGTGAGCCTTCGACGCGGCCACTTCCTGAGGAAGCAGCCGCACGTCGAAAGGGAAAGATCGTTGCCAGTCTTCGAATGCAGGATCGAGCGGTTCGCGGAACCGCCCTGACCACATCTTGCTCACTTTTCAAGCTCCTTCTTCGCCGTATTCGTCGGCATGTCGAAATCCCTCTCCTGAAGCCTGGGGAAGGCTCAGACGAGCGAAGGCCGTTTACGGGCTTGCGTTCCCCGGCCACGGGCACTGGAGATCCGTTTTGCTCCGCCAAGCAGCATCAGGAGGAGAGCCTTCTGTGCATGCAGCCGGTTCTCGGCCTGATCGAAGACGATCGACTGCGGTCCATCCAGGATGCTGTCGGTGACCTCGGCGTTGCGGTGAGCCGGAAGGCAGTGCATGAAGACTGCGTCCTGCTGGGCATTTCCCATCAGATCGTCGTTGACCTGGTAGGGCTTGAAGATGGGAGCGCGCTTGGTGGCCTCGTGCTCGAATCCCATGCTGGTGCAGACGTCGGTATAGACGGCATCGGCTCCGGTGACTGCTTTCAGGGGGTCGTTGAGCAATGTGATGCTGCCACCGGTCAATTCCGCAATCTCGATCGCCTTGTGAATGATCTCGAGCTTGGGAGAAAATCCCTTCGGTGTAGCGATGCTGACATGCGATCCAAGCTGCGCGCCGGCCAACATCAGCGAGTGGCAGACGTTGTTGCCGTCACCCACGTAAGCGAATCGCAGACCCTCGGCCGAGCCAAAGCGTTCTTCCAGGGTAAGGAAATCAGCGATCGCCTGGCAGGGGTGCTCGAGGTCCGACAGCGCGTTGATGACGGGTACCTTCGAGCAGGCGGCCATCTCGGTGATGGTCTCGTGCGAGTAGGTGCGCAGGACGATGACGCTCATCCAACGTTCAAGATTCCGAGCCATGTCGGAGAGGGATTCGCGCTCCCCGAGAGGAGACTGGGTCTGATCGACAAAGATCGCGTTTCCGCCGAGCGTGTTGATGGCCGTCTCAAAGGTGAGCCGAGTGCGCAGGGAGGCTTTCTCGAAGAACATCACCATCTGCTTTGCATCGAGCGCATGGCGGAAGTCCTCAGGAGAGTTCTTCACGGCATGAGCAAGCTCCATCACGGCAGCCATCTCCTCGACGCTAAGATCGCTGACCGAGCAAAGATCGCGTCCGCACAGACGTTTCGCTGCTTCGTTAAATGCCGTATCAGACTGGATGCCCAGTACCGTATTCGACTTCCGAGGTGGAGTGTCAGTGCCGGGGGCATCCGACTTTGAGTTCATGATGACAGTTTTGCTACCCATGTATCTTTTCTCCAGCCGGCATCGCACCGGCAAGTTCCGTGTTCGCCTTCAGAATCTCGTTGAGTGCGTCGATGGTCGTCTCGACGTGCTTCTTCTCGAGAATGTAGGGAGGAAGAAAGCGAAGCACCGTTTCGCTCGTCCGGTTAATGATGATGCGCCGCTCCATCATCTGTGCGGCCACCCGTTTCGCAAGCTCTGCCGAGTTCAACTCGATCCCAAGCATCAGACCGAGTCCACGTACATCGGTCACGCAGTCATGCTGTTGCTTCAGAGCGTTCAGCTGGGCCTTGAAAAATCCGCCTACCTCCTGGATATGAGCCAGGATATTTTCGTCCTGAATAGTATCGATCACAGCGATTGCAACGGCGCAGGCCAGCGGTCCGCCGCCGAAGGTTGTTCCGTGCATGCCCGGGGTGAATGCGGAAGCTACACGCTCGACGCACAGCATCGCCCCCATTGGAATACCCCCTGCGATCGGCTTGGCGAGAGTCGTGACATCAGGCTGAATGCCGTAGTGCTGATAGGCGAACCACTTTCCGGTACGGCCGAGCCCGCTCTGAATCTCGTCGGCGAGAAGAAGGGCTCCCGTTGAGTCGCAGAGCTCCCGTGCACTTGCGAAGAACTCCTGAGAGACGGGATGGATTCCTCCCTCGCCCTGAATAGGTTCGATGCAGATTCCGCAGACCTCGTCCGAGAACCTGGCGCGCAGATCGGCCACATCATTGAATCGGACGAATTCCACATCCGACATGACAGGAGCAAATGGCAGACGATATTTTTCCTTGTGCGTGGTAGCAACGGAACCCATGGTCCGTCCGTGGAAGCTGTGCTCCAGCGCCAGGAACTTTGTCCCGATCTTTTTGCCGCTCTCCCGGACCGCGGTTGCATGCGCGCGTGCCAGCTTCAGGGCAGCTTCCCAGGCCTCGGTTCCGCTGTTGCAGAAGAACACGCGATCCATGCCGCTGATCTCCGTGAGGCGGAGCGCCAGGTCTGCAGTGCCGCGGTGGAAGAAAAGATTTGAGGTATGCAGCAGGAGAGCACTCTGCTCGGCGATCGCTTTCTCGATCGCCGGGTGCCCGTAACCCAGAGCGGAGACGCCGATGCCGCTCAACAGGTCGAGAAACCTGTCTCCGTTCTCGTCTTCGAGGAAGACCCCTTTACCGCTGACGAAGAGGTGAGGATTTCGCTCGTAGGTGTTCAATAACAGCTTGCTTTCCGCAGCCTGAATCGATGCCAGGTTCATGCGACCATGACCTCCGTTCCGTCGTTGACTCGAGTTGAGCAGAGATCGGGTAGATGCACCGCAGACTCCGCAGGCAGGATGCGCACGCGCTTGACGCCGTTTAGAAGCGCCTGGCGGCATGCATTCAATTTGGGCAGCATGCCACCGAAGATGATCTGCTGCTTTTCCAGAGCCGGAATCTCTCCAAGGGTCAACCAGCGCAAGACGCTGCCGTCAGCCCCCTTTACTCCCGGCACATCGGTCAGGAAGACCAGTGCATCGGCCTTGGTCGATATGGCACACGCGGCAGCCATCTCATCCGCATTAATATTGTAGTACTCGCCGTCGAAGCCGAGCGCGATGGAGGAGATGACGGGAACCGCGCCCATTGCCCAGATTGCCTCCAGCCAGCGTGAGTCGGCAGAGGCGATCTCTCCCACGAATCCTAAGTCGGGAGTGGTCTTCTTCTTCCGAGCACGGAAGACGTGCCCATCTCCGCCGGAGAGGCCAACGGCCGACTGCCCGTGAGAAGCAAGCGATGCGACGAGAGATTTGTTAACTCGTCCGGCCAGAACCATCAAAGCCGCGTCTCTTGTTTCGGCATCGGTGACTCGGAGGCCGGATATAAATTCACTTTTCTTGCCGAGTTGCGCCAGCGTACGAGTCAGCTGCACGCCGCCACCATGGACGACTGCGACCTGGTTGCCATCAGCGACCATCTCGGCGATAGCCTTGCCGCATGCATGCAGCAGCTTCGGATCTTCGAGGCCTGCGCCTCCCAGCTTAACGACGAATCTCAAAGCAGCCCCTCCTCTTCCTTCCACCCGCACATCAAATTCATATTCTGCACAGCCTGTCCCGCTGCGCCCTTCAGGAGATTGTCGAGACAGGAGACAATAACTAACCTTCTGCCGTCCTCTGCCAGAGCAAATCCGATATCGCAGAAGTTCGTTCGCACTACGTGCTGAATCTGCGGGAGTTGCGGTGTAGTATGCAGGCGCACCATCGGGCTGTCCTGATAGAAGTTGCGGAACATATCCTGAATAGCTGTCGCACTGCCCGGCTGTTTGAGTCGCAGATAAATCGTCGAGAGAATCCCTCGCGGAATGGGCAGCAGATGCGGCGTGAACTGGATCTGGTCCGGTGTCAGGCAAAGCTGCTCCAGCAACTCTCCCGTGTGGCGATGGCCGAAGACTGAGTAGGCAGAGAGGTTATCGGCCGCATACATGAAGTGGGTCTTAGAGGTCGGCGCCTTGCCTGCGCCACTCACGCCTGACTTTGAATCGCTCACAATTCCACATTCCAGATCCACAACTTCGGCTCGCACAAGCGGTGCCAGACCAAGGATGATTGAGGTGGAATAGCAGCCGGGATTTGCCACCAACCGGGCGGTGCGAATCTCCTCACGATGCAACTCCGGACACCCGAAGACTGCTTCGCCCTGCAGCTTCGCAGCAGCCTGTGGATCGGCGTCATGCAGCTTGTAGACTGCGCGATTGCGGTCTTCCTGTAGCCGCCAGGCGCCGCTGAGATCGATAACGCGGATACCGCGTTTGATTGCCTCCGGAGCCCACTCCCGCGACTGCTCATGAGGCAGGGCGAGGAAGAGAATTTCGATGCCTGCGTCGGCGATGCGATCCCAGTGAAAGGGCTCGATGGGGTGTGTGGCTTCCGCCCCAATACCTGTCAGCTGTGGATGAATGGACTCCAGCGTGGGAACAGCTTCGGATGCTGTTTCACTCGTTCTTCCCAGCAGCATCGGCGCGGTGCCCTCCATTCCTGGATGCCGCAGCAGAAGGCGGGCAAGTTCGCCGCCGGCATACCCACTAACGCCAGCGATGGCAACCTTCGGAACGTGGGATTGCGCGGGGCTGCTCTTTGCAGAGCGGCTGCTTGTCTCGGTCGTCTCGATCATGTCCAGATTAGCCAATGTAGTCATCAATCCGTTTTTTCAGTTGCGTTGCCTGTTCGGTGTCGGGGCAGATGATTAGAACTGTGTCATCGCCCGCAATGGTCCCGATCACTTCGGGCCAGTCCTCGTAATCCATGCCGGCGGCGATAGGCTGCGCTCCGCCGGTCGTTGTAATCACCACAAGCAGATTCGCCGCCTGACGAACTTCAAGTCCAAAGCCCTGTAGCACTTCGCGAATACCCGGAAGGGAGTCTTCATCCTCGTTGCCACCATTAGATAGCGAATATCCCTCTGGTCCTTTTGACAATCTGAGCTCGTGAATGTCACGAGACAGCGTCGCTTGTGTAACATGGAAACCACGCCCTGCAAGTTTTCGCCGCAACTCGTCCTGGCTGGCAATTGGAGCCTTGGCCAGTAATTCACGAATTACGGTATGACGTTGTTGTTTCATCTTCGTTTCAGCGCCGTTTCTGCCGCGGTTGAATGAAGAAACTTCCGGGCTATGCATAAATATACATTCTAGTGTATATTTATGCAATGGTGTTCCACGCGGAGCATCGCCCATACCTTGACGGAAAGGTTATCCGGTGAATTTCACACTTCATCGGACGTATAGTGAATCATGGAAAGGTTTCGCCCCCTCGTCTCCGCTTCTACGCCCGGGCTCTCGTCTGCGAGGACTCGGTTGCCCCAGGCGATCTCTCTGATTGATGAGCGTTTCGACCACGATTCCTGTGGAGTCGGATTTGTAGCTTCGGTAGAGGCTGCGGCCTCCAATCAGATTCTCGCTCAGGCGCTGACCGCCCTGGCCCGGCTGGCACATCGTGGTGCTACTGCGGCGGACGGCAAAAGCAGCGATGGCGTAGGCGTGCTGACTGCGATTCCCCGTGATTTTCTGATCCAGTCCAAAGGTCTGTCCATCAGTCCCGAGACGCCGCTTGGCGTGGGCATGGTCTTCATCCCGAAGGAAGAGACCCGTGCGGAGGCTGTGATTGAGCGAGCTCTGCAATCGCACGATTTTAAAGTGCTTTGTTGGCGCGATGTTCCAGTAAAGATCGAGAATCTCGGTGAGATGGCTCTCTCTACCATGCCGAAGATCCGGCAGGTTTTTGTGATTGACGGCGAACATGCCGATCCGTCGACGATGGAGCGTCGTCTCTATCTTGCAAGGAAGCAGTTCGAGCGCTCTCACGAGAATGGGGATGTCGAGGGATATATCTGTTCGATGTCGACCCAAACCATCGTTTACAAGGCCATGTGTACCGGCCATGACCTGGCCTTGTTCTATCCAGACCTAGCGTCGACCGACTTTGTCACTCCCTTCGCCATCTTCCATCAGCGATACGCTACCAACACGCTTCCCACCTGGCACCGCGCCCAGCCGGGAAGAATGACCGGGCACAACGGAGAAATCAACACCGTTTGGGGTAACCGGGCACGCATGGCGGCACGCGACTCAACATTGCCTGTGGAGTGCAAGCCGGTTCTGACCCAGGGAGGTACCGATTCGACCAGCATGGATGAGGCTGTCGAACTGATTTCGCGAAATGGCCGCACACTTCCAGAAGCCATGCGAATGCTGATGCCCCCTGCAGCCGCATCCGGGCGGAACTCTTCCTTCCTGCGCTATCACTCCGACTGTACCGAGCCATGGGACGGTCCTGCAGCCATCGCCTTTTCTAACGGCCGTGTAGTCGGTGCTGTGCTCGATCGCAACGGACTGCGTCCCTGCCGTTACGCAATCACGAATGACGGCCTTGTAGTCGCCGGTTCGGAGATCGGCCTGGTTGACCTTGACCCCAATACCGTCGTCCACAGCGGACGCCTCGGACCTGGGCAGATGCTCGTCGTTGACCTGGAAAAGCATCAGGTTTACGAGGACGAGGAACTGCTGGCGATGTTCGATGCAGACCCCATCTACTCCAAGCTCCTCGAAGACGCCCCGCTCGTTGGCAAACCGGTCTCAGCGACCGAACCAGCAGCATTGACGGCGTTACAGAAGGGCTTTGGCTACACCCGCGAAGATGTCCGGATGATCCTTCAGCCGATGGCGACCGAAGGCAAGGATGCGGTCTGGTCGATGGGTGATGACACGCCTCTGGCGTTCCTCGCGCGCACGCCGCGCCCCATATATGCGTACTTCCGCCAACGGTTTGCGCAGGTCACAAATCCGGCCATCGATCCGCTGCGCGAGGCCTGCGTTGTATCGTTGCACACCCGTCTCGGCCCCTGGCCTCATCTGCTCGATAAGAACTCTCCTCTGCCAGGTCTTGCGCTCTCCTCACCTTTCCTCTCTCTTGGGCAGGTGCAGGCCCTCCGCGCTGGAGACTACCCGCACGCCGCTGAACTAAATTTTGCTGAGCTGTCCTGCGTCTTCGCTTCGAGCATGACCCTGATCCAGGCGTTGGACCAGCTTTCGAATAGGGCAATTGAACTGGTGAGGAGCGGGGCGCGGCTCCTGTTGTTGAGTGACCGTGCTGCTACGCCGCAGACGCTCCCAGTCCCGATGGCTATGGCAACGGGCGCAGTTCACCAGGCGCTGGTAGCTGCTGGCCTGCGAACCCTTGCCGGCATCGCTGTCGAAGCAGGCGACGCCCGTGACATTCATCACGTCGCCGTTCTGATCGGTTATGGCGCAGGAGCGGTCTGTCCGTGGCTCGCGCTGGAGACCGGTCGCGCGCTGGCTCCGGCCGGAACCGAGCCCGATGTCGCCGAGAAGAAGATGCTGAAGGCACTCGACGCCGGTCTGGCAAAGGTCATGTCGAAGATGGGAATCTCCGTGGTAGACAGCTACCGCAGCGCCCGGCAGTTCGACATCCTCGGCCTGCACTCGAGTGTGGTCGAGCGTTGCTTCCCGAACACGCCAGCTCCGCTCTCTGGAATCGGGTTTACGGAAGTCGATCGACATCTACGTCAGACCTGGCAGCCTTCAGAAACAGTCGCCGCACAGGCTGATCTGCCCGACTATGGGTGGGTACGGTTCCGCAAGGCGGAGATGGCAGAACCTCATGCCTGGCAGCCGCCCACGGTTAAGGCGCTGCAATCGGTGGTAGGGAGTGCCCGCAATGTTCCGCCTCCTGCGGATCCTTCGGCCGCATTCGCTATCTTTACCAAGGATGTGGTTGCACGCGATCCGGCGATGCTGCGCGATCTCCTCGAGATTCGTCCGGCAGGATCGGAGCTTCCGCTCGATCAGGTTGAGGCGCCAGCCAGCATCACCAAACGGTTTGTGGCCAGCGCCATGTCACTTGGCTCGCTCAGCCCCGAAGCTCATCAGACGATCACCGCTGCAATGAACATGCTGCAGGCGCGTTCGAACACGGGGGAGGGCGGAGAGGACGCTGCCGTTTACCGGAAGCATCCAGTGGGTACTGAGGGCATGCCGGGCACTGGTGGCTTCAGCGCTGCCATGAATGCTCAGGGCGGTGTCGCCGTGGCGGAGCCTCCCGTTCAGGCTCCTGCTGTACACGTCTCACTGAACAACAAGATCAAGCAGATTGCCTCCGGGCGTTTCGGAGTTACCGCTGAGTACCTGGCCCACGCGGAGGAGATCGAGATCAAGGTGGCACAGGGTGCAAAGCCTGGTGAAGGCGGACAACTTCCTGGCCACAAGGTGAGCGGGCTTATCGCACGTCTGCGGCATGCGCAGCCCGGCGTTTCGCTGATCTCGCCGCCGCCACACCACGATATCTACTCGATCGAGGACCTGGCGCAGCTCATCTATGACCTGAAGCGGGTGAACCCGAAGGCAACCGTTGGCGTCAAGCTGGTATCCGGTTGCGGGGTGGGAACTGTTGCAGCAGGCGTAGCCAAAGCCTATGCAGATTACGTGGTCATCGCTGGCAACACGGGTGGAACCGGTGCGGCCGCTCTCTCGAGCATCAAGTATGCCGGTAACCCGTGGGAGTTGGGTCTGGCAGAGGCGCAGCAGGTCCTCATGCAGAACGGTATGCGCGGACGTGTCCGTCTGCGGACCGATGGCGGTCTTGCGACAGCACGTGATGTTCTCGTCGCAGCGCTGCTCGGAGCCGATGAGTACGCTTTTGGGACGGCGGTGCTCGTGGTTTTGGGTTGTGACATGGCGCGTCAATGCCACCTCAATACCTGTCCTACCGGTATCGCAACCCAGAAACCAGAATTGCGAGCAAAGTTCCGTGGCAAGCCCGAACATGTGGTTCAGTTCTTCAAAGAGCTCTCCGCCGACCTGCAGCATCTGCTCGCGCGCTATGGCCTGCCTTCTCTTGAGGCAGCGGTAGGCCGTTCAGATCTTTTGGAGCAGGTCCGCTTTGACGGTAACCTCGATCTTGCGCCCATGCTGGCACAGCCTGCCGATGGCCCTCGCCGCTGGATGGGTGGACGGAATGATCAACCATTGCCGAACCCTCCGATCGATGAGAAGTGGGTCGCCCCCGCTCTCGAAGCGGTCGAGGCTGGCAGGCCGTACGTGGTTGAGTCGCCCATCGCAAACTGCGACCGCTCCGTGGGTTCTCGTCTCGCCGGTGAGTTGGCACTTCGCCGCGCACAGGCCGATCTTGAAGCAGACGTTACTTTTGATCTGCATGGGACGGCGGGACAGTCGTTTGGAGCATTTGCTGTCGATGGGATGAAGCTGATCCTTGACGGGCAGGCAAACGACTTTGTAGGCAAGGGGCTTTCCGGAGGCGAGATAGTAATCCGTCCACGAGGGCTTGCTGCAAAAGACAGCGGACAGCACGTCATTCTGGGCAATGTTGCTCTCTACGGAGCAACGTCTGGAAAGCTGTTCGCCGCGGGCCGAGCGGGTGAGCGGTTTGCTGTTCGGAACTCCGGTGCCATCTCCGTCGTGGAAGGTGTTGGCGACCATGGCTGCGAGTACATGACGGGCGGCACGGTGGTTGTGCTCGGCAAGACAGGGCTGAACTTTGGAGCTGGAATGACTGGGGGCCTGGCATGGGTCTACGACGTCGAGGGATCTTTCATGTCAGAGGCGAAGTATCACCCCGAGTTTATAGATCCACAAGGCTTTACCTCTGTCGATCCGGCCGTTCAGGGTGCTCTGAAAGAACTCATCGAAGAGCACGTGTCCGTCTCGGATAGCGGTCTTGCCAAATCGCTGCTTCTGGATTGGACGGAGAAATCGAAGTTCTTTGTTTGCCTGAGTCCGAAGACGCAGGGCTAACGATCCGACCTCCAGGTGGCGCTCCTCAAACACTGCGACTTGAATAACCCCGGCTTCGGCCGGGGTTTCGTTTTTGCGCATCTTGCCACTTCCTTCTTGGCAAGGAAGTCCGCTTTCTTTAGAGTGGCGGCAATCGAGTTTTCGTGTATGGAACGGGTTTGGCCCGGGCTACGATCGCGCTGCAAGGGGGATGGGGTGGCTGAGGCGGGCAGAACAACACCTGCTACTGGGGTGTCCGGTGATAAATATCAGCGAATTCTCGACGCGGCAGTAGAGGTGATCGCAGAACGCGGCTATTTCAACTCGCCGGTAAGTGCCATCGCAAAACGGGCAGGTGTTGCTGATGGAACCCTCTATCTTTACTTCAAGAGTAAGGACGAGGTTCTGCGAACCGCCATCGATACGACGTTCGAGGGCTTCTTCAAACAGGTAGAAGCTCAATTTCAGGTTCTCGCAGATCCCCGGGAGAGACTGGAATATATCGTCAGGATTCATCTCGAAAGTCACAGCATCAACCGCAGTATGACCGTTCTCATGCAAACCGAGATGCGGCAGAGTGCAAGATTTATTGCGGAGTTTTCGCACCACCATCTTGTGAGGTATATCCAGCTTGTGCGGGAGGTCATTCGTGAGGGCCAGGGACAGGGGATCTTCCGCCAGGATGTGTCCGATGGATTTGTAGCGCACTGCATGTTCGGGGCAATCGATGAACTCTTGAGCTCCGCAGTCTTCACCGGACGCGAGTATGATGCGAAGGCAACAGCTCGGCAGCTGCTGGATGTGTTATTGCATGGTATTGCTCCGCATTGTGTTCGCGAAGCGCAAGGCTTGGACTGAGATCAGAAGGACACTTCTAATAACGCTGGCGCTTCAAATCTTTCACCGATCGTCAGCTCGAACGCAATGGGACAGGATGGCTAGGCAGGCATGTTCGATTTGAGGACAGTGAATGATGTTCTGGTACGAGCGACAGCGCGAGGTGATCGTCCCGCACTGATGGCTCAGACGGCGGCCGCAGAATGGTCTCCCATCTCATCGGTTGAGTTATATGGGCGTGTCCGCGCACTTGCAGATGTGCTTCGGAGCTGGGGAGTGGAGAAGGGCGACCGAGTAGCCATTCTCTCCGAAAACAGGTGGGAATGGCCGGTGACGGACTTTGCCGCGCTGGCGGTGGGGGCGGTTGATGTCCCGCTCTACCCGACCCTTACCGCAGATCAGATCGGCTATATGCTTCGCGACTCTGGAGCCAAGGTCGTATTCGTCTCCACTTCAGAGCAGTACCACAAGGTCCGTCAGACGGGTGATCTGCCGGATCTGAAGTTTGTCGTCGTGATGGATGCGGGAAATCATGAAGGAGCTGAACGCTTCTCGGACCTGATGCAGGACGCCGTCGAGAAACAGAACAGGGATGCCGCCTTCGACGTGATGTTGAAGACGGTGCGATCCGAAGACCTCGCCACCATTATCTATACCTCCGGCACAACCGGCGACCCGAAGGGCGTCATGCTGACGCATGGAAATCTTGCCAGCAATCTAAACTACTCCACCGGTCCTCTGGGCCTTAGCGACAAAGACACAGGCATCTCCTTCCTTCCGCTTTCGCATGTCACAGCGCGTCACCTGGACTATGCGTTGATGTGCCACGGAACCAAGGTGGCATACTGCGCCAAGTTTGATCAACTGGCTGAGGCGATGAAGGTGGTAAAGCCAACGATCTTTGTGGCGGTCCCGAGAGTCTATGAAAAGATCCGCCAGGCTGTTGAGGGCAAGTCCGCGGGATCCCCGCTAAAACAGAAGATCTTGAACTGGGCTCTTCAGATTGGGAAGGCTCACCGTCCAGAGGTGATTCAGGGTAAAAAACCGCATGGCTTTGCATGGTCCCTCGCCAACAAGTTGGTCTTCAGCAAGATTGCGGACGCCTTTGGAGGCCATGTCCGCATCTTCATCGCCGGAGGAGCACCTTTGGGGATCGATACGGCTGGGTGGTTTGCCGATGCGGGAATCTCGATCCTTGAAGGCTATGGTCTGACGGAAACTTCGCCGGTGATCGGCCTGAACTATCCCGAAGTAAACAAGCTTGGGACGGTAGGGCGGCCACTCGAAAACGTGCAGTGCAGGTTCGCCGAGGATGGAGAGCTCGAAGTAAAAGGTCCATCGGTCTTTGTCGGATACTGGAAGAAGGAGCGGGAGACAAAAGAGGCGTTCAGTGGAGATCAGTGGTTCAGGACCGGGGACATCGGCAACATCGACGAGCAGGGCTTCCTGTCGATCACCGATCGCAAGAAAGAGCTCCTAAAGACCAGTGGCGGCAAGCTGATTGCGCCGCAGCCGATCGAAAACAAGTTGAAGGCAAATACCTTGGTAGGGAATGCCGCAATGGTCGGCGACAAACACAAGTTCGCCTGCGTGTTGATCTCTCCCAATCTCACGGCGCTCAAGAGCTGGGCAAGCGGACAAGGGCTGCAGACAGAAGATATTCCCTCACTGGTTAGAGATCCCAAAGTTGTCCAGGCGTATCACGAGATCGTCAACCGGGTAAACCAGGGTCTCGCTCACTTCGAGAGCATCAAACGCGTATGCGTTGTTCCCCACGAATGGAGCGTGGAGACGGACGAGCTAACTCCAAGCCTCAAACTGAAGCGGCGCGTGGTCGAGAAGAAGTACGCAGAACAGATCGCAGAGTTTTATACAGATGAGGCTACCTCAAGAGAATAGGAATCGCTGTACCCCGAAACAACAGGCGAAGCTCCCAGCAGTGCGTACGACTGCCGAGTTGCCTTTCAGCCGACCGTGCGCACACAGGACTCAAGCAGACAGGAGAGTTGGATGAAGGGAAAACTGCGTTTTCTGGGGCTGATGCTGCTTGCTGCTCAGATGGGAGTTGGCCAGATCGCCGGTCCTCCCTCGTGTCCTGTTCAACCGGGTGGCAGACCGGTCAGCCTGACGCCGGCCAGGCGGCCCACAGCAGAGCAGATTCAGCAGACAGCGGAGAAGGCAGCGGCCGACCCGACGGTCATCGTTGCAGCAGAGCCGATCCAGAACTTTGGAGTAGAGCGATACCGACTCGCTGACTATGCCGAGTGCACCGGCGGTGGAGGCTGCTACTGGTCCGATCTTGATGCGCAGACCAGAAGGGCAGAGACTATCCTCGACCGTGTGCTTGCGTTGAAGCGACCCTCGGAGAAGCTGGCGGTCGTACTCGACATTGATGAGACGTCGTTGTCGGGCTTCTGTGAGATCAGACGCGAAGACTACGGTTTCCTCCTCATGCCGATGAACCACTGGATGGCCACGCCAGAGGCAGCCATGCCTATCCCCGGAACGCTGCGGCTCTTCAACAAGGCACGAGCAGCTGGCATCGACGTATTTTTCATCACTGGCCGATGGGACGGACTCCGCGACGCGACCGCGAGCAATCTGAAGCTGGCCGGCTTCGAGGGATGGAGCGGATTGGCCCTCAGGACAGGGCCTCAAAAACAGATGTCTACCGTCGACTACAAGGGGCAGGAGCGTCAGAAGATCGTTGATGCGGGTTATCGCATCGTATTGAATATGGGTGATCAATGGAGCGACTTGAACGGAGAGGCTCGAGCCGAGACGAGTGTGAAGCTGCCGAATCCGTTTTACTATCTTCCTTGATCGCGGAGGTAAAAGATGGGATCGGCAGATACTTCGGAGGAGGAACAGATAAAGACGTTCCTTCGGCCAGCAGCACAGGAGCGAAGGCGCTTCTTGAACCCCCTTCCCACCACCGTTGGCGGGTGGGAGACAATGCGGAAGGTGCTTCCTCTCTACTTGTCCAGTAAGGAAGAGAAGTTTCCTCGAACTCCTCCCGGACCATTCCGAACTGATCCGAGCCTCTATGACACCCCGCCCACAAGCGGCCTGCGGATTACATGGATGGGACACTCCTCGAGTCTGATCGAGATCGACGGCAAACGAGTGTTGCTTGACCCTGTGTGGGACGAGAGAGCCTCTCCGTTGCGATGGGCCGGACCAAGACGGTTCTTTCCGGCTCCGCTCAAATTGCAGGACATGCCCCAACTGGATGTCATTGTCATCTCACATGACCACTATGATCATCTCGGGGAATCGACGATACGATCCCTGACTCGCATGCCCGCAATGAGCAGTACCGAGTGGGTCACATCTCTCGGGGTCGGTGAAATCCTCGAGGAATATGGTGTGAAGCGCCGCAAGATCGTAGAACTTGACTGGACCCAGACCGTTGGCGACTCATCCCTCGAGATAACTGCGCTGCCTTCGAGACATTTCTCCGGCCGGAGTATGTTCAACCGATTCGAGACGCTGTGGTCTTCCTTTGTCATTAAAGGGCCGCAACACAAGATCTACTACGGTGCAGATTCGGGCTGGTGGCCGGGATTCGAAGAGATTGGGAAGACGTATGGTCCCTTCGATATCAGCATGCTTGAGATAGGCGCGTATCACGAACTCTGGAGTGAGATTCATCTGGGCCCGGAGGGTGCGATCAATGCATTCGAAGCGCTGGGTAGCAGTGGGCTTCTGATGCCCATCCATTGGGGACTCTTTGACCTTGCCCTGCACGGATGGAGAGACCCCATCGAGCGTATCTGCGAGATCGCGGACGAGAAGAAGATTCCACTCTGGATCCCTACGCCTGGCCTGCCGACAGAGATTATAGGGGCAGCCTCTCTGCGGTCGGAATGGTGGCGCTGAGCCTGCGGTATGATTCTGGCGTCGTAGAAAAGGAGATTCGATGCGTGTTGGAATGTTGACTGGTGGTGGAGATTGCCCAGGGCTCAATGCTGTAATTCGTGGCGCAGTGAGGAAGGGAATCCTGCATCATGGTGACGAGTTCGTGGGATTCATGGAAGGCTGGCGAGGCGTTCTGGACAACACCACAATGCCCCTAAACCTGGAGACAACCTCAGGAATTCTGCACAAAGGGGGTACGATCCTCCGCTCGTCTCGAACGAATGTGAAGAAGATTCCGGGAGGGTTCGAGAAGTGCGTCGAATCAATTGAAAAGAACAAACTCGACGCGCTGATTGCTTTGGGCGGCGACGACACACAATCCATCTCACTTGCACTCAGCGAACGCGGCGTGAAGTGCGTCGGAGTGCCGAAGACGATCGACAATGATCTGAATGGCACCGATGTATGCTTTGGCTTCGATACGGCCGTCAGCATCGCGACAGAGGCGATTGACCGTTTGCACTCGACGGCTGAGGCTCACAATCGCGTCCTGGTCGTTGAAGTGATGGGAAGAGACGCCGGATGGATTGCGATCACCTCCGGTATCGCTGGCGGTGCCGATGTCATCCTGATTCCTGAAGTTCCTGTTGACATCGACGAGGTGTGCAGGCTTCTGAAATATCGTTACGACCGCGGCAAGAAGTTCTCGATCGTTGTGGTGGCCGAAGGGGCGCATCTTCCCGAGAGTGGACAGGCAACTCATGGCACCTCCGTTGACGCCTTTGGACACGTTCGGTTGAGCGGTGTCGCTCAAGCTTTGGCAGAGGAGATCGAAAGCCGAACCAAGTATGAGACTCGCAGCGTAAACCTCGGGCATACGCAACGTGGAGGAACGCCGACCGCCTATGACCGGATGCTGGCAACCCGTTATGGAGTCGCCGCGATCGATCTGGTCCATGCAGGCAAGTTCGGCAGGTTAGTCGTTCTGAAGGGAACTCAGATTTCTGATATCCCTCTCGCCGATGCAATCTCAAAGAACCGGACAGTAGGTGACGATCTTCTCGAGGTAATGCGCAGCCTTCAGCCCCCGGCAAATGCTGTTTGAGGATTAGTTATCAGCCATTTGGGATCGATGCCTGAAGAATTCAATTGAACGGGCGCAGAAAAGGGATTACAAAGAGTGTGCCGGGGTTTAGCTGGCTCTTTCCCTTTTTACGCCCGTTTCTTTCGGTTTTTGGAGGTCTCGACGATGGCACAGGTTCAGATGGCACTGCGCGAAGTGATGGATATCCGTCAGGCGTCAGAATATCTCGGGATCAGCGGCGACACTCTATACCGCTACGCTTCAGAGGGGTTTATTCCTGCGTTCAAGCTGGGCAACCGCTGGCGATTCAAAAAGACTCTCCTGGACGCCTGGATGGACGAGAAGAGCGGCGTGAAGCCCTCGACTCCAGAGATGGTTACCTCCAAGCAGAAGAAACCTTCAGGGCGCGCCCGCTAAAAACTCCTGCGCCTTCCCTCGACCACCGGAATCTATCACTCTCATGAAAGAGATTGTTCGCTGCAGCTGGGCCGAGAGTGATCCTCTGTTGTCTTCCTACCACGACGAAGAGTGGGGCGTACCGGAGTACGACAGTCGCGCCCTTTGGGAGAAGCTTATGCTGGATGGTTTCCAGGCCGGACTGTCATGGTTGACTATCCTGCGGAAACGAGATGGATTTCGGCATGCTTTCCACAACTTCGATCCCGCAAGAGTTGCCCGCATGAACGAGACCGATGTAAACCGTCTTTTGCTTGATGCAGGCATCATTCGCTCCCGGGCCAAGATCGAGGCGACGATTGGGGGAGCGAAGGCCTTCCTGAAGATGAAGGCGAACGGTGAAGATCTCTCTGAATTTGTATGGGGAATGGCTGGCGGAACGCCCATCCGTCACAAGAGTGGGAAGGTGCCAGCCAAAACAGAACTGTCCGAGAAGATCTCGAAAGAGTTGAAGAAGCGGGGATTCAAGTTTGTCGGGCCGGTAATCGTCTACGCATGGATGCAGGCAACGGGCATCGTCGACGATCACGCTCCTGATTGCTTTCGCCGCGCCCAGGCGTAACGCGCTCCTCTGCGGTGTTTCAGGCTGGCTGCAAGGTGTGGAGGGTAAGCTCCGGCGGACAGTCGAAACGGAATGGCAATCCGACAGATCCGATCCCTCGATTGACGTAGAGCTGCAGCGGGATCCCATCAAACCGGAAATGTCCCATCACGTATTTCTGACCCATCGGCGGCAGGATGAGTGGCCCATAGAACGGGATCCGCACCTGACCGCCATGCGAGTGCCCTGACAGCATCAGCGCAACGGATTTTCCGCGTGGGTGCCGGATGACGGTATCTGCATAGTCGGGTTCGTGGACCATCAGCAGTACAGGACCATCTGGCTTCTCGGGAATGGTCAGGTTCAGATCGGGTCTCCTGGTACCCGCATCGTCCGAACCGCAGAGCCAGATACGAGAGTCCCCGCGTTCGATGGGGACATGCTGATTCACCAGCACCGGGATCTTCTTTGAGTTGAGCGCCTCTATGACAAGCGGTGCACTCACGCTGACGTCATGGTTTCCCAACACGGTGTAAACCTGCGGAGTCTTGAGGGTGCTCAGAATCTCGGCGCAACGGTACGCCGCATGATGGCTGTCGATAAAGGTTAGCGATCCGCGGGTAACAAAATCGCCCGTCACAAGCACAAGATCAGGAGCCAGTTCGTTGATGCGATGGACGACATGCTCCAGGAAAAAAGGCTCCGTGAACTCGTCGAGGTGAATGTCGGAGATCTGTGCGATGCGAAAGCCGTGAAAGGCTCCGGGCAAATCACGGACTGAAATGGTGGTCTTCACCAGATCGATCTCGTGGCGTGCGATCTCACCGGCGTAGAAAGCCAGTCCCGCGGCAGCAACGCCGGATCCAAGAATAAATTTACGACGTGATAAGCGCGAAGGCGAGGAGCCCCCCGGCGAAACGGACATAGAGTTCATGATAACGGTTCCTGCGCTCCAGATCCTACCCTGTAATGCCCCCCGGTTGAGTAGAATCAAAAGGATGAACTTTAGGGCCAGAAAAGCAGCAGCGACCCGGGCAGTCAGAGCGCTCGGGGCAGACGGTTTGCTCGTCACGCATCCGGCTGATGTGCGCTATCTCTGCGGATTCACGGGATCGAACGCCGCTCTCGTCCTGGCAGGTGGCAAGTCTGTCCTGTTTACGGATGGAAGATACACCCTGCAGGCAAAGAATGAGGCGCTCGGAACCCGAGTGACGATCGTGTCCAACAGACCCGTTCTACCGGCCGCTTGTGAATGGATCGTGCAGACTGGAATCAAGCGGTGCGGCTTCGATGCGGCGGTTACGACGGTGGCCACGCTCGAATCCCTGCGAAAAGAAGTTCCTGCACGGATTCGGCGCAGCCTGTTTATGGCGCTTCCGTCGCCGGTTGCCAGGCTGCGGCAGGTCAAAGATTCCGACGAGATCTCGAAGATCCGGGCGGCGGCCAATCTGGGGTGCGAACTCTTTGACGACATGCTTGAGTATCTTCGGCCAGGACTGACGGAGATCGATGTCGCCTCTACACTCGAATATCGCGCGCGCCAGGGCGGTGCGGAGGCAATGTCTTTCGACACCATCGTTGCGAGTGGAGAGCGCAGTGCGCTGCCCCATGGTCACGCCAGTATGGCGAAGTTGCCCCGTCGTGGCTTCGTGACGCTCGACTTCGGCGTCGTCCTGGACGGCTATATGAGCGATATGACCCGCACTGTTCACCTTGGAAAGGCACAGGCCTCCGAGAGAGACGTGTATGATGCGGTTCTGGAAGCGCAGGAGGCGGCAGTTGCGATCGTTGCCCCCGGTGTAACCGCTGGCGAGGTCGACGAGGCTGCACGCAGTGTGCTGCGCAGGACTGGACTGGATCGTTGGTTTACTCACTCGACAGGGCATGGGGTGGGGTTGGAGATTCATGAAGGACCGCGGCTCGGTGCGAAGCAAACCCAGCAGCTTGAGCCGGGGATGGTGGTCACGGTTGAGCCAGGAGTCTATATGCCTGGTCAGTTTGGCCTCAGAATTGAAGATATGGTTCTAGTCACGTCAGGAGGGCACGAAATCCTGACGCCGAGTGTAAAAGCCTGGATTGAGCTGTAAACAACGAGAGAAGTGCCGCAACAGGCACAGGAGCGAAGATGGACGGAACAAAGATGCAGGAGCTTCGGGAGCTGGTCGAATTTCTCAAAGCGAACGAGATTGCAGAGTTCGATATGGAACAGCCCGATCTGAAGGTGCGGATCAAGTTTGCGGGTGAGCCCGCTCCAGCTGCGGCCCCCGGAGGAATCGATCTGGCTCAGTTGAGCCGGCTGGTGGCATCCGCTCCCGGCAGTGCAGCCCCGGCAACTGCCGCCTCGGTTGCTGCTTCGGCTGAAGCTCCTGCCGCGACGGAGAAGCTGCACGAGGTCAAGTCGCCTATCGTCGGTACCTTTTACGAGTCTCCGGCCCCGGGCGCGCCGCCTTTTGTTCAGGTTGGCGACCAAATCGAGGCTGGCCAGGTGCTTTGCATCGTGGAAGCGATGAAGCTGATGAATGAGATCGAATCCGACATGGCGGGAGAAGTCGTCCGCAGGATTGCCAGCAGCGGACAGCCTGTAGAGTATGGCCAGCCTCTCTTCGAGATTCGTCCACGCTAACCGCACAAGATGGGCATGACAGCCTTACATTCACAAGAAAGTTCTACGGAAGGCATCTGAAGTATGTTTCGGAAGGTACTGATTGCAAATCGTGGGGAGATTGCGCTGCGCGTCATCAGCGCGTGCAAAGAGTTAGGTATCCGTACGGTTGCGGTTTACAGCGAAGCTGACAGAAATTCGCTGCACGTCAAGTTCGCCGATGAAGCCATCTGTATCGGTCCCCCACGCTCTGCAGAGAGCTATCTCAATGTTCCGGCGGTGATCTCCGCCGCCGAGATCGCCGATGTGGACGCAATCCATCCTGGATATGGCCTGCTCAGCGAAAATGCAAACTTCGCTGAGGTCTGTCGCGCCTCCAATATCAAGTTCATCGGACCTCCTCCGGAGGTCACGCGCATGATGGGAGAAAAATCTACCGCGCGCCAGACGATGAAGAAGGCGAAGGTGCCAATCCTTCCGGGATCGGATGGTGTGATCGCGAGCGAAGGTGAGGCTCTGGAATGGGCGAAGACTGTCGGCTATCCGGTGATCTTGAAGGCGGTCGCGGGCGGTGGTGGTCGAGGTATGCGCATCTGCCGCAATGCTGAAGAACTTCCCGGACTGTATAACCAGGCTTCGACGGAAGCTGCGGCGGCGTTCGGCAACGGCGACCTCTATATGGAGAAGTTCATCGAGCGTCCGCGTCATATCGAGTTCCAGGTGCTGGCAGACGAGCACGGTAATGTGATGAGCTTCGGGGAGCGCGAGTGCTCGATTCAGCGCCGCCATCAGAAGCTCATCGAAGAGGCTCCAAGTCTGCAGATCACACCTAAGCTGCGTGAGGAGTTGGGCAAGACGATCAAGAAGTCTCTTGAGAACATCGGATACTGGAATGCTGGCACGATCGAGTTCCTGATGGACGAAGACGGCAAGATTTACTTCATCGAGATGAATACCCGTATCCAGGTCGAGCACTGTGTCACTGAGATGGTCACTGGAATCGACCTCGTGAAGTCGCAATTGAAGATAGCTGCCGGAGAAAAGCTCAGTTCCGTCGTACCTGGCCCGATCGAGATTCGCGGCCATGCCATCGAGTGCCGGATTAACGCCGAGCATCCGGAGAAGTTCACTCCGAGTGCCGGCAGAATCACCGCCTTCAATGTTCCCGGAGGGAATGGTGTGCGTGTTGACACCGCTCAGTACGCGGAGGGTGTGGTTCCCCCTTACTACGATTCCATGATCGCGAAGCTGATCTGTCACGGTAAGGATCGTGAAGAGGCGATGAACCGGATGCAGCGGGCGCTCAGCCAGTTTGTAGTGCAGGGGATTCACACTACGATTCCGCTGCACCAGCGCATCTTTGCTGACGAAGACTTTCGTGCCGGGAAGTTCGACACCAAGTTCATGGAGCGTTTCCTGGAAAAACAGAAGGGTAGCTAAGATGGATCCGATGAGTTCACAGGCTTCTCCATCGACCCGGCTCCGTACTCACCGTGTCTGGTGCTCCTCTGCCAGGCCTGCGGGGAATTAGCCGGTGGAAGAGAGCTCGGATAAGCAGTCTCCTTCCGTTAAGCTCCCCCGCCTCTATGCCATTGTGGATGCGGAGACAATCGCCAGCAGGGGAATCGGCCTTAAGGCGTTTGTCCAGGAGCTCCGGGATGGAGGCGTCACCCTTCTGCAGTACCGGGACAAGCAGGGAAGTAAAGATCAGATTCTTGAGAACGCTGGCGTCATCTCAGAGATCTTCAGCGCAACGACTGCAACCCTGGTCATGAATGATTCCCCGGAACTGGCCGCAGAGGCAGGCTGGTCTGCAGTGCATGTCGGACAGGGCGATGTAGCTGTTGCGAAGGCTCGTCAGGCTCTCTCGACCGGCTCTCTCGTTGGCTGTTCCACCCATACCCCTGAACAGGTGAGTGCAGCGGATGCTGCTGGCGCCGACTACATTGCGATCGGGCCGGTCTTTGCTACCTCCAGCAAGCTCAATCCGGAACCGGTCGTGGGACTGGAAGGCGTGCGTCAAGCGCGTTCGCTAACACGCGGCCCGCTCGTTGCCATAGGAGGGATCACACTGCAGAATGCCGCCAGTGTGATCGAAGCGCGAGCGGACAGTGTAGCCGTCATCGGAGCTCTTTTGCAGCCGGGTGAAAGGCCGTCTCAACTTGTGAGAGCCTTTCTGGATTTACTGTCGCGCTGACATATTCGTTCCCTGATGACTGAGTTTTGATGTCAATTTGCTATGCTTCGTCTGGAACCTTCAGCAGCGAAACGGAAGATGAGCTTCAACGGGGAAAAATGCTCCAGGGAACAGTTACGGTTGTAATCCCGGTCTATAACGGGCAGCGGTTTATCCGTAGGGCGGTCGATAGCATCCTCAAGCAGACCTACCCTGTGACGCAGATTATTGTTGTGGATGACGGGTCGAAGGACGCGACCTGCTCCATCGTCGAATCTGAGTATTCCGACCAGGTAATACTCCTCCGTCAGCAGAACGGTGGCCCGGCAAAGGCGAGAAATGCAGGTCTCCGAATCGCCATCGGAGAGTTCATTGCCTTTCTGGATGCGGATGACTGGTGGGAGCCCGAAAAGATCGCAACCCAGGTGAAGGTACTCCGGGAACACCCGACTGCAGTTGGGAACTACACAGGACTGCGCGTTATGAGCGATGAAGGAGCGCACCTGATCGATCTCAAGCCGGTCGATCACACCACGCTCTGGCCCACGCTTCGCTGGTGTAATCCCGGTGTACCTCCGTCATCGGTCTTGCTGCGTCGGGCGGTGCTCGAGGAGTTGGGCGGCGGATTTAATGAGCGCCAGTTGGGAAGTGAAGACTGGAATCTCTGGTTTCGTCTCATCACGAAGGGGCCATTCTGTGTCTGTCCCGAGCCGTTAACGGATTATCGATCGAGTGCCGGTGGTCTCAGTGGCGATGCCAACCACATGTACAACGATTTTATGAAGATGCTGGACGACACGCTGCTCGGAGATATGACTGGCCTGCAGCGTTCTCTCTGGCGGCGAAGGATCATCAGCTATCAGGCCTTCAAGGCTTGCCTGACCGCACGTGCGGCGGGAGATAAGAAGACCGAGCGAGAGTACATGAAGAAGTCTCTGCTCCAGTGGCCCTCTCCCTTCTGGGCGTCGGAGCGCTTTCGTTTCTTCGCAGTAACGCTGCTCCGCACCTAACGAGAAGATGTTGCAAGACTTTCTTCGATATTTGGGATAGAAAAGACTGCAACGTGAAGATTTCTACAAAGCAAGCTGACCCAACCTCTGCAGCGCAGCCACAGTTTGTACAGGGCATGGGGCTGTTCTCTGCAACAGCAATCGTGATGGGATCCATGATCGGTTCCGGCATCTTCATCGTGCCGGCAGACATGTCACGTCTCCTGGGTTCACCGGCATTGCTGATCGCTGCATGGCTGATCACCGCAGCCATGACGATAATCGGTGCTCTGAGCTACGGGGAACTCGCAGCCATGATGCCTAAAGCTGGCGGCCAGTACGTCTATCTACGCGAGTCCCTGGGGCCGTTGTGGGGCTTCCTCTATGGGTGGACCCTGTTTCTGGTTATTCAGACCGGGACTATCGCGGCTGTCGGCGTCGCGTTCGGGAAATTTCTCGGCGTCTTCTTTCCATCCGTCAACACCAGCCATTGGCTCTGGCATATAGGACACGTTCCTGCCTGGCATGTAGGTCCGATGATCCTCGGAAACATGGACATCGGCGTTAACACCGCGAACCTGGTTGCCATCGTGATCATCATCCTGCTGACCCTGCTCAACACCTTTGGCATAAGGATGGGGGCGGCGGTCCAAAATCTCTTCACCTCGGCAAAGGTTCTTTCGCTTGCCGCAGTCGTCCTTGTAGGCGTCGTTGTTCGTAACGCCACGGCGCTCGCGACCAACTTCGGCGAGGGGTGGCGGAACTTCTGGGCGGGTGCAGGATGGCACTCCCTTCATCCGTCACAGCTGGGCGGAACGGAACTCGTCGGGGTCTTAACTATCCTCGCCATCGTCCAGGTAGGCTCGCTCTTCAGCGCCGACGCCTGGAACAACGTTACCTTTACAGCCGGAGAGATCCGCAATCCTAAGCGCAATCTTCCACTCTCGCTGGCAGTGGGAACCGGCGTTGTTCTGCTTCTCTATGTGCTCTGCAACTTCGTCTTTCTTAGCGTGCTTCCCCTCGCCGGCAACCCGCATGCCGCAACCATCACGGGGAGGGGAATTCAGTTCGCTACGGAAGATCGCGTGGCGACGGCCGTGATGGAGTTCGCATTTGCCGGCTACGGCGCAAAGCTGATGGCGCTCGCGATTCTGATCTCGACCTTTGGCTGCGCGAACGGGATGCTGCTGGCAGGAGCGCGAGTCTATTACGCGATGAGCCGCGACGGTCTGTTCTTCAAATCGGTCGGCAAATTGAGCGAGCGCTCCAACACTCCCGTCAACTCGCTCTGGGTTCAGTGTGTCTGGACCTGCCTGCTGTGTCTTTCGGGCAGCTATGGTCAGCTGCTGGACTATGTGATCTTTGCCGTCCTGATCTTCTATATTCTGACAATCATGGGGCTTTTTGTGCTTCGCCGGACCAGGCCTGAGGCGCCGCGTCCCTACCGGGCTTTCGGGTATCCGGTGCTGCCGGCTCTCTATATCGTCATGGCAGCCTGGATTTGTCTTGTACTATTGCGTTACAAACCTCAATATACCTGGCCGGGTCTGATCATCGTTCTGCTTGGTGTTCCGGTGTATCTGGTATGGAGGCGGCAGGGCGCTGCGATCGAGGCGGAAGCCGCTGAGTTGCGAACCACCGGGATGTAAAGAAGGAGAACCTTAAGACATTATGTCGATGCTGTTTGCAAGAAAGTCGATGGATGCGCTAATGTCGGAGGCGCGCGAAGAGGGTGAACATACCCTTGAGCGCGCTCTGGGACCGTTCCAGTTGACGGCGCTCGGTGTGGGAGCCGTGATCGGAGCCGGAATCTTTGTCCTCGCAGGCCTTGGTGCTCACTACGCGGGTCCGGGCCTGATGCTCTCCTTCGTTTTGAGCGGCCTGGGTTGTGCGTTTGCCGGTCTCTGCTACGCCGAGTTTGCGGCGATGATTCCGCTCGCCGGTTCTGCCTATACCTACGCCTACGCCACCCTTGGCGAGTTGATCGCCTGGATCATCGGCTGGGACCTCACGCTCGAGTATGCGATGGGCGCCAGCACGGTGAGCTCCGGCTGGTCGAATAACTTCGTCGAGTTGCTGGACGTCTTCCACGTGAAGTTCCCCTTATGGCTCGCCTACGACCACTGGACGGGCCTCAGGAAAGCCATGGAAGAGGTCGCGCGCCAGGTGATGGCGACAAACTTCTCGTCGCTGGTTCCGGGAACGCAGGCGTACATCAAGCAGATGAGTGATCTGATCGCGGCGCCTTCTACCGATATGGTCACGCGGGCGCACGCAGTTCTCGGAGCTCCTGTGCTCTTCGGGCACGAGATCGGCATCAATCTGCCGGCTCTGCTGATCGCTTTGGTCATCACAACTGTCCTTGCCATCGGGATCAAGGAGTCGGCAAAGTTCAATACTGCCATCGTGGTGGTGAAGGTTGCGGTGGTGCTGTTCGTTCTCGGGTTAGGTGCGAAGTACGTTCACCCTGGCAACTGGGGCTCGAACTGGCACGAGTTCGCTCCCTTCGGCCTGAGCGGTATTGGTGCGGGCGCGGCTTACATCTTCTTCGCGTACATCGGCTTCGACGCAGTCTCGACGACGGCGCAGGAGGCCAAGAATCCTCAGCGCGATCTCCCGATCGGGATGATTGCGTCGCTGTTTGTCTGCACTCTGCTCTACATCGGTGTTGCCGGTGTCCTGACGGGAATGGTGCCGTGGCAGTCCGTCAACATCGAGGCTCCTATCGCGCGCGCATTTCTGGACCGTGGACTCACCTGGGCCAGCGACATCATCGTCGTCGGTGCTCTGGCGGGCCTGACGAGCGTGATGCTGGTGATGTTGCTGGGGCAGACTCGCGTTCTGTATGCGATGGCGAGCGACGGCCTTCTTCCCAGGAAGTTCTTTGCCGAGGTTCATCCCCGCTTCCGCACCCCCTTCCGCAACACCTTCCTGGTGGGAACGCTGGCAGGAATCGTCGGAGCGGTAACGCCGATCGACGACATCGGCAAGATGGTGAACATCGGCACGCTGCTGGCATTCGTGATCGTCTGTATCGCGATCATGGTGCTCCGCAAGACCGAGCCGGAGAAGCACAGGCCGTTCCGCACGCCCTGGGTTCCGTTTGTGCCGGTCATGGGAATCCTGTTCAACGGCTACATGATGATTAAGCTTGGATGGCTGAACTGGGCCCGGCTGATCGTGTGGCTGGTGATCGGCCTGGTGGTTTACTTCACCTACAGTGTGAAGCACAGCAAGGTCCGGGCACGGCTGCAGAACTCGGTGAAGGTGGAGGGGTAACCCCCCCATTTTGCGCAAATCTTCAATCCATTGGAGATAGGTCCGGACCTCGCGTTCGGAGCTATCTAGCAAAAGAAGCAAAAGGAGATTCCCGGTCGAGGAATCTCCTTTTGCCTGCTGCTTTAATCTTAACGAATCGGCGCAGGTGAATCGGCATTAATTTTTAGCTGTAAATCTATGCGTTATAAACAGCTTCTGCATTTCGCGGCCTTGACAAACCTCTTGGAAGCTAGCGTGACTGAGGGGCTGGCTGGGAGCGGGCCGATGGGGAGTTGGCCGGCGGGGATGCCGGTTGCGCTTTGGGCGAGTCCGTTGCAGGCGCAGGTGCCGGCTGAGTGTCCGGTGCGGTGGTTGGGGGTGCCGATTCGCTGGGCGGGGGCGCTACTGGTGCCGGAGCCGGAGGCGGAGGTGAGGGAGGCTGCGGAGCACGCGCGATCTGGATCGGGAGGTTGACCAGGTTGGCGGACGCGGGTTCATCCCGGAGCCGCAGATAGAAGCCGCTCTTTGGGGGGCGCGGCATGGTGAGTGTGTTGCTCACGTAGCCCTCAGGAACCGCTATGGGATTGGTGAAGCCGGGGTCGTTCGCCAGGGAGTCGACCAGGTAGAGATCTGAACCGCTGAGGGTGCAGGCGGCAGCGGGATCGGTGGGGCAGTGAATCTCCTGCAGATTGGGCAGGCGTACCAGATTTGCCAGCGAGATCCAGTCGCCTGCGGTTCCGTCCGCAGCGACAGGACGGAGGCGGACCGGCCCGAATGCGGAGGTCCCGAAGGCCTTCAGGGGATCGAAGGTTCCGAGAAGCGTACGTGAGTTCTGCAGGACGAGGCCTGAGGACATGGTCAGGTTGGTGTGGAGGGTCTCGTCTGCGTTCGCAATCTCGATCTGCCCGTTCCGCGGAAAAGGCGAAGACGAGTGCAGAGAGAAGGTGAGCTTCTGGGTGACGGGAAGGTCGTCGGGGTTAGCCAGATGGATCTGTGGACTCGAAGGCTGCGAGATGGCCTTGTTGAGCAGCGTGACCGATGGGCGAGGCGGATCGACGGTAACGGGAACACTGAGTGTGCGGCCATCGCGCAGAGCCACGTGAGCCGTGAGGTGATCTCCGGGATGGATGCCGGGCGCCTGCGCAGACTCAGGAAGAGAGACCGTGAGGTTCTGGATATGCTGCGTGGCGTCTTTCTGCGAGGGGTCGGCGACTGGCTCACCGATCGGTTGGAAGGTAAGGTCGCTGAGGACCAGTTGACGTACCTGATGGAGACTGGTTCCGGTGAGAGTAGCGGCCGTGTCGCCTGCATGGAGGGTGAGTGCATCGATCCGTGCGGGTTCAGAGAAGGTCTGTGCTGTGACTGCGGCCACCGGCGCACCGCCATACTGGTGGACGTCGAGGTGGATGTTACCGGGATCCACGGATTTGAGCGAAAGGGTGACGTCAACGACGTTGGGCTTGTCTGAGTGCTTCCACTCCGCCTCTTCCTTGCGGCCGGAGGCGCGGTCGAAGGTGATGGATTGAATGCAGGCTGTTCCGCTGGAGCTCAACGTCAGGTGATTGTCGCGGCCCGTGATCAGCTGTGGATTGTCGGTTGCGAGCTTCCACCCGGTTCCGGGTACGTCCTGGAGGGGCAGGGTTGGGCCGGTGAACTGGTCGAAGCCCCACCATCCCTTGATGGTTCCGGTGACAGCGGTCTTGGGCGCGCTGGCATCGGTCGGCTGTTTGGGCCCGTTAGAGGAGTCAGGCTTTTCCGACTGCTTCTTTGGTTCCTCGTCTTCCGAAGGGGACATGGGCAGGGCCTTCCGCTCAGAGGGGGATGAGAGGACGAGACCACCTTTGAATGGATCGGGATTCAGCGGAATGTCGGGACGCGTGGGTCCTCCGTTGAGATGGAGCACAAGGTCATGGGCGAATCCGGTCGAGAATACGAGCGGGGCTCCTTCGACAGGCAGTGTTACTCCGGGTTCAAGCATGCAGGTGACGTGCTTGGGGTCGGAGGCGCGCAACGGTGGAGGAACGGCATTTTGGATTGAGGGCAGGCCGATGACGATGACGGATTTCGGATTGTGGAACGAGGGAGCGGTGTTCAACCGCAGATTAAGCGCCTCTGCCTGAGGGAACGCGATCGCGGGGATGTACGTGGTACTGTGCCGTGTGAAGTGTGCTGGTGAGACGGACAAGGTCTACGACCGCGCCGACGTAGGCGCTATAGACTCCGCCTCCAGCCATGGAGGTTGCGGAGGCGGCGCTGATGAAGTCAGAACCGGAGCCATTGGACAGCATGGAGACTACGGTCTGGCCGTGACCGTCATCGAGAAGGGTCTGTGTGCCGGTCTGGGTGAGGCAGTTGTACTGCTGGTCGACGGGCTTGTTGAAGCATTCCTGGTTTGGCTTGAGGCTGAGAGTCCGGGCCAGGAGGGTCGAGTGCTCCTGGAGCGCCTTGGGATCGCCCGGAGGGACGGTCCTCATCGCGGCGAGATACTTTTCGATTCGCGCCTGTTCAAAGCCAGCTTCGGCGAGGTCCTGAGAGGCACGCACAAAGACGCCGGGGCGGCCCTGAACGGCGGAGCGAAGGGTGCTGAAGTCGCCCCCGGTCTCCGGGGCGAGGAAGAGCAAGGCCTGCTGGGCCTCATCCGGCACGGTGATGGTGAAGCCCTCGTCACGAACCTTCTTGTTCCAGGTCTCCATTTTGAAGAACCACTTGTCCGGCGGCGGATTGGTGGTGCCTCGCAGAAAGACAGCTACCAGAAGGTAGTGAACGGACTGGGTTCGGGGAAGGTCGGCAAACAGCCACAGCTTGTCTCCGGCGTGCAGGTTAGGCACGGCGGCGATCGGAAGAGTCTTGTCTCCTCGCGTGACACGTACGTCGATGCGAGGGCCGGTTAGATCGAAGCGTGCACCTGCCTCAGCAAAGGAGAGCCGGCAGCAGAGGAACAGTGCAAAGAGTCCAACAGCGGTGGCGCGCACGCGACCGGAACGGATTGCCATAGTTCCATTTTAGACGTGTGAGGGTAGAGAACCGGATGCAAAACAGGGCGGCAGAATGTATGTGCTCTATTTGTTACGGATACGGCCCGATGCCTGGTCGCTGGCGATGACTCCGTCACGGATGGTGACCACCCGATGGGCGTATTCGGCGATATCCGGCTCGTGGGTGACCAGAACGATGGTATTGCCGCGGGAGTGGAGCTCGTCGAAGAGGGCCATGATCTCGTCGCCGGTCTTGGAGTCGAGGTTTCCCGTTGGCTCGTCGGCGAGGATGATGGAGGGATTGTTGACGAGGGCCCGGGCGATAGCCACGCGCTGACGTTGACCGCCTGACAGCTCGTTGGGCTTGTGGAGCATGCGGGTGCCGAGGTTGACGCTTTCAAGAGCGGCTTTGGCTCTCTGTTCGCGCTCGACCGCCGAGGTTCCGTTGTAGATAAGGGGAAGTTCGACATTGTGCAGGGCGGTGGCACGGGCGAGCAGGTTGAAGGTCTGGAAGACAAAACCTATCTCTTTGTTGCGGATACGGGCCAGCTCGTCGTCGTTGAGCTCGGAGACGTCGTGCCCGTTGAGCCAGTATTTCCCCTGTGAGGGCGAATCGAGGCAGCCGATGAGGTTCATCAGAGTGGATTTTCCGGAGCCGGAGGGTCCCATGATGGCGACGTACTCGTTGTGGCGGATACGGAGATTGACGCCGCGGAGGGCGTGGACCTCCTGGTCGCCCATCTCGTAGGTCTTCCAGAGATTGTCGGTGACGATGACGTCACCGGGACGAGGACCGGCGATGTTGCTGAGAGGAGCTTCCACTGCGGTTTCAATAGCCATCCGAATCTCCGGTGCTTCGTTCCCGGCCTGGTGCGGCGCGAGGGTTCGAGAGCTGATTCTTAAGATAGTACTTTTCCAAGAGCTATACGACCGTGAGAGCCAAGAGGTTCCCGCGGAGAGGGTCGGCCGGTTTTCCGGAGTGGGCGTCAGGACTTGTCGGTGACGGTCTCCGGGGTGTTGTCTCGTTTGATGACAGTCCCGCTTTTGAGGGAGCGCAGGATTTTATAGCGTCCCGTTACGATCTCGTCCCCCTGCTTGAGCCCCTTGACGATCTCGATGTCGGTGGAGCCGGTGACTCCGGTGGTGACAGGTACAAAGACGGCTCGGAGCTTCTTGCGGTCGTTGCGGAGCAGATAGACGCCGGTGACCATCTGAGACTTAGACGCCGGGGGAGCAGTGCTGGCTGCGACGCCATTGGCCGCGGGCGCCTTGCCGTTGTTCTGCTCCAGGGATTTCTCGATGGCAGGGTTGCGCTGCACCAGAGCCTGAATGGGGATGGTCAGGGCATCGGAACGGTGTGCAGTGGTGATTTTGGCGGTGGCGGAGAGGCCCGGCTTGAGGTCGTCTGAGACCTGGTCGAGGGTGACGACGACCTTGAAGTCTTTGGCCTCCTCGGTTCCGGTGGTGGACTGGCTGGTCGCGAGTCCGGTGGTCCGGAGCAGGGCCTGATCTCCGACTTCAGTGACATGACCCTTGAAGATGCGGCCGGGAAGGGCATCCACGGTTACATCCACGGGTTGATTCATCGCGACGTTGACGATGTCCGTCTCATCCACCTTGACCTCGGCGGTGATGACGGACATATCGGCGAGCGTCATCAGGGTGGAGCCTTCGGCGTTCTGGATTCCGACGACGACGGTCTCCCCTTCGCGAACGGGCACATTGGTGACGAGAGCGTCAAAGGGGGCGCGGCTCTGGGTGAGGCCGAGGTTGTAGGAGTTTCCGCGCAGGGTAGCTACGGCCTGCTCGACGTGGCCCTGAGCCGAGGCGGTCTGGGCTTTCGCCTGCGCGACTGCGGCCTGGCGCTGCTGCAGGGTTGCGACGGAGACGTCATAGGCTGCCTTCTTGGCGTCAAAGTCCTGCCTGGCGATCAACTGATCCTTGTAGAGGGCGCTGGCACGGTCGAAGTCGAACTTCTTCTGCTCCAGGTCGGCTTTAGCCTGGGCGACGTTTGCTTCGGCGGTGCGCTCGGCGGCGCGATAGGATTCGACGTCGGTTTTAGAGGCGGCAATCGTAGCGGTCTGGGCCTGGACGGCAGAGGCGGGCTGCTCGCTTTCGACGGTGGCGACCAGTTGGCCGGCTTTGACGTGATCGCCCTCTTTGACGTAGAGGTGGGTGATCCGGCCGAAGGCGGTAGCTCCAACGTTGACATAGGTTTTAGGCTTGATCTGGCCTGTACCGCTGACCATGGAGATGAGATCCTGGCGGACGGCGTGTCCCGTGGCAACCTTTGTGACAGCACCCTGGTTGTGGATGATGCTGCCGACGACGACTCCAGCAAGAACCAGAACCCCGACAGCGATCAGGGCGATTTTTTTAAAGCTCATTGATTTTCTCTGCGTCTTTCTCCGGTTTCAGGCCGGATGGCGCTTTCCAATTGATGTTCTGCTTTGAGATACGGGGCTGGGACCCGTCCCGTTCCATTTGCGGCGAACCTTTTGATATTTTTGTCTTTGCGGACAACCTTTTATAGCTTCCTGCGATATCGGATGAGCCGGAACAGGTTACGGATCGTCAAAAAAGAAACGTTTCAGGTGCGCCCGATGATATCAGGGTCTCCAGAGTGGTTCCACGGCTTGTAACCTGCGCGTAACCCGCTCTACAATATCTACTGGTCAGGAGTATTCGCAGCACTATGAAAACCTCGCGGCACTTGGTTTGTGGAACGGCCTTCTTCTCGCTTGCTCTCTTCGGAGCCTGGATTCTGCCGGCACGAGCGCAGAGCACGCAGGATGATGTGAAGCAGGGAACTCCCGTTGAGGAGAAGCCCGATCCCTTGAAGCGTCAGCCGAGCGACAAGGAACGATTCAAACAGCAGAGAGCGCTGCGGCAGGAGCTGAAGGGCGTCTACAAGAAGTGGCTGGATGAAGACGTTCGCTGGATTATCACCGACCAGGAGATGCAGGCTTTCAAGAGCCTGTCGAACGACGAGGAGCGCGACCAGTTCATCGAGCAGTTCTGGCTACGACGCAATCCGAACCCGGATTCCCCTGACAACGAGTACCGCGACGAGCACTACCGCCGTATTGCGTACGCGAACGAGCACTTTGCCGCAGGTAAGCCAGGATGGAAGACCGACCGCGGCCATATCTACATCGCTTACGGCAAGCCGGACTCGATCGATTCGCATCCGAGCGGCGGCAACTACGAGCGGCCGATGGATGAGGGTGGCGGAAACACCTCCACCTATCCCTTCGAGACGTGGCACTACCGGTATCTGCAGGGTATTGGGGACAACATCGATATCGAGTTTGTCGATACGTGCATGTGCGGCGATTACCACATGACGATTGACCGCTCCGAGAAGGACGCTCTGAAGTATGTTCCCGGTGCGGGTGCAACGATGTACGAGCAGATGGGAATGGCGGATAAGAAGGACCGCTTCTCGGGCGGTGGTCTGGAGCAGCTGGGAACCGGACCGATGTCGACGATGAATCAGAGCAAGCAGTTCGATCGCTTGAATCAGTATGCGAAGCTGATGGCGGCTCCCGAGATCAAGTTCAAGGATCTGGAGGCGTACATGGTCAGCTCGAAGATTCTGACCGGGCCTCCCTTCCTGTTCGATGTGCGTACGGATTATGTGAAGGTCACCAACGACACGATTCTGGTGCCGATCACACTGCAGATTCGCAACAAGGACATTACCTTCCAGAACAAGGATGGGGTTGCGACCGGGACGGTGAATATCCTGGGCCGCATCTCCAATCTGAATCACAGGATCATCCAGCCCTTCGAAGACACGGTGCAGGTGCAGGTTCCGAGCGAGCTTCTTGGGAAGACACAGAACAATGCGTCGGTGTACTGGAAGTCGATTCCTCTGCGTCCCGGCCTGTACAAGGTCGATATCGTGATCAAGGATGTGAACAATCCGGATCACATCGGGCGCTGGCAACGGAGTATCAATGTTCCGAAGTACGACGATGACCGACTTGCTGCCTCGTCGCTGATCCTTGCCGACCAGATGGAGCGGGTTCCGTCGAAGGATATCGGAGCTGGAAACTTCGTTATTGGAAATACAAGGATTCGTCCGCGTGTCTCCTCCGGGGGTACGCAGCCGGTGACCTTCCACCGAAACCAGAACTTGAACTTCTGGATGCAGGTGTATAACCTCGGGATCGACGAAAAGAGCAAGCAAAACGGGGCCAAGATCGAGTACGAGGTCACGAATACGGCAACCAAGCAGGTGCTGTTGAATACAGAAGAGTCGACCGTGAAGACGAATCCCAATGCGGACCAGGTGACGCTGGAACGGTCGATGCCGCTGGCTAGCCTGGAGCCGGGGAACTATAAGATCACCATCAAGGTTGACGATGGAATCTCCAAGCAGCAGATCGCAGAATCTGCGCCGTTTGTGGTAGATTGATTCACTTGGTTTCTGACCTTGAGGTGCGGAAGCAGGAGGCGACACAATTACGCGGATTTCAGTGGCGTAAACGGTCGCAAACGCAACCTGTAACTACGGACCCGGGAACATCCAGGGTTCCGGCCTTTTGGAGCAGTCCTCGACGCCCAGGTGCCAAGACTGTGGAACGTACCAGATTGAAGATCGCGATACTGGCGCTGGTTGTCATGACAGTATCTCTGCGCGGCTGGGCGGCTACACCCGCGGCTGTCTCAGGTGTGGTGCGCGATGCCCAGGGCGTGGCCCAGATGGGCGCACTGGTGCAGGTGATGGGGCCGAATGCCGCCCTGGTGGGGACCGCCTTCACAGATCTCCACGGCCGATATCTCATTGCAAATCTCATTCCGGGCCGATATCAGATTCGTGCCTCCGCCGCACTGTTTGTTCCGGCGCTGCACGGCAATCTTCAGCTGACCCCTGGCGCTCGTGCGGTGGTCAACCTGACGATGAATGCGATCTTCGATGCTGCGGCCTGGTTGCCAGCGGAGCGGCGAAAGGCTGACGAGCCCCGGGATGACTGGACCTGGACGCTGCGATCTGTCGCGAACAAGCCGATCCTTCGGGTCTTTGACGAGAATGGAGACATGGTCATCATGTCTTCTAGCGCCGCCGAGAGGGCCAGGCCAGCAGACAAGGCCAGAGCCGGCGTGCAATCAGGGGACGGCGGTTTCGGAACCGGCGGAATCCACAACGTGTTCAAGATGGATCGATCGATGCCGGATGGGTCGGACGTAGAAGTACGAGCCGACGTGGGCGCGCAGACCGGACCCTATCTGAGAGCGCCTTCCACATCGCTACAGGCTGGATATCAGAGGCGACTCGGGTTCGCTGGCGCTGCCAGACTGGTGACAAGCTACCAGTCGCATCCTGAGATGATGGGGACCGGAGGCACGCGAGGACTGGACGCGATTCAACTTGCGTCCGCCCAGAAGACTCAGCTTGGCGACTCGGTCGATCTAGAGGTAGGTGGCACGGTTTATGTATTGCGCGGTGCTGGATATGGGATGGCGTCGCGACCTTTCCTGAAGATTACGGCTCACCCTGCGTCCCAGTGGAACGCCGGTTATAGGATGGCCACCTCGCGCGATCTACAGTCGTATGGCGGGTTGGACACGGTTGAACTGGAACTACCCGTCGGAGTGATGGAAAAGGGCCGCATGCAGATGGAGAGCGGGCTGCATCAGGAGCTATCCCTCTCTCGGAAGGCCGGGCGCGGATTGGTCCAGGTTTCCTACTACAGAGACAATCTGCGGCGCGCGATGTTGTCGGGGGGCGGCCAACTGGAGGTTGCAGATCTTACCCCGGTGGCAGTTCCCGGAGCGTCCACCAACGGTATCGTTGCCGATACGGCTACGGGGTCCTTCAAGATGCTGGGCGCAGGTTATCGCTCCCAGGGCATAAGCCTGCTGATGACGGAGCCCATCACGCCTGGACTGTGGGTGGCGGTGGAGTACAGCACGGGCGACGCTGTCGCTGCCCCGGAAGACAAACACGCCATGCAGCTGGAGACCGTTGCGGCCGAACTTAAAACGAGGTCGACCCAATCGGCCACGATCGCTTTGAAGGGTCGTGTCATCCACAGCGGGACCCAGGTTCGCGCTTCTTACAGGTATCAACCTGAGATGACAGTTACGGCGGTCAACCCGTTTGCTGCCTTCAGCGATCAGGCGTACCTTAGCTTCCTGGTCCGGCAGCCGATCCGTTGCGGGAAGGTCTTGCCTGACGGTCTGGAAGCGACGGTCGACATCACAAATCTTCTGGAGCAGGGATACCGGCCTGTTCTGTCGCGAGACGGCCACATGCTGTTTCTGGCGCAGACGCCAAGGATGATTCAGGCGGGCCTGGCCTTCAATTTCTAGTCGCAGAGACGCCTTTGTGTTCTCTGGAGCGCAAGCCGATTTCTAAGACCTGCTTCCCTTATCCGAAGTCCAGAGTGGATGCGTCGGTGCCTGCACCGGGGTTGCGCCGGTGCATGATCCAGAAAAGAAGCAGACCGAAGAGTATCCATAGAGTCCCAAGCACCTGTGCCGCATGGCTCAGATTGAGCCATATGAAGGAGCTGATGAGGAGTCCGAGGAGCGGGGCGGTTCCGGCCAGGATCACCTTCTCTTTCGAGCGGAAGCGATAGTGGACCAACGCTGCTGCGTTGACTCCCATGAACGCGATGAAGGCGCCGAAGTTGAGCAGTTCGGCACCGCGCTCGTAGGTGAGGAGAAAGGCGCCGAGCAGGGCACAGGCACCCACGGCGAGAACGTTGAGGTGGGGAACCCCGGTCCGAGCGTCGATGCTTGCGAAGAAGCGGCGGGGGAGCGCACCTCCTCTTCCCATCCCGTACAACAGCCTTGCCGCGCCAAACTGTGCGGCGATTCCTGAACCGAGATTCGCGATGAGCAGTGTTCCATTGAGCAGATGAAAGAGGGCGAGACCACCTACGCGCTGGGCGACGTGGACGTAGGCGGTGTCGACCATGGAGGCAGGAAACGGAGCCGTTGCGGGCCATGCAAGTTGCGCGACGTAGACCTCCACCGCGGAGAGAAGACCTATCACCACGCAGGTAAGGACTGTAGCGAGCATGATGTTGCGCTTCGGGTTTTCTACTTCCTCGCTCATGGTGGAGATGCCGTCGAAGCCTATATAAGTGAGGACTGCGATGGAGGTTCCGCGAAAGAGCCGAGAGGCTGCGAAGCTGGAGGGGTTGTAGAAAGGCACTAACCACTCTCCGCCGACCGGGCGGGCGATGAGGGCGAGATAACGTACGGCATAGGCGAGGAAGACGGCGACGACAAGGCTCATGCCGATCGCGAGGATGGTGTTGGTTCGAGCCGAGGCTCGTACTCCACGGAGATTGAGAGCGGTAAACACCGTTGCGAAGGCGACTGCCCACGCGGCATAAGGGATCTGCGGAAGGATATTGCGAGCTGCGGCACTGCACCAGATGACGCAGATGAGCGGATTGAGGATGTAGTCCAGCAGCATGGACCAGCCGACTACGTAGCCGAGTAGCGGATGAAGCTCACGACCGACATAGGTGTAGGCTGAGCCTGCGCTTGGATAGATTCGGGCCATGCGGCCATAGCTGATTGCGGTAAATAGCATGGCCACCATCGCGATGAGGATGGTAGAGACGACATGGCCCCGAGCTACATTGCTCACAACCCCGTAGATCCCCATCGGAGCCGTCGGCTGAATGATGATGATCCCGTAGATGACCAGATTCCAGAGCGTGAGCGTACGGCGGAGCCCACCGGGAGCCGAGATCTCCGAATCGCTGGGCGAGGTGTTCAGGTGAGCTCCTTTTGCCGGCTGTCAGGTATTTGAACCTAAGCGGATTTTGCAACAAACCCAAAGTTTCTGCTAAGGAGCGAGTATCAGTCGGCCGCAGGATTCGGGCCGCCCAGGACGAGGGTTCCGAAGTGTTCCGGAACGTGGAAGCTCTTGCTCATGGAGGGTTGCCACGCGAGATAGTGACGTGTTTCGGTGGGACCCTGGCAGCGGAAGAGATTGATTCGCAGCCGCTCGCCGGGGGCGGCCGGACGCGTGCTGATAGCGGAGAAGGGAATCCGCATAGCACCATACCAAATCTTGTGAGCTTCATCGATTCGGGCGCTGACCTTCATGCCGGAGTTCCACTTCCAGGCGTTTTTGTCTCCCTGTTTATCGAGATCAATGTCGAGATCGACCCATTCGCCCTGAGGGGAGAGCTCGAACTCTTTATAGCGCCGGATGTTGGTGAAGTCGGAGCCTATAAACGCCTCGGCCACGTCCCAGTTCCATAGCTGGTTCGTCTCTGCGCTGGTGTCGGGAGACGGTTTGAGGTTGAGCTGCTCGTAGGGCGATACGAAGAGGAGATAGAGGCTGTCGCGAGTCCAGCGGGAACGGATCTCGGTCCGATGGGAGGGTACGGGATTGCCGTAGGTGTCTCCGGTGATGAAGACCGGTCTCGTGTGCTGCCAGAACGCAGAGGATGGATCTGTGCTGAGGGAAACGTCCTGAGTGGCCTCTGTGGCCACAATGGTAGAGGATGGAGGTGTGGTTATGTTTTGTGCGCTGGCCATGGGGATGAGTGAGGCAAAGATGACGGGGATCCGAAGACTAAGCACCGATCGCATGCCAACCATCATCTCATCTTCGGAAGATGTACCAACCGATCAGAGGAGAAGCAATGGTAAGAAACGCGGCCAGAGGGAGCTCAAAGGGGATATCGGAAGATCTTTGCTGCAGGAGCGTGCTGAGTGCTGCCATCCAAATGACCAGCCAAGGAAGAGCGGTAATTGTGTCCAGAATTCGTGAGTCCGGCGGCTTTTCCTGATGCATAGACGTAACCTATCAAGCGGGGCTGCCGTCATCTATGTGTCTAAAGTCGTAGCGGCTTTTGTAGGCTTAGCGCCGATGCGCGGGCATGGAAGCTTGATTTGAGAAGGCAGCAGGTGATTCTGCCGATAGACTCGGACGGATTTTGGGGGACAATGAACGACTTTCTACCGATAGAAAACTATGGTGTTATTGGGGATTTAAGAACGACCGCGCTGGTGAGCACGACCGGATCCATCGACTTCTTCTGTTTCCCTCACTTTGACTCTCCTACGTCCTTTGCCGCGCTGCTCGATCCGCAAAAGGGCGGGTATTTCTGTATCCAGGCAAATCTTGAACATAACGGCACGAAGCAGCTCTATCTTCCGGAGACGAATATCCTGTTGACGCGCTTTCTGTCGAGTGCGGGAATCGCCGAAATCACCGACTTCATGCCGATCTACGAGAAGGGAGGACGGGGCCGGATCGTGCGTAGGGTCGCAGTCATCCACGGCAATGTGGAGTTCACCCTGCAATGCCGGCCCCGATTCGACTATGCCCGGGCGTCCCATGTCACGAAGTACGATGGCAGCGCAGTGGTCTTCCGTCCCGAAGATGGCCATCCGCCCTTTGCCTTGCAATCGACGCTGAAGCTCGAGATCGATGGAGATGGAGTACAGCAGGTCTTCCAGCTAGAGGCAGGAGAGATTGCATGGTTTGTTTACAGCGAAGACTGTCCTCAAGCGAGAGAGCCCCTAGTTCCAGAGGATCTGGATAAGGATTTTACAAACACCTCTGACTTCTGGAGGAAGTGGATTTCGCAATCGAACTATAAAGGCCGATGGAGAGAGATGGTCAATCGATCGGCTCTTTTGCTGAAGCTTCTAACGGACCGGGAGTATGGATCGATTGTGGCGGCTCCTACGATGGCGCTGCCTGAACAGATCGGGGGAAACCGAAACTGGGATTACAGGTATACATGGCTGCGCGACTCCTCGTTCACTCTTTACGCCATGATGCGGCTGGGTTTCTTTGAAGAGGCGGCTCACTTCCAGCACTGGATCCACGCGCGGTTGAACTATGACTCTCCGCAGGGACCGCTGCAGGTGCTGTACCGTGTGGATGGGTCGCAGGAGACACCGGAGATCAATCTGGACAATCTTCGAGGCTACATGGACTCCAGACCGGTTCGGGTCGGAAATGCGGCATGGACGCAGTTGCAGCTGGATATCTATGGCGAGTTCCTGGATTCGGTGTACCTGGCTGCGAAGTACGGAGATGGCCTAAGCATCGATGAGTGGGAGAATATCAAACGAATCCTGAGATGGCTCTCCGATAACTGGAACCAGCCTGACGACGGAATATGGGAGGTTCGGGGAGGACGCAGGGACTTCCTCCACTCCCGCATGATGTGCTGGGTAGCGTTCGACCGGGCGATCCGGCTGGGCGGCAAGCGATCGTTACCCGGTCCGTTTGACTGGATGGAGAAGGCGCGGGATACCATTGCAGACGACATCCATAGCAACTTCTGGGATGAAGAACTGCAGACCTTTGTGCAGTACAAAGGCGCTAAGGTTGTCGATGCAGCGATTCTTCTGATGCCGCTGATGCGCTTCATCAGTCCTTCGGACCCGAAGTGGCTTTCGACACTGGCGCGGATTGAGCAAGAACTAACGGTCGACACGTTCGTCTATCGCTATAAGTATGTGGAAGGTTTCGATGGTCTGGAAGGCGACGAGGGCAGCTTCACTGCCTGTTGCTTCTGGTTCATTGAGGCGCTGGCTCGATCGCACCAGACAGCGAAGGCGCGGCTGCTGTTCGAGAAGATGCTGGGATATGCGAACCACCTTGGCCTGTACTCAGAAGAGTTAGGAGCGAGTGGGCAGCACCTGGGGAACTTTCCGCAGGCTCTGACGCACCTGGCCCTGATCAGCGCGGCAACCTATCTGGATCGGGAATTGTCGGGAGCAGAGCCGAAAGAGTGGAGATGAGAGGGAGCCGTCGGCCCGCTCAGGCAGAAGAACATTAGAGGGAGAACCTGTCACAGGAGCGTTATGGATAAGAGAAGACTAGGGAATTCAGACATGGAGATCACGCCCATTGGATTTGGGGCATGGGCGATTGGAGGAGGGGACTGGCAGTTCTCGTGGGGGCCGCAGGACGATCAAGATTCCATTGCCGCAATCCACAAGGCATTGGATATTGGAGTCAACTGGATCGATACCGCTGCAGTGTACGGGCTGGGGCACTCGGAAGAGGTTGTCGCCCGTGCTCTGAAGGAGACGTCTCATAAACCATATGTCTTCACAAAGTGCGGTCTGGTATGGAACGAAGAGCGCGAGGTGCTGAATGACCTGAAGCAGATTCGCCGTGAGGTGGAAGACAGCCTTCGCCGGCTGCAGGTGGAGGCGATCGATTTGTACCAGATTCACTGGCCGAAGCCAGACGAAGACGCCGAGGAGGCCTGGGGAGTTATGGCCGATCTTCGCAAAGAGGGCAAGGTCCGCTGGATTGGAGTGTCAAACTTCAATGTCAGTCAGATGGAGCGTGCCATGAAGATTGCCCCGATCACCTCGAACCAGCCGCCCTACTCGATGCTCAACCGTTCCGTAGAGGATGAGATCCTTCCGTTCTGCGAGAAGAATGGTATCGGCACGATAAGCTATGCTCCAATGCACTCCGGTCTGCTGACAGGAGCTATGACCAAGGAACGCGTTGCGAACTTCCCGGAAGATGACTTCCGTCGCCGCGCCAAGAACTATCAGGAACCGTTGCTCTCAAGGAATCTGGGTGTGGCTGAGTTTATCGGCGAGATCGGACGGCGGCACGGTGTCAGCGCGGGCGTGGTGGCTATTGCGTGGGTGTTACATCACTCCGCAATTACCGGGGCAATCGTAGGAGGAAGAAGCGCAAAGCAGGTAGAGGGAATCAGCCCGGCGGCGAGCTTCCGCTTGCCCGAGGAGGAGTTCCAGGAGATCCAGACCTACCTGGCAGAGCACGTCTCCTAATGCTCTCTTCGCCGGCGTCAGAGGCAAAGAGATCCGAAATGCAGGGCAAATGAGAAAGGGTGAGAGGCCTGTGTGGCTCTCGCCCTTTTATTTTGTTTGCGCAGTTCTCGTTGAAACACTACCTGCTGGAACTGGCCGTCGTTTCGAATGGCGAATATCCGTAGTACGGATGATGCCGGCTCTGTGATAGCTTTATTGCCTGTCACCTGACGTTTCTGTTTTGAGTTTGCCAGTCTCACTATCGGTTCTGTCTAAAGCCGTAAAGCAAATGGCCGGAGAGAACCTGAACTCAGAGTATGGAATGACCTGTGACCTACTTCCTGGATGAAGACAGTGAACAAGCGCTTCGAGATTTGAGGGAATGGATCCTCGGTATGCCCGAGCGCTTTAACATCAGGATCAAATATGAGAGATGGCTCCTGTGGATCGCATTGGGATCTCTCAGTCTGGTTTACTTGCTTTCCTGGTTAGCCTGAAAGTCGGCCTCAGATGCTCCGAATCGTTTATCCGTAGCGAGCGAATCGAGTGCATACTATTACTTCGGAGATGATGGTGGACGCGGAAGGAATCGAACCTTCAACCTGTCGATTAAGAGTCGAATGCTCTGCCAGTTGAGCTACGCGTCCAGGGTTTGCTTTACTTCCTCGGGAGAGGAGCGTCGTCTGAGAGCCGCACGCGGCTACGATCATCCGACTAGTTAAAGATAACACAGCCTGCAGGGATTTGGTGTCCTGCAGGCTGTTCTTTCAACAGTTTTCAGCCGACGAAATCTACATTTGCGCGGTGAGGGATGATCCCGCGCTCGTATCCCATATCGAGCAGTTTTCGGATGGCTTCGCGGCCGTCTTCACCGTAGTTGAGGGTGCGTTCGTTGACATACATTCCTACAAAACGGTTGGCAAGATTCGGATCAAGATCACGCGCGAACTGCATAGCGTAATCGAGAGCCTCTTCGCGATGATCAAGAGCATGCTGGATGCTGTCACGAAGGGCGTTGGTGGCCATCACCATCGTCTCCTGACCAAGGGAGCGGCGAATGGCATTACCACCGAGAGGCAGCGGAAGGCTGGTCTGTTCACGCCACCACTGGCCGAGATCGAGCAGCTTGACGAGGCCATCGTTTGCGTACGTCAGCTGGCCCTCGTGGATGATGAGGCCCGCATCGAATTCGCCTGAGGTAACCGATGGGATGATCTTGTCGAAGGGGACGACGGTGTACTGGATATCCGGAGCGAAGAGGCGGAGAGCGAGAAAAGCCGTGGTCAGCGTTCCGGGGATTGCGATGCGCGTCTTCTGTGCTTCGGCCAGGGTGAGCTTCGGGTTTGCGACGATCATCGGGCCGTAGCCTTCGCCCACGCTTCCACCGCATGCCATCAGGGTGTACTTGTCCTGCAGATAAGGATAGGCATGGAAGGAGATGGCGGTTACATCGTAAAAAGCCTCGTTGATGGCCTTGTGGTTGAGAGTTTCGATGTCCGTCAACACATGCGTGAACTTGTAGCCTGGAACTCGAACCTTGTTGGTCGCAAGGCCATAAAACATAAAAGCATCATCAGAGTCGGGGCTGTGAGCAATGCTAATCTCTTGAACTGCTGTCTGGGGGGTCATGATACGGCTTCCTCTGCAATGAATGGGACGACGAAAGGATGCGCCTTAAAGGCGTTCCAAGAAGAAAAATTATGCCTGGCGCCAGCGCTGAACGGAGGCTGCGATGCCAGCGGCTGCTGCGATCTTCACGATCTCGCCGGGAAGGAATGGCGCGATCGACATAGTCCAGACGGCGGGCGCACTGAGGTGAAGCACCTTTGCAATCCAAAGCGAGCCGACGGCGAAGAGGACGATGGTTGCCAGTGTGCTTGCAACAGCGGCGCGGGCATAGAGAGAGCTTATCCGCGGCATGCGGAAGATCCATCCAGCCATAGCGGCGACGAGTGGATAGGCGAAGAGATAGCCTCCGGTGGGCCCAAGGAGCTGGAGAACGCCGCCAACGGAGTTGGGGTTGAAGACAGGAAGTCCCATCGCTCCCTCAGCCAGATAGAGGACCATCGCGGAGAAGCCTGCCACAGGGCCGAGCGTAAGACCGACGAGGACGACGGCGAAGTTCTGCAGGGTGAGCGGAACCGGAGTAAAGGGTAGAGGGATTGAGACATGAGCGCAAGCCGCCACAAAGAGAGTCGCGGCGAATGCGATGGTCAGGCGACCGGGAAGAGATTCGGCAACTGAGCGTGAGGACTGCGGCGCCAGACTTGAGGAGGAGGAAAAGGAGATTGGCATAAGGAACGACCCTTTCGCGCTATGGATTTTTGGATGACGCGGCACGGTTGCCTGCGATGACGCGGAGGCGAGGAGCGGGGACTGAGTGAAGCTTATCAAAGGCAGCCGATGCGTCGGGAGATGAATCGATCGAAGATCGACGAACGGCATGAAGGCCGGAACGATGATTTGGAGGCTGTCCTTCCGAAGGGGTGTCGTGAGGCTCCTGCCTGGAATCTGCTTCCCAATCTTTCTTCGAGCTGATTGACTGCGCAGATTGAGGAGCTACGATTCGAGGCGAGCGTGGTGAGCCATATTCGGTGGCTGCCTGCAGATGTTCGGCAAAGCTTGGCTCAGGAGGAGCTTCGACGGATCGCTGCAATCGATGACTGACCCGGATGTGATGGACAATTGCCGCAGTGGCACCGATGAGGACAGTGAGAGAGGCTACCGAGATCAGGAAGAGGAGATGCACCAACAAGAGGATATCAAGCGCCGCACTGTCGCGCACCCAATTCGTGTCCGTCGAGGCCTGAAGAGCCGGAAAAGAACTCGAAATCGACGGCAAACGTCGTTCGGAGATGGGCTGAGACAGTACGAAGTAGGTACGTCTGTGCCGGTTGGCGGTTTTCCACTTGACGGTATTCCCGCAGGAAATTTGTACTTTGAAGAGAGATGTCAGGAAAAGGCAAAAGCGGCGCGGGGCAGGCAAGTCATGGAATGGTCATGCGCCTGGTCCTGGGTGTTGTAGGCGGCTGGCGGCGATGGGTGACCGTCGCTGCGGCAATCATTGCAATTGGAATGGCTTATCACGTCGTGTTTGGGCAGAATGGCCTCACTGCGTATCAGCGTAAGACTCACGACGCACATACGCTCGATGGTCAGCTAAAGAGCCTTCAACATGAGAATGATCTCCTTAAGGCGCACATCGACCGACTGAAGGACGACCCTAACGCGATCGAGCATCAGGCACGCGAAGAGTTGCACTATACGCGGCCGGGAGAGGTAATCTACACGCTTCCTGCGGCTCCTGCCGGGTCAGTTCAAGTTACAACCAGCGATGCTAAGCAATAGCCATCGGGCGGATGTATCTCACAAGCGTCGAGTAAACCTATCGTTACGTTGACATCCGGTGGACTCGTAGTTATTATCGGCCAAGTCGATAACACAGATATGGTTCCTTCGAATCAAATACGTGTGGCGGTCTTCTGCCCCCGGTCTTGGACATCATGTTCCAACTGCTTCTGTTGTTGCTAATTCGATAGCACTTTCCCTCTACTCCCAAAACAAAAATTAGAACGCGCGTTCTATCCGTGTAGCTGTGTTCTCTCGGTACGGTGCGCGCGGATCTTCCTGACATGTCTGGAGACGATTGTGTCCTTCCGTAATAGCATCTTTTTTTTCCTTGTAGCGTTTTTTGGGACCTCCGCAGTGCGCGCCCAGGTAGACACTGGAGCTATTGTCGGGACGGTTGTTGATAGCCAGCAGCAGAGAATTGCAGGCGCCTCCATCCGGCTCATCCAGGAGTCGACGAATATCGAGCGGACAACGAAGTCGGATCAGGATGGCAACTTCAGCCTTTCGCCCGTTGCGATAGGAACCTACTCCATCTCTATAGAACAGAATGGCTTCGACCGCTACGTACGCACGAAGGTTGTGATCAGTGCACAGACCACGGTTCAGGTGGATGCGATCCTGCGCGTGGGCTCCCTCAGTGAGTCGGTGGAGGTTGCTGCGGATGCGCCTCTGCTTGAGACCCAGACCTCGTCGCTGCAGCAGGTTGTCAATGGAAGAAGCATCACTGATCTTCCTCTGAATGGGCGTAACGTTACGTTTCTTGCGCAGACGGCCCCTGGAGTGACGTTTGCCCAGGCTGACTCGCGGGGGCTCTCTGCCAGCGGGTCTTTCAGTGCGAACGGCGCGCGACGCGGGCAGAACAATTATCTTCTCGATGGCATCGACAACAACGCGGCCATCGCGGACTACGTAAATCAGACGCAGTACGTCATTATGCCGCCGCCGGATGCGTTACAAGAGTTTGTGGTGCAGACGAATAACTACTCGGCGGAGTTCGGCCATTCTGCGGGGGCTGTACTTAACGTCTCTACCAAGTCAGGTGGAGATGCCTTTCACGGAGCCGCCTGGGAGTTCGTCAGAAATGAGGTGCTGGATGCGCGGAACTACTTCGCGACTGCAGCCAGAAAGCCGGCTTATCGACAGAACCAGTTTGGATTCGATGTCAGTGGTCCAGTTGCGATCCCCAAGGTTTATAACGGACGCGGCAAGACGTTTTTCTTCTTCGACTACCAGGGAACCCGTATCGCCCAGGCAAACAGCAAGGTCGTTACTGTTCCGACAGCGGCAGAGAGGGGCTCTGGGTACACGAACTTTGGCGATCTGATCGAGCAGCAAAGCGGCACACGAACCGATGCGCTGGGTCGTATTTTTCCGGTAGGAACGATTTTCGATCCGGCGACCAGCAGGGCTGTGACTTCGGGGAGAGCGGATCCGACGACCGGGTTGATTGCTGCTTCGACAGGATTTGTGCGGGATCCGTTTTACCGCGGACCGATTGCAGGGCAGCGGAGCTTCACCAGCGATGCTCAGAAAGCTCTCCTTAACCAACTGCCTGCCAATCGCCTTAATGCTTCCGCCATTGGTCTGCTGAACCTCTTTCCTTCACCGACAGGGTCGGGGATCGTGAACAACTTCAGCTCGTTTCCTTCCGCAACGAACAACAGCGATGGTTTCGATGTTCGGATCGATCAACATTTCAGCGAGCGTGATTCTGCATTTGCCCGCTACAGCTATCTAAACACTGACCAGCTTAACCCCGGGCCATTTCCAGGAATTGCAGACGGCCAGTCGAGTCGTCCAGGCAATGGGGCTACACAGGCGCAGAATATTGCGGTGAGCGAGACCCATATCTTCAGCCCGCGGTTGGTTAACGAAGCACGGTTCGGATATAGTCGGGTCGCAGATATTCGACGTCAACCCTTCGCGAATGAGAGCGGTATTCCCGATCAGTACGGGATTGGAGGGATCCCACAGTTTCCGGGCAATGGTGGTCTCCCTCTTCTCTCATTCGGAAGCCTGGCTAACCTGGGACAGTCAGGTTCACTGCCCAGCAACAAGGCGAGCAAAGTCGTTCAGCTGTCGGATAACCTGACGATCTCCCGCAACCGGCATGTTTTTCGTAGCGGTGTGCTGTATCAAAACATCTCGTACCCGACCTCAACTCCATCCTCATCACGCGGCTCTTTCGGCTTCAGCGGAATTTATACCTCCGTGGTTAACCAGACAGATGGATCGACGGATCGGGCACAGTTTCTTCTCAATCCGACTGCAAGCTCTGTCCCTGGGGGCATCAGCAACGTCGGCGGAGCCAACAGCGTTAGTGCATCCAACTTCCCGTTGATCAGCAATCTGCAGCGCTGGTACGTCGGGTTTTATTCTCAGGATGACTGGCGCGTCAGTCCGAAGCTTACCGTCAACCTTGGGTTGCGCTGGGAGTATTACGGTGTTCCGAATGAGCGCGATGGAAGGCAGGCGAACTTTATTCCTGGCCCTGTCGACCCAAGAGTAGGGGCGAGGTTCCTTATTCCGGCATCGCAAGCAGCCGATGTTCCTGTAGCGTTCCAGGCACTGCTCGCGAAGGATAATATCGCCTTTATTCCGACCAGCGAGAGTGCGCTGGGGAGCGCTCAGAAACAGAACTTCGCTCCTCGCTTCGGATTTGCTTATCAGCCGACTTCACGCGTCGTTATCCATGGTGGATTCGGACTTTTCTATGGAGGCTACGAGAACTACGGGCTCAGCGCCAGTCCGCCCGCGAACTTCCCGTTCAACATCGCGACCAGCTACTCGGCTGCGAACTCTGTAACGCCGCTGGCCCCGGATAATTCAATCGGGTCGATCAACAATGGGCTCATCAATGTTCCCCTGAGCGCACAAAACGCTAACCTGACGAACATCAGTCTGCTGGGGCGACAGTTCGAATGGAAGAGCGGTTACAGTGAAGCCTACAACCTGCAGGTTCAGTATCAGTTGAGTTCCAAGGCAGTGCTGAAGATCGCTTACGCCGGATCTGTATCGCGACACCTCCAGGTCCCTGTCAGTACGAATACGTTGAATCAGGTACTGCCTGCGACTGCGAATGCGCAGACGAACAGCTTTTTCCCGGACTTCGCCCGGGGTGGTGCCTTCCTTACCCCGTCTGCGTCGACAAACTACAACGGTCTCCAGTTGGATCTGACGCGGCGATGGGGGAACGACCTCACACTCGACGTAAATTACACACGCTCGAAGTGCCTCGGCAATGCTCGCGACCAGCTCGATAACACCATCGGTGGTTATCGTGCGCCCTATGTTCCGGGCGCTGGGATAGGGTTTGACTACGCGCTTTGCGATACGGATGTCCGCAACATCTTCCATACCAGCGGGGTGTTCGAACTGCCCTTTGGGAATAATCACAAATACCTAAATCAGGGGGTCACCTCCGCGGTTGTGGGAGGGTGGTCGCTGCAGTGGATTGCCGCCGTCCAGGAGGGCCAGCCGTTTACCGTTGCGTGCAGTGCGACGACCGCAGCGGGGCTTGGTTGCAATGCTATGAAGGTGCCGGGGCAGGATCCCTACGCCGGACCTCACAATGCGACGCACTTCCTGAACGCCGATGCGTTTGCCAATCCTGCGTCTTCTGCGACCGGTCTGGCCCTTCTAGGTGGATCTCCTACCCAGGTCACAGGGCCGGCTTACCGAAGACTGGATCTCTCCCTTTTTCGTAAGATTTCTCTTGTCGATCAGGTTCGTCTGGAACTGCGCGCGGAGGCCTTCAACATTACGAACACACCCAACTTTTCGGCTCCGGGTAATTTGAACTTCACGTCACCGTCAACGTTTGCTTCGATCACGAGTACGCGTGACAACGCAAGACAGCTCCAGTTCGCTGGAAAAATTTACTGGTAGGAGTTTTGGAATGTCAGAAAACACACAGAGCCGGCGGTCCTTCTTCAAAGGAAGCATGGCGGCAGCAGTCACAGCCGCCGTGGCGACTACGGCAGAGAGCCAGGGGAAGGCAGCCCCGTCCGCTCCAGCAAAGAGGCCGAACATCATCCTTTATCTCGCGGATCAGTTTCGTGCAGACTTCGTCGGCGCTAACGGACGGAACGGTTCCACTCACACTCCGAATATCGATGCCATGGCAGCCCGGGGAAAGAATTTCACGCATGCGGTGACCAATCAACCTGTCTGCGCTCCTGCGCGCTCGGTGCTGATGACAAGTCGCTACGCCACGGAGACGGGGGTGTGGCACAACGGTCTTGAGCTGGACAAATCTCTGCCGACGCTGGCGGGTGAGTTGCGCAGGTCGGGATATACCGCAAACCTGATCGGCAAGTGGCACCTGGCCCTCGAAAATCCGAAACAGGGAGGCAATCCCGGGCCGGTAAAGGCAGAAGATCGCGGGGGATTTCTTGATCTGTGGGAGGGTGCAAACGCACTCGAGCACACAAGCCACCCCTATGAAGGGACTATCTGGGATCGGGATAACAAGCCGATCACCTACAAGGACGAGTATCGAGTCGACTTTCTTACGGATCGTGCCGAGCGATTCCTACGGCAGAAGCAGGAGAAGCCTTTCTTCCTATTTATCTCGCAGCTCGAACCGCATCAGCAGAACGACATGCAGCGCCCTGTGGCTCCAAAAGGCGCAGCAGCTCGCTTCGTCAATTCGACCGCTCCAGAGGACCTGCGAGCTTTGCCTGGGACGTGGCAGGATCAGCTTCCGGATTACTACGGTTGCATTGAAGCCATCGATAGTTCCGTGGGCCGCATCCGCCGCATCCTCGAGGAAGAAGATCTGGCAGACGATACAATCTTCGTCTTCTTCAGCGATCACGGCTGCCATTTCATGACGCGCAATCAGGAGTACAAACGGAGCACCCACAATAGCTCCATCCGTGTGCCGCTGATCATCGATGGCCCCGGGTTTGAGGGGACACAGCAGATACCAGAACTCGTGGGTCTAATCGATCTAGCCCCGACGCTTATGGACGCTGCAGGCATCGCTGTTCCTGCAAGCTGGAAGGGCCGCAGTTTCTTTCCCCTGGTCAATGATTTCAAGGCGAGGCAGAACTGGACGAATCAGCAGCTGATTCAGATCAGTGAGTCTATGACGGGCAGGGCCATTCGCACGAAGGACTGGACCTACTGCGTTGCCGATCTGTCGGGCGATACCAAGCAGCCTGCGGCGAAGGTGTACCAGGAGTACCAGTTCTACGATCAACGTGCCGACCCGCACGAACTCGTCAATCTTGCCGGTCGCAAGGAGTACCGCGCAAAGGCAGATGAGTTGAGAGAGCAGTTGAAGAAGCTGCTCGCTGCGGCTGGAGAGCCCGAGCCACAGATTCTGCCTGCGAAGCTTTACCCGTAACCGGGGCATCAACGAAGAAAGAGCCTCGCGAGGAGACCTCCGAGGCTCTTTTCCGTTGAGGTGAGTGTCAGACTATTTCCGATACTCGTAGGGCTTGGTGTCGACCGACTGGTTATAGCGGATGTTGGTATAGGTGGCGGTCCGATAGTCGCCTGCAGGCGTAAAAAACTGCTGCTTCAGGGAGATGTCACGATCGACGTCAACCCAGATAACGATGTGGCTGAACATATTCCGAACGTCGGCGTCTTTGGCTACCAGGTCGAGCTTGACCGTCTGAACTGTCGTGCTGCCATCGGTGATCGGCTCTGTTCCAAGATCGGTGATCGTCCAGGCCTTCGCGAGCTCGGAACCGCTGCCTCCAAAGCCGAGTGTGAGGAAGCTCTCATAGCGTGCCTTGTTCTGGCCCGCCGCCAAGACCTTCAGTTCCTTCGTCCCTGGATCGAACATGGCCAGCTTGCCGTCTTTATAGGAAAGAAACTTCGCGGAGGGAGGGAGGATTTTGGCTCCCATCTCAAGTTTGTTGCCATTCTTTTTGAAATAAATCTTTCCGTTCTGGGTGGTCGTCTCCTTGACGACAAGCTCATAGAAGTCCCACCGGAAGTCAGCTTCAGCCGATTTAAATCGCGCGCTGGCCGCGTCCATCTGCCGGATCGCCTGATCGAGCTCGCCTGGCTTGACCTGGGCCGAGAGTGTCAGGGGAGCGGTGAGAAGAAAAGCAGCAGTAACAAGTCGGCGCAGAATCATGCGTATATATTCTCCGTGGAGTTAGATGCGTACGACAGGATGGCGGTTCCCGGGACGGAAAGCCGCATACGCTGGATAGTCTCTACTGCCGGGTCACCCAGGCATCGTAGGCGATAAGGTGGCCCTGAGCATCGCGTACAGGCTCGTAGCGCTCGAGCGTGACCTCGCCGGCTATGGGCTCGATAACCCTCAGAATGGCGGATCGAATGGCAGCGTCACTCTGGTCTCCGTCGACGAACTGGTGGATATCATCGGCACGGATCTGGTAGAGGAACCGGCTTGCATCTCCGATGTTACCCGCCTCCTTGACGAGAACCTCAGAGGAATTCAGCGCAACGGTCTCCACGGGGCGATCTTTGAAGTCGATGAAGCGAGGACCGAGAAAGAGAAACAGAAGGATGAGCGTAACCATGACATCGTAGTGGAAGCTTCCACGGTCATAGGTCCACCAGAAGTACGATCGCAGCAATTTGATCATCTTCTAAACACACTCCCCGTTGAGAGTGCCGTACGGCGTTTCACCGAGCTCAGGCACCAACCCCATCTCCGGGGTCTCGCCCCACATAAGTTTAGGACGAAAGCCCACTAGATGCGCTCCTGTTTCGTGATAACGGTCTGTCCGTTCATATAGGGAATGAGCACCTCGGGTATGCGCACAGAGCCATCATCCTGCTGATAATTCTCAAGAATTGCGAGATAGGTGCGTCCAACGGCAAGCCCGGAGCCATTGAGCGTGTGCACAAACTCCGACTTTTTGGCACCCGCAGGACGAAAACGGATGTTCGCCCGGCGCGCCTGGAAGTCAGTGAAATTAGAGCAGGAGCTGATCTCACGATAGAGGTCCTGTCCGGGCAGCCAGACCTCGAGATCGTAGGTCTTCGAGGAGGCGAATCCCATGTCGCCGGTGCAGAGCAGCATGCGCCGATAGGGAAGTTCGAGATGCTCAAGCACGGTCTCCGCATGTCTGGTCAGGGATTCATGCTCCTGCTGCGACTTGTCGGGAGTCGTGAACTTGACCAGCTCCACCTTCTGGAACTGGTGCTGACGGATCATGCCGCGGACATCTTTGCCGTACGATCCCGCTTCACTGCGGAAGCATGGAGTGTAGGCGCAGAACGAGATGGAGAGCTGGGATTCGTCGATGGTCTCGTCTCGCAGCAGGTTGGTGACGGGCACCTCGGCGGTGGGAATCAGCCAGTGGTCTCCCTCCTGCAGATCGTTCGGCACATAGGGTCCCTTGTCGTCGCAGTGAAATAGGTCTTCGGCGAACTTCGGCAACTGACCGGTCCCGAACAGAGAACGCGAGTTCACCATGTAGGGTGGTAGAACCTCGGTGTAGCCGTGCTCGCGGGTATGAAGGTCGAGCATGAAGTTGGCCAGCGCACGCTCCAGCCGGGCGCCTGCGCCATAGTGCACTACGAAGCGTGATCCAGAGATCTTTGCGGCACGATTGAAGTCCAGGATATTGAGAGCCTCACCGATCTCCCAGTGCGGCCGGGCGGTGAAGTTGAATGAAGGTTTGGTACCCCAGACCTTCTCTTCGCGATTGCCGCGCTCATCGGCCCCTACAGGCACATCGTCCTGGGGGAGATTCGGGATGCTCTGCAGAATCGCCTGCAGCCGCTGGTCTGCCTCGCCCGCACGCGATTCCAGGGCCTCAACATCTGCCTTGAGGGAACGTGTCTCCTCGGTCTGAGCGGTGGCGTCGGCGCCTGACTTCCGGAGCCGCGCGATCTCTTCGGTCAGCTTATTGCGCTTTGCCTTGAGGGTCTCGACCTGCGTAATCGCATCGCGGCGTTCACGGTCGATAGCGGCAAAGTCTCCGAGAGCGGCGGCTGGGTCCATGCCCCGCGCACGCAGTTTTTCCTCTACAGCGGGTAAGTTCGCCCGGACGAATGCAAGATCAATCATTTGAAGATAATTTTAGCGGTTTTTCAGAGTGCGAGTTCAGAGGGAGGACGAGACGGTACGAAACTCGCTGAGAGTTCTTTGTCGATCACCTTCCGCCAAGCCGGCTTATCACTGCCAATTGATGTGCCGGGTAGCCGAAATAGGGGAGCCAAAAACAAGGAGCGACATGGAGGCAGGAACAGGCCTACCGGTGCGGGCGGGTGAAATGCTACAGCGGCCGCAGGTAGCGAGAAGTGCAATACCGTCACTCGACCAAAAGAATTTGAGGAGAGCAGTGAATCGCCTATGTCTGATGTTTCGCTGTGATTCCATGGTGGGATTCGTGGAAGCAATAGCCGCGACGTCATCAAAATGTAAGGCTTCGTCGTATACGAAAGCGGTTACTCTAAAACAATGCGTGCCTTTGCATCCGCTCTTCTGATCCTTGCTCTCCTTGTACCTGGTTCCATGCCAATGCGTGCCGATGCTTATCATGCGACACCGAAGCTGGTTGTCGTTCTGGTCATTGATCAGTTTCGTGGAGACTACCTGGACCGCTACCGTGGCGACTTCAAGACCCCGAACGGCTTCAACTTGTTTTTGAAAAAAGGTGTTCACTTCACAGACTGCTACTACGACTACGCCAATCTTGTGACGGCGGCCGGGCACTCCACCATTGGAACGGGAAGCTATACAGATGGGCATAGGATTCCCGTCAACGAGTGGTGGCAGCGCGGTAGCGATGGAAAGCTGGAGCGGGTCTCCTCAGTAAGTGATGACCGCTACAAGCTGGTTGGAATGCCGGATGGAGAAGCGGTGTCTCCTGGGGCGTCGCCGCACAGGGAAGCGGCATCTACGCTGGGCGATGAGCTGGAACTGGCGACGCAGGGACGGGCGAAGGTCTTCGGTCTGTCCTTCAAGGACCGGGCGGCGATTTTGACCTCCGGGCACGCAACTAAGGGCGCTTTCTGGACCGATCACGACTCGGGCGCGTTTGTCACCTCGACCTACTGGATGCCGGAGCTTCCGGCATGGGCAAAATCCTTCAACGCCAGCGACGAACGCGCGAAGGCAAGAAAGGCAGCCGGGGTTCCCACTGGAAACTTCTACGAAGAGGTCGGCCAGAAGCCTGCCGCCGTGCAGTACATGATGGATTTCGCCAAAGAGCTGGTGAAGAACGAAAATCTGGGCAAAAACAACGTCACGGACATGCTGACGATGTCCATCAGCAATACAGATATCCTTGGCCACAAAGTCGGGCCGGATTCTCCAAGACAGCGAGAGATGATCGATGCGGTCGATGGTTCGCTGAATGACTTTTTTACCTTTCTCGACAAGCAGGTGGGCCTGCAAAATGTTGTCGTGGCCCTCACGGGTGATCACGGAGTAGCGCCCACTATGCAGGCCGCGAACGACGCGCAGATGCCTTCGTCGGCGATCAAGAGCGGACCTCTTCTCAAAGCCCTCGAGGCAGGTATCGAGAAGAAGTGGCCGGCAAAGAAGGGGACCCAGTATGTGCTGGAGGGGGAAGAGTATCCATACATCCAGTTGAACCAGGACGCATTTGAAGCCGTGCATGTGACCGAGATGGATGCTGAGACGGCGGCAGCCGAGATATTGCAGGACCTACTAGCTGAAGGTAATTCGTTCGCTGTGAAACGCTCGAGCCCCGCAATCCCCACGACACGAGTAGCCGATCCGCTGAGCCTTGGGAGTGTCTACCCGGTCGCAAAGATGAGGTCAGGGCAGATTCCGAATACAGAGCTTGGACGGAGGATCCTGCACAGCTACTCGCCCTATGTGGGGTGGGCTATCTTTGTGAACTTCAGCGCCTTCGAGTTTCCAGGCGGCGAGAAGGGAGCGACTCACTACTCGTCGTTCGCTTATGACCGCCATGTTCCTCTGGATTTCTATGGAGCAATGTTTGTTCCGGGAACCTATCATGATCGTGTAGCGCCGGTAGATATTGCAGCGACGTTCGCATCGATTCTTCGGGTGAATCAACCTTCAAGCATTGAGGGCTACGTTCTTACTCAGGTGATGAAGGCTGATACGGGAAACGGCGCTGCGTCACGTAATCGAACCCATGAGACGGTGCAGAAAGGTAGTCAGCGGTGAGCACACACGGTCCTGAGATGTCGGTGGAGGTAGCTGGGGTGCAGCTCCGTTCGCCAGTCATTGCGGCCAGTGGAACCTTTGGATACGGCGTCGAATTCGAAGATATCGTCTCCCTCGATCGGATCGGCGCATTTGTCACTAAAGGCCTGTCCAGGGAGCCGATGGCAGGCAATCCGACGCCCCGGATCATCGAAACTCCGGCAGGCATGATGAATGCGATCGGTCTCCAGAATATGGGGGTCCGTGCCTTTGTGGAGGAGAAGCTTCCGAAGCTCCGGCAGATCAATGGCGCTCTCGTGATCGCGAACATCTTTGGCTTTACAGTCGAGGACTGCCTCGAGGTCATTCGGGTACTGAATGACGCCGAGGGCATCGCGATGTACGAGTTGAATGCGAGTTGCCCGAATACGAGCCACGGAGGCATGGTCTTTGGGACTGATCCGGAGTTGCTGAAGGAGTTGGTCTCCCGAACCAAAGAAGTGGCAAAGCGACCTTTGATGGTCAAGCTGTCGCCCAATGTGACCAGCATCGGGCAGATGGCGAAGGTCGCCGAAGAAGCTGGAGCCGACGCGGTGTCGCTGGTGAACACCTTCCTCTCGATGGCCATCGATGTAGAGACGCGCCGGCCCAGGATTGCGAACGTGACCGCCGGACTCTCCGGCCCGGCGATCAAACCGATCGCTGTACGGATGGTTTACGAGGCTTTCAAGGCAGTGAAGATCCCGGTGGTAGGGATGGGCGGCATTCTCCGTGCAGAGGATGCGATCGAGTTCATGATGGCCGGGGCGACAGCGGTCCAGGTAGGAACGGCAAGCTATGCCGATCCGCGGGCTGTGGAAAACATCGCAAATGGCATGAGGAAGTGGTGCAGCTCCCGTCAGGTGGAGCGGGTCAGGGGACTGACCGGAACCGTGGCTTTGCAGTAACCACTATCCAGGGTTTTGATGGTTATCGGCGTTTCCGTGACGCCGCGAATTCTCCGGCGAATGACTCGGCAGCGAGACCGCAGAATCCCGACATAGAATAGAGGGTGATGACTTCCCATAGTGCACCCTCTACCGTTTCGGTCGATCTTCGTCCTGTTCGCCGTGCTCTTTTGTCGGTTACCGATAAGACTGGTCTTGTCGAGTTTGCCCAGGCTCTGGCCGGGCATGGAGTTGAGTTGGTTTCGACCGGAGGCACGGCGAAGGCTCTACGCGATGCGGGTCTTACGGTGAAAGATATCAGTGACTTGACGGGCTTCCCCGAGATGCTGGATGGACGGGTCAAGACGCTGCACCCCAAAGTGCACGGAGGGATTCTGCACATGCGGGGAAACCCGGAGCATGTTGCTGCGGTGGAATCGCATGGGATTGAGCCCATCGACATGGTTGTGGTCAACCTGTATGCCTTTGAGAAGACAGCGCAAAAACCAGGTGTGGCCTTCGCAGATGTGATCGAGAATATCGACATAGGCGGTCCGTCGATGGTGCGGTCCGCAGCGAAGAACTTCGAAGATGTGGCGATTGTTACGTCCACGGAGGACTACGGTGCTCTGGCCGAGGAGCTCAAGACGAACGATGGTGCTTTGACGCGGGCGACGCGATGGGAGCTGGCGAAGAAGGCTTTTGCTGTTACCGCGGCGTATGACGCCGGGATTGCAACTGCTCTCGAGGCTATTGAGTCGCCCTCCGGGCCGGCAATCTTCTCAAATGAGCTTCCGCAGACGCTACGGATCATCGATCCGCTTGCCCAAACGCTGCGTTATGGAGAGAATCCTCATCAGAAAGCAGCGCTTTACGCTGACGGAAGCGGAAAGGGAATTGCCGCCACCCAGCAGTTGCAGGGTAAAGAGCTTAGCTACAACAACCTGGTCGATCTGGATGCCTGCTGGGGGCTGGTCCGGGAGTTTGACAGCTCGGCAGAAGCTGCCGTCGCGATTATCAAACATACGAATCCGTGTGGTGCCTCGACGGGAGCGACCGTGCTTGAGGCATATAAGCGCGCGCTCGAGGGCGACCCGGTATCTGCCTTTGGAGGCGTCATCGGCGTCAACCGTGAGGTGGATGGGGCTGCCGCGGAGGAGATTGCAAAGCTATTTATCGAGGCCATCGTGGCGCCTGGTTTTACCAAGGAGGCGCTGGACAGGTTTGCAGCTAAGAAGAACCTGAGGTTGGTGAAGATCACGTCTGCCGAGACCACACGGGTTGTCAAGCAGGTATCAGGCGGCTTCCTGGTGCAGGATGCGGATCGTCTGCGGGTGACGGAGGCGGAACTGAAGGCTGTCACGGACCGCAAGCCCACGGCAGAGGAGATGCGGGCGCTGCTGTTCTCGTGGCGAGTCTGTAAGCATGTGAAATCGAACGCGATTGTGTATGCCCGTTACTCTGAGGGGCATGGCCAGACGGTGGGTATCGGGGCGGGACAGATGAGCCGTGTCGATGCTGCCCGGTTCGGAGCGATGAAAGCGGTGTTGCCGTTGAAGGGAACTGTGGCCGCGTCGGATGCGTTCTTCCCATTTCCCGACGGTCTGGAGACGATTGCGGAGGCTGGAGCGACGGCTGTGATTCAGCCCGGAGGCTCAGTCAAGGACGCAGACGTGATCGCCGCAGCGAACCGGCTGGGGATCGCCATGGTGTTTACCGGATTTCGCCATTTCCGTCATGGATGAGGGAAAGGCGCATATAATCACGCCCAAGCCCTGACTGCGGCCCCTGAACTGGCCAGTTGCAGCCAATCTTTGACTGCCGCCGTCTAAATGAAGTGACCTACGTCTGGCGTATGCAATCTGTTTTGATCGATGTTGTTTCATCTCGGCGGCACAGGAATTTATTGATGACAAAGCCATTTTCACGTGCCTCCACCGCCAGATTTCTGGCTGCGGCAGCTATTTTTTCCATCGTCCCGTTTGCCTCTGCACAGTCGGCAGCTTCGCAAGCAGCTCCGGCCCAGAAGCCCGACCGGGCCTCGGCGTACTACCACTATGGCCTTGCCCATATGTACGAGGACATGGCGGTGAGCGCAGGTCGACCGGACTATGCCACGCAGGCGGTGGAAGAGTACAAGCTGGCGATGGATGCGGATCCGGAATCGTCTACGCTGCAGGACGGGCTGGCAGAACTGTACTTCAAGCTGGGCCGGATTCGCGAGGCAGTGACCTCTGCACAGGCGCAGGTCAAGAAGGACCCGCAGGACGTGGCGGCCCATGAGCTACTTGGGAAGATCTACCTGCGTTCCTTGGGGGATATGCAGAGTCAGCAGTCAGGCCAGATGCTTAAGCTGGCGATTGACGAGTACGAGAAGCTCGCAGTACTGAAGCCGAAGGAAGTAGAGACCAAGCTGCTGCTGGGACAGCTATATGGCCTGAACCACGATTCGGCGAAGGCAGAGGCGGAGTTCAAGGCGGCGCAGGCGATCGATTCGGATTCAGAGGAAGTGGTTCTGAATCTTTACAGGCTCTACACGGAGCAGGGTGATTACTCACGCGCCGTCGATGTGTTGAAGTCCATCCCGCAGGACGATCGGACCGCGAGAATCGACTTTGCACTGGGTGCAACCTACGATCAGCTCAAGAAGCCAAAAGAGGCCATAGCCGCGTACCGCAAGGCGCTCGATGACGATCCCGATAATGTTGATACCGAGCGTGGGCTGGCAACAGCGCTGCTTCGTGACGGGCAGTTGGACGAGGCGTTGAAGATTCTGAACAGCGTTGTGACCTCAGAACCGCAGGACGCGCAATCAATGATCAAGATCGCTGACATTCAGCGGCAGCAGGGTCATTATGATGACGCGCTTGCGACGCTGGAGAAGGCGAAGCCTCTGGCGCAGGACAATCTGGAACTTAACTACAACGAAGCCCTGGTCTACGACACGCTTGGCAGATACGACGACGCGATCCGCACCTTGAAGGCACTGGTGGATTCGACCTCCCATACGGACGGCGTTTATACCGACCAGGAGAAACAGAACCGAGCCATCTTCCTGGACCGGTTGGGAATCATCTACCGGGAACAGAATAAGACTGCTGAAGCAGTCGCGGTGTACAAGCAGATGGTGGCGCTGGGCGGAGACATTGCGAAGAACGGGTATCAGGGAGAAGTAGATGCCTATCGCGACGCACACCAATGGAAGGAAGCCACTGCGAGCGCTGCGGAGGCGGCGAAGGCACTACCAAAGGATCAATCGGTCCAGTTGATGTATGCCGGTCAACTGGCAGACACAGGCAAGGCCGAGGAGGGCATCGCTCTTGCGAAGTCTCTGACCTCAGCGGCGGGTGATCATAAGGATGACCGGGAGGCACATCTCGCATTAGCCAATATGTACATCCGGCTTAAGCGGTGGCCCGATGCGAACAAGGAACTGGCTGCGGGCGAAGCGGTATCGAACACACCTGCAGAAAAGCTGTACGTTTACTTTCTGCGCGGAATTATGGCAGACCGGCAAAAGCAGTATGACGCTGCAGAGGCTCAATTCCGCAAGGCGCTGGCCATCGACTCGCAGAATGCGACCATCCTGAATTATCTGGGCTACATGCTTGCTGACCGTGGCGTACGGCTGAGCGAAGCACTGACGATGATTCGTAAAGCAGTCGAACTGGATCCGCAGAATTACGCGTATCTCGACTCATTGGGTTGGGCGTACTACAAGACCGGTCAATATGCTCTCGCGGAAGAGAATATCCGTAAGGCCAATGAGCGTAACAGTGGTGACCCCACCATTCACGATCATCTTGCGGAGATCTACGAAAAGACGGGCAAGCTAAAGCTTGCGGTCGAACAATGGGAGCGATCGCTGAATGAGTATGGCCGCTCGCTGCCGGCGGACGCCGATCCTGAGGATGTAGCGAAGGTACAGCATAAGCTGGATAACGCAAGGGTCAAGCTGTCGAAGCTGAATACACATCCGTAAAGCGGCACAGAACAAATGTGGAAGTACGAGGGCTCATCCGGGGGATGAGCCCTCAGTGCATGCAGAGGAGATTCGCGGCATTCCGGTACACTCATACTGGATATGGCGAAGGATCTAGAGTACTGCGCGGTGCAGGGAGATGAAGCCGATCCCCTGCTGCAGCGTGTTTATCCTGCTCCCGTAAGATCAGGCAGAACGGCCTTTCAGCGGGATCGCGAGCGCGTTGTACAGTCTCGTGCATTTCGGCGGCTGGCGGGAAAGACCCAGGTCTTCACAAGCAGGGCTTCTGATCACTTCCGCAGCAGATTGACACATACGATCGAGGTTGCCGAGATCGCCCGCGCCGCTGCCTCGGAGTTGGGTCTGAATGAGAATCTCACTGAGACCCTGGCGCTTGTCCATGACATTGGACATCCGCCGTTCGGACATGCGGGCGAGCGCGCACTGGATCGATGCCTCAAACGGCATGGGAGAAGCTTCGATCATAACCTGCATGCACTGCGCATCGTGGAGCACTTCGAGCAACGCTATGCCGCTCACCGGGGGCTGAACCTGACCCTTGGCGCGCGCGAGGGCATCATCAAACATTCGCGCGATTATGATCCCAAAGAGCACATTGAACTGGCGGACTATTTCCTGGATCTACGGCCGCCTCTTGAAGCGCAGTTGATTGATCTTGCAGATGAGATTGCCTATCTGACGGCGGACCTGGATGACGGTGTGGAGTCGGGTCTGCTGGAGATAGGTCATATCTGCGACAACGTGACGATCGTTGGACGCTGCTACCGCTCGATCGCGGAGCGTCATCCGGTCGTGGAGGAGAAGTATCTCTTTCATGAAGCGTTGCAGCTGATGCAGAACATCCTGACGGACGATCTGATCGCCAATACCTTGAAGAACGTGCATGCAATCGAAGCGAAGTCGCTGAGGGATATTCGGTTGCATCCACGACGGCTGGCATTATTCTCTGCAGAGATTGAGTCGCAGCGGCTGGAGGAGAAGCGCTACCTTTACGACACGCTCTATACGTGTCAGTCGCTGGAGCGTGAACACGACAAAGCAGAAGAGGTGGTTACGGCGCTGTTCGACTTCTGGATCGCCTATCCGGAGGAGCTGCCGCCGGGACACTTCCAGGACATCGAGGCAGAGGGGCTGGCGCGTGTAGTTGCCGACTACATCGCAGGAATGACTGACAGCTTCATCCTGGAGCAGTATGCACAGGTGAAGCGTACCGTTCGTCGCTGAGCGTTTGAGTCGGCGTGATTGCGTGGGCCAGAGTAGAATTCGTGCACCATGCACTTTTCGGCGGCAAACATAACAGCGCTGATCATCGCAGCGAGCTTCGCTGGCGGCTTGAATATCTATGCGACGGTTTTGACGCTGGGGGTGCTTGCACGAACTCACTGGGTCGCGCTTCCACCGGGCCTGCATGGCTTGGGCGAGACCTGGGTGATCGTTGCGTGTGCCATTCTGTTCGCTGTCGAAGTCTTTGCCGATAAAATTCCAGGCTTCGATTTAGTTTGGAACGGCGTGCAGACCCTTGTCAGGGTTCCTGTAGCCGGGCTGGTTGCGTATCACGCCAGTTCTCAGTTGCCGCCGCAGATGCAGCTGCTGGCGACCGCCATTGGAGCTGGAATTGCGTTGGCGGCACATAGCTCAAAGACGCTGGTGCGAACGGCGGTCACGCCGAGTCCGGAGCCTATATCGAACATTGCGTTGAGCTCCACAGAAGATGTGCTGGCGGTAGGAATCACCTGGTTTGCCACTCATCATCCGATGATCGCAGCATCTATGGCGGTATGTCTGTTGATTGCGGCGGCTCTTGCCGCACGGGCCTTGATCAGACTCATACGAAGGCCACTGAAAAAGATGTTTCCTGGCAGTGACAGAGCCATGATTGAGGCGGAGCGAGGACGGGAAATATAAATCCTCTAGCGGCGGCGCGCGGGGGCGGGTAGCTTGAGGAGAAACAGCTTGGCCGGATCGAGATACTCACCCTGCCAGCGCACGCTGAGATGCAAATGAGGGCCGTTTGCACGTCCGGTTTTTCCGCTGAGAGCAATGAGCTGGCCACGAGTGACTCTCTCACCTTCTTTAACTTCGAACTTCGACAGATGCATGTAAATAGTCGTCAAGCCAAGACCGTGGTCGATGACGATGCAATTGCCTTCGAAGTAGAGGGGCCGGGCGAGGACTACGCGACCAGAGTTGGTCGACCGAACGGGAGTTCTCATTTTGGCCCGATAGTCGAGTCCTCTATGAACGCTCGCGAGGGTGCCATTGAAGACTCTGCGGGTGCCGAAGGAATCGGTGCTGGGAGCGCTTTTCAGCGGAGATAAAAACCTTCCACTGAAGAGCGGAACGGAAGAGGAATCGGCGAAGACTTTACGTTTGAGTTCCTGGTCCGCTGCAATGATCTTCTGAGATGCGGCGTCGGGCTCTACGAATTTCTGGGGTACGGAGAGAGGAATCTCCTTGTAGGACGCAGGTGAGATCTCGACGATCCGATGCAGAGACTGCGTCTGAGTCGCGTTGGCTACAGCGATCTCAAGAGGATAAGCTCCGGGTTTGGCAGCAACATCGACTCCACCTATGGCGTACCATGTCTCGGGATCGTGCGCTGCGCGGAAGAACTCCAGCGGGTGGCCCTGCCAGGTGCCGGTGACAGCTGTGGAGCCAGGTGATCTGACGGTGAACATGCAAGGAGAACCACTCTCGAGCGTCTGTGGATCCCACGACACCGAAGCTGTCTGCTGTGCCCAGACCGGAGTAAGCAGGAGAACCAGGAGGAGGATGCCGAAGAGATATCTCGGGATATGGAGTGAGGCTGCTCCGATCCAGTGGGTGCGCGCGTGTGAGCCATGGATTTTTTTCCATTGCGGCGCTATCAACGGTAAGCGGGCCTTGAGAGGATGCCTGCACATATTCTTATCAGGCCCCGTTGATTTGTTGAAGCCAGCGCTCGAGGAACGCGATGAGCTCCAGTGGAGGACGGATCCACGCCTGAGCCGCGGTTTCTCTGTATTCATTCCGGACGAGCACGGATAAGCCTCGATGTGCAAGGCGCCGGAAACCATCTTCGTCAGTAAGGTCGTCGCCCAGAAAGGCCACGGGAGTATCCGACTGCAGGCCTTCGAGGATGGTTGCGATGGCGTCGCCCTTGTCAGGTCGCGTGACGCGCAGCTCCAGGCCACCTTCAAACTGAAGCAGCTTCAATCCTTCCTGCTGTAACAGCGAAGACCATCCTTCAAGGGTCTGTGAGCGAATGGATTCGATCTGGTGGTCAGGCAGACCGCGCCAATGAACGGCGACTCCTCCCGGCTTGACCTCAGTCATCGAGTGCATGCCATGTGAATGCAGGAACTGTTCCGCTTGAGTGAGGGCGGCTGAGAGTTGGGGAGCGATATCTACCTTCTGGCGTGTGCCGTCTGCGAGCAGATGATCAAGACCATGTGCTCCCCAGATCTCAATGCCTGTGAGGGGGCTGAGAAGATTCTGAACTTCGTGAATAGGACGGCCAGTGATGACAATCAGGCTGGTCCTCCCATTGCTTTGGATCGCCTGCAGGAGCGGAAGTATGCCCGGGTAAGGATATGCCTGATCGCGCTCGATCTGAAATGGAGCGAGAGTCCCATCGTAGTCCAGGAGCAGGACAGATGAAGGCGCGGCTGCTACTTTTCCCAGGAAGGCGGAGATGATCTCCGTAGCTTCACCTTGTTGCATTTGCGAACTCCTATGAGGCGGCGCTACCGTTTGAGGCGAAGCTCACAGAGCTCACCGATGAGAGAGCCTGCCCACCAGTAGATGTTGTGTTCCTTGACGGTGCGACGCATTCTGCGCATTCGATCGATGATTTCGCTGACATCCATCTCGAGGACGCGGGCGATGGCTTCTCCCGTTGCTTGGATGTCGTAGGGATTGACGATGATTGCGTCATGGAGCTCACGTGCGGCTCCTGTGAAGCGGCTCAGGATGAGAGCTCCACGCTCATCGGTTCGCGATGCCACGTACTCTTTTGCGACGAGATTCATGCCATCATGCAGGGACGTTACGAGACAGACGTGAGCTGCGCGATAGTAGCGCCGCACTTCCTGGTGGGAGTGCTGCCGATTAAGGAAGACGATGGGCCGCCATTTCCCCCGCTTGAAGCGATCATTGATACGGTTCGCTTCGAACTCTACTTCACGTTGAAATTCAGCGTATCGCGGGATATTACTGCGGGTTGGAGCCCCAATCTGAATGAACGTAAACTTTCCCTGATAACGTGGATGCCGCTCCAGAAAGGATTCAACAGCCTGAAAGCGCTCTACGATCCCTTTTGTGTAATCGACGCGGTCGACTCCCACACCGAGGAAAGTAGCTTCGATTCCAAGCTCCGAGATGATCGCGCTACGTTCCTCTTCGGCGCTGTGGACTGCCGTCGTATCCGATGCGTCTTCGGTCAAATCAACACTGATGGGGAAGGGAAGTACCGACGACAAGTGATCGTTGCGCTTGACGGAGAAGTGTTCCCAGTCGACCCGGGCTTCGAGAACCCGGTCCACGGTGCTGAGGAAGTTATTGCAGTGGGCCTGTACGTGGAAACCGATCAGGTCAGCGCCGAGCAGGCCGTCCAGGATCTCGCGCTGCCAGGGGCAGATGCTGAAGGATTCAGGGTTGGGCCACGGGATATGCCAGAAGATGGCGACTCTGGCGCTGGGCACCCTGTCCTTGATAAGTCTTGGGAGGAGCGCGAAGTGGTAGTCCTGAATGAGAACGACGGGATTTTTCTCGCCAGCCATCTCTTCTACCAACGCATCGGCGAAGCGCTCATTGACCTTGTTATAGAAATCCCAGTCAGAGGCGCGGAAGGTCGGCCGGGTGTGTGCCATGTGGCAGAGGGGCCATAGACCCTCATTGGCAAACCCGTAGTAGTAGCCTTCCTCTTCGGCGGCGCTGAGCCAGACACGCCGAAGCGTATATTTTGGATCGTCGGGTGGAACCTGCAGGCGGTCGTTGCTGTCGACAGTCTCCGCATCCGCACTTCCGCTACCCTGGGCGACCCAGGTTCCATTGCAGGCACAAAGAATGGGCTCAATGGCAGTAACCAGCCCGCTTGCGGGAACGGTCACCGTTATCGAGTTTCCCTGCCAGTTGTGGATGTAGGGCTCGCGATTGGAGACGACGAAGAGGCTGCTGCCATCCAGCTTATTGCGGACATGCTCGGCGAGGCGCTGGGAGGTCCAGATTGATTCGTTGGTATTGCGAAGGCGAGCTTCCTTTTCGGCTGCCTCACGAGCACGCTGCATCCCTTCTGCCAGAGGTGCAATCTCCCGCGTCAAAGGAAGCAAGAAATCGAGATCCGCGGATGGAGGCATCTGCTTGCCTGTCCGCAACGTCTTCATCCACTGCGCAGCGCGAGCAATGGGACCAACGAGAGTCCATCGCAGGATAAGCAGTGTAATGAAGACGATGACGAGTACCTGACCGGCAATGCGAACGAAGACGCGACCCCAGACGCCGAAGATCTGAGAGCGGATATAGCTGGTCTCGTAGACAAGGACAATTCCGCCAATGACATTTCTGTCGGCAGAGTGCAAAGGAGCGGCAAGCAGATAGACCCGGTGAAAGTGCAGCCGAGTCCAGCGTGTCTCCGGACGATCTTTCGCGAGGGCCGTGGAGAGCGCCGGTGGCGTCCCGCCTACCAGAGGGCCGAGCTCACGTGTCATGACCAGAGAGGAGCCAGTCGTGTCGTAGATCCCAATGCCTAGAAGATGATCACGATTGCTGAACCGTCGAACGAGCTGTTCCAGCCGGACGTTGTCGCCGTTTGAAAGATAAAGCTCAGCGTTGCTAGCAAGGCTTTCTCCAAAGGCCTCTGCCTTGTACTGGAGGTCGCGTCGCAAGGCTTCCTTCTCCTCCTGAACGTCAGACCACGACGAAGCAAGAGACACAAGGGTGACCCCGAGGATCAACGCGATTATCAGACGTAAACTCAAAATACGCATAGGCTTATAGGTGCAAACGTGTGAAAGCGCCGCAAGAGACTAGTTTAAATGCTGAAGGCCGTGATGTCTCCCATTCTGAGGACACGAATAAGAGGATCGCCTTCCGGGCGAGACTTACGGTTGGGCTGAAGAGCGGTCGGAATGACCGAGATCGCGCCCGGGCGAGATACGATCGCGAACGAGTTGCTTGAGCTCTTTCATCTCGGGAAATCGTTGCTGGGCAGCGCGGGACCAGACGATATCGTCGCCAATTCGAACCTCGAAGATACCTCCCGTGCCGGGCTGAAGCGCTACCTCTCCCACTTCATCCTGAAACGTAGTCAGTAGTTCCTGGGCCGTCCATGCAGCGCGCAGAAGCCACCGGCATTGAGTGCAATACTCGATCTCTATCCTTGGCAGACTCTGGCTCATCTCCTTCAAGTCTATATGGAACGTCTGCTGGAGGAGTGGGGGATGGCTTGCATGACTGTGGATCTGATGATCCCAGTACTGGAATTGTCTTGCCGGATCTGCAGAGGAGGATTGCAGGGTCTTAGCCCGTTTCCGCTATAGAAATCATGCCCTGCGACACGGTTGTCTGCACCGCAGGGGCTAAAAACATCCTGAACAGTTACTTCTTTTGAGTTGTGAGCTTCTTTTGAGCTTCGAGGAAGCGGCGAACGCGGTCGAGCGTGCGTGCCTTGCCAAATACGATCATGCTCTCCAAGAGCGGCGGCGACGTGGTGCTGCCGGTGACGATGGCACGAAGAAGCATGAAATTTTCTTTTACCGACCACGACTTCTCTTCGCCAAGCTTTTTTAGTCCGGATTCGAGTGCATCGTGCGTCCACTCTGAGGCTTCCAGCGCAACGAGTTGATCCTGCGCGAAGGCGAGCGTCTCATCTAGAGACCTCTTCTTAGGCAGAAAGACATCCGGCGCGGGGATGACATTATCGGAGAAGAAGAAGCTGGTCAGATCACCAAACTGAGAGAGTATCTCGATTCGAGTCTGCATGAGTGAGGAGATCTGCCGGAGGTAATCGTCGCTGAACACGCGATTGCGGACGGCAAGGAAAAACTGTTCCGGCGACAGCTTTCGAAGGTACTCGCCATTGAGCCACTTCAGCTTTGTGAGATCGAAGACGGGTCCGCCAACACGAATATCGGTGAACACAAAGTGCTGAATTATTTCGCTAAGCGTGAACTGCTCGGTCCCATTGTTGATGTCAGCCGGCATTCCGCCGCCCAGCAGGCCGAGGAAGTTGATGATGGCTTCAGGAAGGTAGCCGCTGTCGCGGTAATAGATGAGCGAGACCGGATTTTTGCGCTTGGAGATTTTGGATTTGTCGAGATTCCGCAGCAATGGCATGTGCCAGAAGCGAGGTATCTGCCAGCCGAAGGCTTTATACAGAAGGACGTGCTTCGGCGTGGAAGAGATCCATTCCTCAGCGCGGATCACGTCGGTGATCTCCATGAGGTGATCATCGACCACATTGGCGAGATGATAAGTCGGATAGCCGTCTGATTTCAGGAGAACCTGATCGTCGACGTTATTGTGTTCAAAGGTAATGGCTCCGCGAAGCTCATCCCGGAAAGTGGTTGCGGAACTAAGATCGGCTCCATGCGGAGGAACAGCAAGGCGAATAGTATGCACTTTCCCGGTAGCCAGATTCTGCTCTATCTGCTCGGACGAGAGCCGACGGCAGGTACCTGGATAACGCGGGGGCAGCTTCGATGCCATCTGCTGCTTCCTTACGACCTCCAGCTCTTCGGGGGTGCAGAAGCACCGGTACGCCTTCCCGGTCTGAAGCAGAATGTCCGCATGTTCGCGATAGATTTCTGTACGCTCGGACTGGCGATAAGGCCCAAAGGGACCTCCAACATCCGGGCCCTCGTCCCAGTTGAGTCCCAGCCATCGAAGCGAATCGAAGATCATCTCTTCGGAGGTCGCGACGAAGCGTGCACGATCTGTGTCTTCGATACGGAGCACAAATTTCCCGGCACGCTGACGGGCGTAGATGTAGTTAAGGAGACCAATGTAAGCGGTGCCTACGTGGGGGTCTCCTGTGGGAGAAGGTGCAATACGGACGCGAATGGGAGCTTCTGTGCTAGCGCTGGTCATGGTGTGGTCAGGCCTTAATGCTAGCAGAGGGCAGAGGCGCCGCGTACATGATCAGGTCCACGCCTCGACTATCAGGGCTGTTCCCCATAGAGCGTAATGCTCAGTGTAGAGTCCTGAAACCGATACGAGCGTGCAAGCTTGAAGGTCGACATCTTCTTGTGGATGTCATAGTGAGTCCCCGTAACGACAGTGGGAACGGAGAGCAGGCAGGCCGCAGAGAGAGTGGGGATTTTAGATTTCCAGGCTCCCGCCAGAATGTTCGCGATCTCCCCCAGCCCATCCAGCACGGTATCGTCCACGGCCGAAACTTCGATGCCCATCATGCATGCGGTGATCTGCTTCGCGCCAGGTTCGTTGACCACTACCGTAAAGGCGCCGCTGAGCGCCCCGGCCAATCCAATTACTGCGGTAAGAGTGACTGGGATGTTGGTTGGAGAAACGGCCGTCTCACAGACCTGGACCGGTACCTCCAACATGAGGCCAAGCACCTCTTCCACAGTCTGATCGAGCACGGACGCGTCTGTAATGCTGGCGAAAAGATTGCTGGAGGCTGGGGCCTCAATGGTCGGGCTGGTGAATTGGGCCATGGAATTCTAAGCCCTCCTTCAAAGGTATGAACTCTCTATCGGCGGGCCTCGGAGAAAGATGAAAAGGTTGTGCGCAGACTTATCGGATCCGTATTTGACGGAGGTGTACTGCTATGGTGCGATAGGACAGTGAACTCCAGATTGACTCTTCCGGTGGATGCGCTTTTGCCGGAGATCCTAAAATCACTTCATCGAAATCCCAACCTCGTTCTAGAGGCTCCGCCGGGCGCAGGAAAGACGAGCCGGGTTCCACCCGCGCTTCTTGAGATTGTTAAGGGAGAGATCATCGTTCTGGAGCCGCGCAGAATTGCGGCACGAATGGCAGCCTTGCGAGTTGCCGCAGAGCTAGGTGAAGGCATCGGCGATACGGTGGGGTACCAGGTTCGCTTTGAAGAGGTCGGAGGACGGAAGACACGGCTGCGATATGTGACAGAAGGAATCCTCACCCGGCGCCTCGTTTCAGAATCCGATCTGGTCGGTGTGGACGCGGTTATCCTGGACGAATTTCACGAGCGGCATCTGGACGGCGACTTTGCCTTGAGTCTGCTGAAACGCCTGCAAAGACAACGTCCTGAGTTAAAGATTGTGGTTATGTCGGCGACCCTGGATGCTGCTCCTGTAGCCCTTTACCTCGGCGACTGCCCGGTGATTCGTTCTGAGGGAAGGTTATTCGAAGTTTCGATCCGACATCTTCCTTACTCTTCCGAATCTCTTGCTGCCCAGATTCGAAACGCGGTGGCTCTACTGCTGAGTACGGGAAACAAGGGACACACACTGATCTTTCTGCCGGGAACAGCTGAGATACGACAGGCGATGCGAGAGTGCGACAGCCTCGCCTCGCAGAATGGAATTTTGATGCTCCCGCTGCACGGGTCGTTATCAACAGAAGAGCAGGATCGTGCGTTGATGCCGGCCAACCAACCGAAACTTATCTTCTGCACGAATATTGCAGAGACATCCGTAACCGTGGAAGGTGTAACTGCTGTCATAGATAGTGGGTTGGCGCGAGTTTCAAGTTATTCACCCTGGACGGGGTTGCCAACGCTGCGCGTTCAAAGGATCAGCAAGGCATCGGCGAAGCAGAGGGCGGGGCGGGCGGGGCGCACAGGGCCTGGCAGGGTGATACGTCTTTACCCTGAAGAGGACTATGCCTTACGCCCGGAGCAGGATGTGCCTGAAATCCTGAATGCCGATTTGTCTAAGCTCTGCCTATCTTTGCGAGCGATGGGAGAGGCTGGACCAGATGCATTCGAGTGGATCGACGCGCCTCCGAAGTCTGCAGTCGAAGGTGCCCAGATGTTGCTGGACCGGCTGGGAGCGAAAGGCACAATGGCCTCGCGGCTTGAGAGATATCCTTTGCACCCGCGACTCGCGCGCATCCTGGAAGAAGCTTCCATCCGTGGGGCATCGGAAGAAGGCTGTAAGATAGCGGCGCTTCTGGAGGTCGGACTCCGGGCGGAGACGAACGACGTTCTGGAAGCGATGGATGCTGTACCGCATGATTTTCAATTTCGTCGCCACTTGCAGCAGCTTCGAAGAATTGCTCGACGGTCAGTCCAGAGACATGATGTTGATGACGAATCTGTGCTGATATCGATTCTCAGCGGCTTTCCGGATCGGGTTGCGAGGCGAAGAGCAGGAAAGCAGCTTCAACTATCAAACGGCACGACTGCAGAGATTCATGGCTCAGTCCCTGCATATGAATTCATGGTCGTGCTGGATGTAGAGGATCGGAAGGACAAATCGGTTCCCATTGCGCGAATGATGGCGCGAATCGAGCCAGAATGGTTGATCGATCTGTTCCCGGAGGATGTACGAGAGAGAGAAAACCTTGAATGGAATCGCATCTCCGAACGGGTCGAGTTGGTGAGTGCGTTCGTATACGACGAGCTAGTTCTCCAGGAGACCCGTGGTGTAGCTTCAGGTGCGAGTGCGACCGAATTACTTCACAGAAAAGCGATGGAGTCGGGACTTGATCGGTTCGTCGATCGCAAGTCCGTTGAGCGCTTGCTGGCTAGAATTAATTTTGCAGCCTTGGCACAGCCAGATGTCTCTGAAGCTTTTCGCCAGCTGTGTACAGGGCTGAGCAGTTTTGCCGAATTGGAAAAGGCTGGCCAAGGCTTCCTCTCTCAGCTGGAGCAGAGCGCAGATCAGCGCATTCTTAGAGAGCGAGCACCCGAAAGTATTCGCCTGGCAAGTGGCCGCCAGAGCAAGGTTCACTATGAGAATGGTAAAGATCCGTGGGTTGCATCGCGACTCCAGGATTTTTTCGGAATGCGAGAGACACCACGAATTGGTGTGAATCGAACGCCCATTGTTATGCACCTGCTAGCTCCCAATCATCGAGCGGTGCAAACTACGACCGACCTTTCAGGATTCTGGCAAAGACTTTACCCTGAAGTTCGGCGCACGCTCATGCGACGTTACCCAAAACACTCGTGGCCTGAACGCCCTTAAGAGAAATTTTGACCTGAACTCGGAGCGAATTTGGGTTCGAGATTTTACGGCTTACGAACTGGGACAAGAATGCAGTGATTAGGCTCCCAGCCTTAGTAAAAGCTCGGGGACCCGATTGCCGCTTCGACCGCATAATTCCGCATCTAAAGGCATATGCCTACGCTGCCAAATGCCGAGCCCTATCTCCCCCCAAAACGGACGCTCCCAGTCTTGCGTAAAGCGGTGCAACAGTGTCAGGGATGTGATTTGTACCGGCACGCAACGCATGCCGTCTTTGGCGAGATCCAGCTTGAATCCAAAAGCGGTGATCATCAGGTTGCACTCATGATGATTGGGGAGCAACCTGGCGATCGTGAGGACCTGGAAGGGCATCCGTTTGTTGGTCCTGCAGGCAGACTGCTGGATGAATGTCTGGAGCAAGCTGCAATCGACCGTAGCCAGGTTTATGTGACCAACACCGTCAAACATTTCAAGTGGGAGCCGCGAGGAAAACGACGCATCCACAAAAAGCCCACCATGAGGGAGATTAAGGCATGCCGTCCGTGGCTGGATGCAGAAATGGATGCAGTTCGACCGAGCCTGATTGTCTGCTTAGGTGCGACGGCTGCTCAATCTCTACTTGGCCCGAGCTTCAAGGTGACGCAACAAAGAGGAACGTTGATCACCAGAGAAGGATTGCCCCCGGTCATGGCAACGGTTCACCCTTCTGCGATTCTCAGAGCACGCACTGATGAAGATCGGCAACGGGAGAAGGCAGCCTTTATCGCTGATCTAAAGAAAATCAGCAAAATAGTTTAAGGCAATAAGCCATAAACATGCAGGAGCTTAGCGGGTTGGATGAGCAGATCTTCCGCAGATCCCCGAGTTGACTTCGCGGAAATTTATGGCGAAGATAAGGCGAAGATAAGTTATGACTTCCGCCTCGCAGATACGCACCCAAATAGAAACTGTGCTCGGAAACCGGATTCCTGGGGCGTTGACGCCTCGCCCGCAAACCGTTCGGCCTGTGACGAGCTTAGGCATAGCTTCTATCGACGGAGCATTGAACGGTGGTTTGCCTGCTGGTGCGGTGACGGAGGTGGTTGGGGAGGAATCCTCAGGTCGTACCTCTTTAGCTCTTAGCTTTGCAGCGCGGATGACTCAGGCCGGCAAAGTGTGCGCCTGGATCGATGTGGCCGATGCCCTTGACCCCGAGTCGGCGGCCGCAACCGGGGTTGATCTAAGACGACTCCTGTGGGTGAGATGTCGAACTTCTAACGAACACGTCTCTTCCACTTCGCCTAGATCTGAAGAGATGTGTCAGGCATTGAAGGTAGCTGATCTTTTATTGCAATCCGGAGGTTTCAGTTTGATTACTCTGGATATGGGAAGCGTTTTACCTGAGTACGTATTGCGTGTGCCACTGTCCACCTGGTTCCGTTACAGGGCAGCAGCTGAGCGAACTCAGACGAGTTTCTTGTTGCTCACGCAGAAGAGTTGCGCTAAAAGCAGCTCCAATATGATTTTAAAATTGCGCGCACGTGAGATGAACGAAAGCCAGAGATCAATTTCTTTCTTCACAGGCCTGAATACTGACATCGAGGTGATAAGGGAGCGCTTTACGCCTTCGCCTGCCAGTATTCCTGGTTTAAAGAAACAGCCGCATAGTTATGAGGCTGTGAACTGGTACCGCCGAACCACCTGGTCAGGTCGGCGATGACAGGCCGTGGAGAGCTCTATGCATGTCTTTACATAAAAGAGTTTCCTGCACAATCACTGCTTCGTGTGCGGCCCCAACTCCGTCAACGTCCTTGCGTAGTCATGGATGGGGATGCTCCGTTTCGCACCGTGTGTTCTCTGAATGGACACGCAAGGCGGGCCGGGATTGTTCGAGGGATGTCACAGGCAGAGGTAGATACATTTACGTCTGTTGTTTTGCTCTTTCGGTCGCGTGGCGAAGAGGAAAATACACGGGGAGCACTCCTGGAGTGTGCGTCAAGAATTTCTCCACGAATTGAAGAGCTCATGGAAGCTGAGATGTTCGCCTGTGTTCTCGATATTTCGGGAACAGCAAGACTTTCTGGATCTCCTCAAAAATTAGCTAAAGCACTCTTGCAGCAGGTGAGAAACGTTGGGGTCTCAGCATCCATAGCCATAAGCCGCAACTTCCATGCTGCTGTCTGTATGGCAAGAGGAATGTCGCGAACGGGCTCGGTAGTTATCGCACAAGGAGAGGAGAGCAGGGTGCTGGCTCCCTTGCCGCTCTCTATTCTTCAATTATCGGAAGAAGAGGCAAAGACCTTTGAGCGATGGGGGATTCGCTCGCTTGGCGCGCTTGCCGCATTGACTGAAGAACCACTAATAGCCCGCATGGGACAGGAAGGAAGACGACTTCGTCGGCTAGCCCTTGGCGAACTACCCCATCTGTTCGTTCCGAAAGAACCTCAATTTAAGCTCGAAGAATATCAGGATCTCGATCATCCCGTACAAGATGTTGATTCCTTGCTATTCGTTATAAGGCTGTTGCTGGAAAAGCTAATGATACGAGCAGCAGCCAGAGTTCTTGCACTTGCCTCGGTTACGCTGGATTCATCTCTTGAAGATAAGACTACTTATTCCCACACGATTAGGTCAGTTCTTCCAAGCAACGATCTCCATCTTTGGCTAAAACTCATTCACCTGCATCTCCAGTCTTATCCACCGCAAGCAGCAGTTCTAACCTTGAGACTCTATGCGGACCCAGAGCCCACAAGCAAACTTCAGCTGGGATTGTTTTCACCCCAGCTGCCGGAAGCAGTAAAGCTGGATGTAACCCTCACGAAGATTCGAGCCATCGTTGGAGAGGATCGAGTAGGACGTGCGGTTCTAAAGGATACGCACCAACACGATGCGTTCTTCATGGAGACTTTTTCCGTCCCGTCTACTTCTGAATCGGCAGATCTCTCTTCGACTGAATCCTTCCTCGCCATGCGACGTTTCCGCCATCCACTTTCTTTGAAAGTGGTGATCGATAAAGAAAACCTGAAGGCAGTTTTCTTTCAGCGGAAGCGCTATGACGTTGCTTTCGCGTACGGACCCTGGCGCAGAGGAGGCGACTGGTGGAGTTCGACACCTTGGGAAGAAGAGGAGTGGGATGTGGTTGCAAGAGATCAGCAGGGTGAACTCCTGTGTTGTTGCATTAAGAGAGATCGATCTGGGCGAGCCTGGCAGATGGTGGGAATCTATGACTGACCGTTACGTTGAGTTGCATGCAGCGAGTGCCTTCAGCTTCCTGGAAGGAGCTTCACAGCCAGAGGATATTGTGGAGCGTGCGGTGGAGATAGAGATGCCCGCAATATCTCTTCTGGACCGAAACGGGCTCTACGGAGCAGCACGCTTCCACACAAGTGCAGAAAGAAACAATGTTCAGGCTCATATAGGAGCCGAGATATCCGTCTCCGATCTTGGTCTTCGACTTGCGCCCCCTTTCTGGCTTCCGCACCAGTATTCTCCTGAAGCAGCGCGGTTGCCACTGCTGTGTGAATCACGCCATGGCTACCAGAACCTATGTCAGCTGATAACAAAGTTTAAGATGCGAGAAAAGACCAAGGCCGAAGGTGCAGCGACGCTCCAGGATCTGGAGCAATATGGATCGGGCCTGGTTTGCCTTACTGGTGGAACCGAAGGACCGTTAGCCGCTGCATTAACTCGTGGAGGAGAAGAAGAGGGGCGTCGGGTTGTAGCGCAATTAGCAGGTATCTTCGGCCAGCATAATGTTTATGTCGAGTTGCAACGCCATTATGAACGCGAAGAGGAGTGGCGCAATCAGGCCGCCTTGAGAATCGCGGATTCATTAAAACTTCCTGTACTAGCAACCAATGGAGTTCGTTATGCCACACCCGGTGACAGGGAGATTCTGGATGTATTCACAGCAATTCGGAATCATACCGATCTGGATTGTGCCGGGCGACTTTTAGCATTCAATAGCGAACGCTATTTACGCACGCCACGTGCGATGAACAGGCTTTTCCGAGATATACCTCACGCCGTATCGAATACATGTGAGCTGTCTTCGCGTCTTCAGTTTAGGCTGGGTGACCTGGGGTACGAGTTTCCTCGCTATCCCGTTCCAGAGGGAGAGACGATGGATAGCTTTCTCCGAAAACGAGTGGCCGAGGGGGTAATGAAGAGATATGGGCAAAAGAATAATCGTGATCTTTTAACACAAGCTAAAAAACAGGTGGGTTATGAACTCGCGCTTATTGAGCGGCTGGGCTTTTCCGGATACTTCCTCATCGTTTGGGACATCGTCAATTTCTGCAAAGAAAACGACATCCTCATACAAGGTCGGGGTAGTGCGGCCAACTCGGCTGTGTGTTATTCGCTGGAGATTACAGCAATCGACCCTGTCGGAATGAACCTGCTCTTTGAACGCTTTCTGAGCGAAAACCGAGGTGAATGGCCTGATATCGATCTTGACCTTCCCTCTGAAGACAAACGAGAACAAGCCATTCAGTATGTCTACCAGCGCTATGGAGAATTGGGTGCTGCTATGACTGCGAATGTCATAACTTATCGGGGTAAATCCTCTGCGCGCGAGGTAGGAAAGGCTCTTGGAATTGATCAAGAATCCCTAAGTCGACTGTCTAATCTGGTAGGCCAGTGGGAGTGGCGCGGAAAGACGGACACGATGGAGCACTCTTTCGCTGGTGCCGGATTTGACCTTAAACATCCACGAATCGCTAAATATCTTGAACTCTGTACACGCATCAAAGATCTCCCTCGCCATCTTGGACAGCATTCAGGAGGCATGGTGATTTGCCAGGATCATTTGAATTCGATTGTTCCGCTGGAGCGTGCCTCAATGCCCGGCCGCACGGTGGTGCAATGGGATAAAGAAGACTGCGCAGATCTAGGCATTATCAAAGTAGATCTGTTGGGATTGGGCATGATGGCTGTAGTTCATGACAGCCTGGAGCTCATCTCGCGCCATTATGGAGATGCGGTAGATCTGGCGAATCTTCCTGAAGATAAGGACGTCTACGAAACACTTCAGCGCGCCGATACGGTGGGTATGTTTCAAATTGAAAGTCGCGCACAGATGGCCTCACTACCGCGAAATAAGCCGGAAAATTTTTACGATCTTGTGGTCCAGGTAGCGATCATTCGTCCCGGTCCTATTGTTGGGAACATGATGCATCCATATATCCGTCGCCGTCAAGAAAAAGAGGAGATCACCTACCCGCACCCTTCACTGGAGGAAATACTAAAACGAACGCTAGGAGTTCCACTTTTTCAAGAGCAGTTGCTTCGAATCGCGATGACAGTGGCGGACTTCTCTGGCGCCGAAGCGGAGGAGTTGCGTCGCGCGGTCGGGATGCGTCGATCCTGGATCGAATGAAAAAGTTGGAGGTCAAATTAAGAAATGGAATGAGCGCCAAGGGCATTGATGTGAAGACCCAGGATCTCATTGTTGAGAACATCAGCTCATTCGCGCTGTACGGCTTTCCTGAATCGCATGCGGCCAGCTTCGCGTTGCTCGCTTATGCGTCGGCATATTTCAAAGTCAAATATCTTGCTGCGTTTACCTGCGCTATTTTGAACAATCAGCCCATGGGATTTTACTCACCTGCCGTTCTTATTAAGGATGCTCAGCGACACGGTCTTCGTGTAAAGCCGATCGATGTACAGCAGTCGGAGTGGAATTGCACGCTGGCAAACGAATTAGATGGGTCTCTTTTCTTACGCTTAGGACTCAGGTATGCAAAAGGGCTTCGTCGCCAGGCTGCAGAGGCGTTATTGTCTGCAAGGAAACAGAGGACACTTTTTTCCTCCTTGGAAGATCTGGCCTTTCGAGTGCCATCTCTGAATCGAAAAGAACTGGTATTGCTCGCGCAAATTGGTGCGCTGAATAAAATTAGTGGAGTTGAACATCGTCGGGATGCATTATGGCAGATAGAAAAAGCAGGGAAGCGGGAGGGCGCTCTTCTTTGCAATCTACGAGACCACTCAGGGGAAGGTGACCGTACGCCTCTTTTACAGATGAATACCGAAGAGCGCCTTGTTGAAGACTATCGTGGTACTGGTCTGACGACGGGCAATCACCCCATGTTTTACCGTCGTGCTGAATTACGTCAGCAAAACATTTTTTCGGCGCACGCACTAAAGTCCTGTAGGAACGGTGATTTTGTAAGAGTTGCTGGATGTGTCATTACACGCCAGCGTCCAGGAACAGCCAAGGGATTCATCTTTCTTTCAATAGAAGATGAGACGGGGATCGCTAATGTCGTGATATCTCCTTCTCTTTATGAGAACCAGAGACTTATGGTGACGAGAAGCAAATTTCTTTTAGCTGAAGGGATGCTGCAAAACCTGGATGATGTTATCCATGTAAGGGCAACGAAGCTCACGGAACTTCACGATCGGGCGTTGGAGATCCATTCACACGATTTCCATTGATCTGATTGGCCTATTAAAGACCAGCTAACTGTTCAATTGATACAGCCGCTCATCCGCTTATCAAGAAAAAGCTAAACCTTTCGGAAGACTATGGCTTGGTATGGCTTTCCAGGTAGCTTGATGCGGCTCTTTCCGGTGAAGACACCTTCAATCGCCTTCACGGTCATTTGCCACGGATCGATCCACTCAGCTTTGAATCTCGCTCCTTCAGGAAGAGGGAAGTCATAATAGCTTGGTTCGTGAAAGTCAAAGTACCAGAGGATTGCCTGATTGGAGCTACGCTTTGCCGCAAGATAGTACACCGGCTCTATGGCTTCTAGTCCAATGTGGCCGCCCTCCTGTGCTCCGATGTCCTCCAACAGCTTGCGCAAAAAACCGATTCGCTTCGGACTGGATCCTTTCAATGTTCCGCCATGAGACCACCAAAGGATCGCTTTATCGTTCTCAATTTCATTTTCGTCTACGTAGGTCTCTCCGTGTCCTCCATAAACGCCGGCGACAGTGCACAGCCAGAACCTGCGCGTCATCTCTTCCCCTGAGAGATTACCCCAACGTGAATTGATATTGCCCTCGTACATGCACTCGTCAAAGATGACGGGTTTGCGCCAATCCACTCTCCACTGCGGAGCCTTATCGAAGGCGTAGTCCTGAACGCTGGCGTGCGTGCACCATGTGCGGGAGTAGTCATAGGGGGCACGGCTGTAGTGGATAGACCGCAGATGTGCATAAGGATCTGTCTCAGTCACGATGCTAGCGTACCGATCCCAGTCTGCACTGCTCTTCTTCCGCATCAGATCGAATTCATTCGCGAGTGACCACCACACATTTCGATAAGCGGCAAATCGAGCAATCACATATCTCAGATATCGATCATTCACGTCTGCAGGCATCTCCTGGAAACCCCAATGGTCGTAGGGATGAAACAGGATCAGGTCGGCCTCTATGTTCAGGGCGCGAAGATCCTGGATACGATCTTCGATGTGTTGGAAGAACTCCGGAACAAAATGTGTGTAGTCATTGCTGTCATCCCTACGCTGGAAGGGAAAGCGAGGGGGAACCCCGTGGTTGTACTGGTACCACTTAGGGAAGAGGCACATACGTATCTTGTTGAACGGGCCGCTACGTAGGAACTCAAGCGTCTGGCGTTGCAAGTCCTCAGTCTGATGGACCCACGCATAGCATGTCGTGCCAAAAGGAAAATATGGTGTGCCATCTGCATATCCGAAGTGGTAGGAATCGCGTACGCGCACAGGCCCATGATTGCCAGACTTTGCGGGAACACACTGCAGTGAGCCTTTTCTGCCTTTCAACTCCGGAATATTACTATCTGTTTCGAAGGTCCAGGTGCCCGGTTCATCCGGCATGAAACGCATTTTATATATGCCGTTTCCGTCATAGAATCCATCCACCCTAACGTCGCGGTACCCCTTGCGAAAGACGGCTTGAGTCCATACGTCCAAAAAGGGATTGCCCTCGCGTGGGCCCGTGAAGGTCTGTTCGAAGATATCCCATTGTTCGACGGTTGAGGATGACACAAATTTTCGTTCTTCAGCTTCTGTCGTAGCCGTTGCCGCTCCCACTAACGCCGCGCTTCCGGCCTTCAACATTTCCCTACGGTTCATCATCTCTCCAAATGGGACAGACAGCGTTGTGTGGCGTTCTATCTCTGACCAAGACGACGATCATTTCAAACTAGGCCTCGATGCTGCTTTGTAAGACGTAGGTTATTGTAGTTTTGCCGCCGACTCGTGAGGTCTAAGTGAAGTCGATCTTACCGTCCGAACACCGAAACGTCTGTCAACGTTGGGCTCGTACCTGATGGACCAAATCGGGACGATGTAATTGCAGCCGTTGAATTTATTTTCTTGAGTCTTCAACCCCGCTCCACTATGATCGCGCTGAATCCCTGCACCTCTTGTCGTCTCTCTGCCACCCGCCATGTGCCCTCCATACCGGAGGAGTATCTCTGTCAGAAGACCAAAAGAGCAGCAACAGGGATGAAAGGACACGTCTCATGCCGCGTTTCATGCCTCGCTCATGTTCTTATTGGTTTTTGAGCAAAGCTGGCTCGCTTCTCCGGGCCTCTCTCAGCACGATCCTGCTCGCAGGGACTGTCGCTTCTGCCGCAACCCCCACTACGACCACCCTCACCGTCACCTCCAGCGCAGGCGCTGTCACGTCAGTCTCCTCGGGAACGGTCGTTACTCTCACCGCGACCGTCAATCCTACTACTGTTGGGCAGGTTAGCTTCTGCGATGCCACTGCCACCTACTGTACCGATGTTCATTTGATGGGAACAGCGCAGATTGCAGGTGATGGCACGGCGACTCTGCGCTTTGTTCCTGGTCTGGGGAATCATAGCTACAAAGCTGTTTTCATGGGTACTGTTAGCAGTTCCGCCAGTGCTTCAGCGGATAGTGCGCTGCAGGTCACAGGTAAATCTCCTTCAACCACAAATCTTTCCGTAGTGGGAGCGAACGGAAACTACACTTTTACTGGAACTGTGCTTGGAGTGGCTCCGCTAGCTTCTCCAGTTATCACGGGAACTCTCACGATTCAGGACAACACTGCGGATAACGCAGTCCTTGCTACTGTACCTGTCAGCGGTACTAACGGCGGGAATCTGTCGATCGTTACGCCACCTGGTCCGCTTACGGGATTTTCTATCAGTCCTTTGACTGCTGTTGGAGATTTTACGAACGATTGCTTTCAGGATCTAGTGTTTTTACAAGGCAACGACGTAATCGTCGTTCCTGGCGGCGGCAACGGAGTGTTGAGTCAGTACCCCATCGATAACCTTCAGACGGCTTCTCTGGGCGATGTCACCAGCCTGACGCCGGTTGATTTTGGCACCGGAGGATTGAGTCTGGTAATTGGTAGCCCTTCCAAGATATTGGTTCTGTATGGAGGAGGCACTGGACATTTCTCTACGCAACCGGCAATCACATCGACCAATGCAACTTATGGTGTTGTTGCAGGTGATGCTAATCATGACGGTAGGCCGGACTTGATTGTTCCGAACTTCAGCAATCAAACCGTCGATATTCTACTTAACAATGGTGATCGTACTTTTGCCAATCCGACGAGCATCAGTGCTTCGAATCCCATCTCCGTTGTCTTGGGTGACTTCACTGGAGATAGCAATACCGACATCGTAGTACTGGAGCCGTCATCGAGTTCGCCTTCGTCCACAAACAGCTTCAATGTTCAGATCTTCACTGGCGATGGCACAGGAGCTTTTCAGCCCTTAGCGAATTTGTCAATACAGGGAGCCTGCTGCGACGCAACAACGATGATTCCTGGCGACTTCGATCGGGACGGTAAGTTGGATATGGCGGTACCTACGACCGCCTACAACGCCGGTGTCTCGCTCGGGGCTCAGGTGCTGGTCTACTCAAATCTTGGCGATGGCATGATGCAACTTGTAGGGAACTCCACTCTCTTCAACCATCCCGATCCTATTAATTACGCGTATGGCATCTCTGTTGCCGACTTTAATGGAGATGGAATAGCCGACATAACCTGGCAGGCGGATCCGAACGACAGCTTTATTGAAATCGGAGATGGTCACGGTAGCTTTTCAACCAGCACGCCGTTACCGGGCACCCCCAGCTTTTCCGTCGGACGGATCGGCGTCGCTGATTTCAACGGAGATGGATATGCTGACGTCCCCATTGTTAATATCAACAATAGTCCTGTTGTAGTTGCCGTCATCACTCCGAGCAACAGCTTCACAACCACGCAGAGTAATTTCTCTGTTCCGGGAACTGATACCCACCAGCTTCAGGCCGTCTATTCGGGTGATGACAACTACAGCTCCAGCCTTTCCGATCCAGTGTCGGTCGCGGCATCCTCAGGCTCGGCATCCACGCTCTCTCTCAGCGCAAATCCTACAACCAGTGTCTACGGGCACCAGGTTGCTTTGACCGCTACCCTGTCTCCGCGGTCCGCAGGGGGGCATAGCACAGACGGCGAGCTTATCACCTTTGCGGCGAACAGCACTGTTCTTGGTACCGCTCCGCTATCCAATGGAGTTGCCGTGCTCAACACCACATCCATCCCGCCAGGCTTCAGCACCTTGCAGGCCGGATATGCAGGCGACGTGTATCTTGCCGCGAGTACGTCACCAGGCATCTTCTTTACGACTACCGGATTCGCTAACCTCACCTTCAACGTTGCAAACCACACCTATGGCAGCGGGCCCTTTATGGTCTCCGCAACCTCGGACTCTTCTGGTGCCATCACATATTCCGTCGTCAGTGGCCCTGCTACCATCGTCGGTTCTACGGTTACCGTCAGCGGTATAGGCACCCTCACTCTGCTGGCCTCGCAAGCCGCGACCGACAACTACCCTGCAACTACCAAAAGCACCTCATTTGTCGTTATGCCCGCGCCTCTCACAATTACGGCAAATAGTACCGCTCGCGTCTTCGGGACCGCGAATCCGACATTCACAGGAACGGTTCTTGGCATGGTGAACGGGGATACCTTCACGGAGTCCTTCACCACTCTCGCTACGGCAGCCAGCATCGTCGGCGGATATGCCGTCATTCCCTCGGTGACTGGCGCTAATCTTGCGAACTATGTGGTGACGCCCACGAATGGCACGCTCACCATTACGCAGGCAGGAACCGCCACAACCCTGGCTCTATCAAACCAGAACACCGTCTTTACTGCGAAAGTCGCGTCGATCAGCACCGGCATACCCACTGGCACCGTCACCTTCCTCGTCGGCCAAACAGCCATCGGTAGTGGCACGCTCGATATCAACGGCAACGCTAGCTACACCGCCAGCGCCGCCCCCACAGGTAATGTCGTGATCAGCGCCCAGTATGGCGGCGACGTCAACTTTACGCAGTCCGCTGCACCGCCCATCCTTCTGCTCACAGCCGCACCTGATACCACCGGTCTCTCAGTCGCGCAGTCCGGCGCTGCGACCGATAAGATAACCTTCTCCTCGATCTCTGGCTACACCGGCACCGTGCAACTCTCCTGCGCGAACCTGCCGCCCAACACCACCTGCACGTTCCAACCCACATCACTGACCTTTGGCGCCGGCAGTCAGACCGCCTCCACTAATGTCACCATCACTACCGGAACTACAGCGCAAGCTTTTCTTGCTGCACCCACCCTCGGTGGCAACAGTGGCGTGCTTGCGGCATTCGGTGCCCCCGGTCTGTTCGTCCTCTGTCTTATCCGCCGCAGGGGAGCAGGCCGCAGCATCCCAAACAACGTCATCTTCTCACTGCTCCTGCTCGTCTGCACCGCAACCCTCATGACAGCCTGTGGGAGCGGTAGTAGCACCACCAGCAACTCCACTACGCCCACGTCCCCAACCACGAAGACGGGCACTTACACCATCAACGTCAATGCCACCGGATCAAGCGGCCTTACGCAGAGCGTTCCGCTCACGCTGACCGTGCACCAGTAGCGCTCTCGGAATCAAACGGCTGTCAGGTTGGCACCCTAATCTCGGGGTCCTCGTTTGACGGCCGTAAAGCGCGCAGGAGCGTAGATCAACCCAACTAGCAATCGCGCGCCCTAACGCAGCGGGCTTCCTTCCCGTATTTCATCGCTTGCGCGCTTGACCACGAGCTGCCCTGCCTCTAACTGCCCCCGAACCGTCACAGAGTCACCCGACGCTGCTCCTTTGCGCACATCAATCCAACGCGCGTGGCCATTCGTGGATGCAATGACGAAGGTCCGCTGAGTTGTAGTCACAACACTGGTAGTGGGTACAAGTAAGACATCGCCCTGGGATGACACTGGCCAATCAACTGTGGGATACATTCCTGGAGCAAGCGTTCCGCTCGTATTCAAGACATCAAGCTCGACCATCATGCTGCGGCTTCGCTCATCCAGGCTTTGCGGTACACGTGCGATAGTGCCCGTGTAGGACTTGCCAGGATGGGCCGGAACATGAAACACCACGGCTTTGCCCCGAGTGACTGCGCCGACATAGGTTTCGGGAACCGGGACAACCAAGCGCAAATGGGACACTTGCTTGAGCTTAAGCAGCGGCTGATGGCCACCTGCGTCAACCATCATGCCGGGGTGAACAAGGCGGTCGGAGATCACCCCATCAAAGGGGGCCACGATCCGGAGATAGGCTTCCATCGCTCTGGCTGCTTTGAGGCGTTCTGTCGCCGTATCCACAGCGGCCTTGCGGCTTTGTATAAGAGCACTTGCGGCTTCGTTCTGTTTTTGTGCCTGAAGCAACTCATTGCCTGCGACAGCGCCTGGCGTTTTGGCTGCCTCTTCAAGTCGCGCATAGGTGCTGGCGATTCCAGCAGCCTGTGCTTCCGCCTGACTCGCTTCGGCTTCCGCTTCATGCAGGGCAGCTTCTGCAGCGCTCGTCTGCGATCCCATCTCAGGAGCAGAGAGTTGCAGGAGAAGCTGACCCCTGCGAACGGAACTCCCCCGATCCACCAGGACGCGTTCGACGTAACCGGGTACCCGGGCCTCAATGTCGGTCTCCAGGTATGGTGTGAGTTCAGCGGTTAGTGGAACGGTGCGTGACAGTGATCGGCTTTCGACTTTTACCATGTCCACATGCCCCGTAGTCTGGCAAGCAGCGAAATGGCTTAGCAACATACATAGCAGAACAGTAAAAGAATTAGAGATGCGCATAGTATCGGCTCGTCGGATCTTCGGGATTGAGAGAATTTGACTTCGTGCTGGCCCGTCGTTGGAGACTGGCGTAGATCGCCGGCAGGATTCCCAGTGTGGTGATCGTGGAAAAGATGAGACCGCCAACAACTGCTCGGCCTAGCGGTGCCGTCTGGGCTCCACCCGCTCCAAATCCGATAGCCATTGGAAGCATGCCGCAAATCATGGCGGTCGCCGTCATCAGAATGGCCCGCAGGCGGCTTGTGGCTCCTTGGCGAGATGCTTGGAGTGCATCGCTCGTCTCACGGCGCGATTGTTCTGCGAAGCTGACTAGCAAAATTGAATTCGCTACCGAGATGCCGACGGCCATGATGGCCCCCATAAATGACTGGATGTTTACCGTTGTCCCGGTGAGCAGCAGAGCGACAATCACCCCAACCAGAACGCCAGGGAGGGTCGACAGAATAACGAGTGGCAGTCGCAGTGACTGAAAGTTGGCCATGAGCAAGAGAAAGATGGCGGCAACAGCAAGGAGCAATCCGATGCGCAGGCCCGAGAGGGTATCTTCGAGTGCCGGAATTTGGCCACGCATAACAACCGTGCTGCCCTTGGGCGGAGCTGCGATATGTTTGAGCGCCTCATTAAGCTTGAGTTGAGCGTTCCCCAGTGCAATACCATGCAGATTCGCAGTAACGCTGACGACGCGCTGGCCGCTAAACCGCTCGATCATCTCCGGCATAGTGCCGCTGGTTAGGCTCGCGACTTGGTCTAACTGCGGTTGGGCCTGTCCCTCCTTCATAAGAGGCAGGGTTGCAAGTGCTCCGAAGCCTTGCATGCGATTTGAAGGAAGTTGAACCTGAATTTGAAATGCGTTCCCGGTCCTTGGATCTCTCCAGTAGTTGGGAGCGATGAAACGCGAGGAGCCGGTTGCGGGAACAAGCGAGTTTGTGACATCTGCCATCGTTAAGCCGAACTGACCGGCATAGTCACGATCGATTTTTATATCAGCGGTTGGGTAATTTTCCACTTGAACGACAGAGATATCTCGAAGGAAGCTCAGCTTATGCAACTCGGATTCGATCTTAGCAAGATAGGCATAGTTTTGATTTAGGTCCACGCCTTGTACATCGATCTGCACTGGCGTAGGCGATCCAAAGCTCATCACCTGCGCCACAATATCACCAGCCTCGAAGGAGACTTTCAGATCCGGCATCTGCTTTTGAAACGCGTTTCGAAGCGACTCTCGTAACGCCTCATCCTGTGGATGACCAGGCTTCAGCTGCACCTGGACGATTGCTTCTTCCGGACCGCTGGTAAACAAGTGAATCAGATTCACCGGGTAGCTTGAGGGCTGGATGCCCATGTAGTCCGACGTAATCTCGACGTTCTTCTCGCCTACTGTCCGTCGAATCAGCTCGAGTGCCTGCATCACCAAGGGCTCGGATTCTTCAATGCGTGTTCCGACCGGTGCTTTGATACGAAGTCTCAGCACGGGACCATTCGCATCCGGGAAGATCTCAGTCCCCAGCCGCGGAGCGACAAGCACCAGTATGAGGGCGGTTACTGTAAAGTAGCCGATCATGACCCACCGCCCATGCTCCAAGAGGCGATCAAGGTACGAGCCGTACCAGGCTCGGAGTTTGCCAAAGCGCCCTTCTGATGATTCGCGCCTGTGGGTCTCTGACATGAACCAGGTCGCGAAGACAGGGACGAGACTACTCGAAAGGAAGTACGAAGCAATCATTGCAAAGCCTACTGCCATTGAGAGTGGCACGAAGAGCTGCTTGCCAACGCCTTTCATAAAGAAGGACGGCAGGAAGACAGCCAATACGCAAAGCATCGAGAGGAGTCGTGCAATCACCGTTCGCTTGCAGGCTTCCAGCACCGCAGCTGCGCGGGAGACGCCGGGCAGCAGCTGGGTGTGAATGTTTTCAATTTCAACCGTTGCTTCATCGACCAGCACTCCGACTGCAAGCGCCAGGCCGCCGAGCGTCATTACATTGACCGTCTGACCCGTCGCCCAAAGAAGCAGGACAGCAGTGAAGAGAGCAAAGGGGATATTCGCAACAACGATTAGCGCGCCGCGCCAGTCTCCGAGAAACATCAGGACAACCAGACCAGTAAGTACGGCACCAAGCAGGGCTTCACGGACGAGTCCGCTAATTGCATTGGAGACGTAGCCCGATTGATCGAACGCAAGCTGAACATCCACGTCATCCGGCATCACTTTCTTGAATGCAGGGATCGCATCTTTGACGGCTTTGATTACGGCGAGGGTAGATGCGTCCGATCGCTTCGTCACGGGGATGTACACAGTCCTGCGCCCATCAACGTGGGCATAGGCGGTCACGATATCGGTGCCGTTCTCAATGCTCCCAATGTCTCGGAGGTAGATGTTGCTGCCTGACTTTGGATGAATGGGAGTGTTCATCAGCTCGGGCAGATCAGGGCCAAGTGTGGAATTGGTCCGAACGATGCGGTTCAGTGTGCCGTCGTACAAATTGCCGGCGGGAGCGACAACACTGCCGCTGCTGACCGCCGCAATCGCTTGTTCTGTTGAGACGCCATATTGCTTGAGCTTGTCCGGGTCAAGGGTGACGACGATGGTGCGTTGGTTGCCACCAAACGGTGGGGGTGCGGAGACTCCGGGCAACGTAGCGAACAGGGGCCGCACTTGGTTCAACGCAATGTTCTGCAACTCGCCCTGCGTGTGAGTTGCGCTGGTGAAGACGAGCAGACCGACTGCAACGCTTCCAGGATCAAACCGCGTGATGAATGGAGGAACAGTTCCCGGAGGCATGAAGGCTCGGGCACGATTCACGTACCCGACGGTTTCGCCCATCGCCTGCTGCATGTCCGTACCCTCACGGAAGGTCAGCTTCATGAGGGCCGCGCCCTGAACGCTCTTGCTGTCTACCGACTGGATGCCCGTGATGTAAAGGAAGTGGTACTCATAATAGTAGGTGAGGAAGCCTTCCATCTGGGCAGGGCTCATACCACCGTATGGCTGCGCAACATAGATGACGGGATTGCCAACCTGCGGGAAGATGTCCATCCGCATTCGATTGATGGCCGTGAAGAAGCCAGCGACGATTGCGATGAGCGCTACGATGACGGTGAGAGGACGGCTTAGGGCTGCGAGAACGAGGCGCATTTGCGATCGATTCCTTGGCTTACCTGTTTGCTTCCTGCAAGAACGGTTGAACGTCTCCTCGAATGAATTCCAAGTGGAGATACGAGCGCCATACATTCAGCCGGGCAATTGCATCATCAATCTGGGCCTGCACCAAAAGGCGTTGTGCCTGCGCCACGTCATCGATCGGCACTAGTCCTGCCTTATAGCGTGCTGTTGCTTGATTGAGAGTTGTCTGGGCAGCATCCCTCTGAACCGGCGTAGTTTGCGCGATCGTTCGGGTTGTGCGCAGACTGGCCTGCGCCTGTGCGAACTGCTCATGCAACGTCTTATCTGTAAGAAGTTCACTGGCCTTCGCCGACCGCAAAGTTGCTGCCTGCGCCGCCTCGTGTGCGTGAATGCTGGCAAACTCCATAAATGGGAAGGTGACATTCACTCCTGCCACATAATTGCCAACATTCGGAGCCAGGCCGCCTGCCCCAGAGAGCCGCTGCCCATTCGTCTCGGCTCCCGTCCCGCGTGCGTAAGCGGCAGCTTCAAGATTGAACTGTGGTGTCCAACTGCGCTCAATAGACCGCAACTGCGAAGCGTTCTGCTCAACCGCTGCGTGCCGCTCCCTCATGACCGGATTATTTGTCAGCACAAGTGGTGCATCCATGTCGGCAACGGCGGGAACCTCGCTCAGGAATTTTCCTTCTGCTAAAACGGGTGGGATGGGCCCGGTTAGAAACCGCTGCAGCGTCGCCTCGCTGTTTGCGATCGCTTGGTCCGCAAGCGCGAGTTCCGTCACAGCCGCAGCCTTTTCGGCATCGATGCGAGATTCGTCCGCACCCGGTCTGAGTTGCGACGAAACCAGAGCATGGATGCTGGTTCGCAAGATTTCCCAGTTGCCGATTGCCGCTGATGCGGCTCGCTTCGTGCTCATCGCGGCCAATACAGTCAGATAGGCGTCGGCTGAAGCCGTTGCGACTTCGAGTTGCGTACGCTGGTTGGCAGCACTCGCCTGGTCCTTGGCCGCCACTGCTGCACGAACCCGAGCGCTTCTAGTCCCGAAGTCGAATGGCTGCCAATTGATGAGAAGACCGGTCGCGCTCCCCCATACTGAGCCACTATTGTTCGTCCCGATTACGGGCCCGGACATCGGAGGGATAATGCTTTGAGGAAGGAGACTTCCAAAGACGTTGTTGCGTGTCCCGCGATTGAACTGAGCGACACCATCCAGTCTGGGAAGGTATGCAGTCCGGGCGAGCGCAATGTTCGCTGCCGAGACATTCAGATCCTCTTGAGAGATTTGAATAGAGGGATAGTTCTTCTCCGCATCCGCAACAACTGCTGACAGGCTCAACGTCCCGCTGCCGGCATCTTGGGCGATGCTGAGGCGAGACAGAGCAAGGAGCAGCATGGGCAGAACGAGCCGGTTGTGAAGGTTGACGATGCGCATCCGCTGGAGTTCCTTCTCGCGAGCGAAATCTCTTGTAGTGAGCTTCGAGGAGATTGAAATTGTAATCAATTCAATATCTCAGAGAGAGGCAGGAACCGAAAGTCAATTTACCGTTGCCGGCCGTAAGACGATCTCGGCTCGGATGACGGGCGACGAAAATTGGCTTTCAACTCTCAATGCCTTCGCCCGTGACAAGAGAGGAACCAAACGAAGATAGTCATGCTGAAAACAACGACCATGGCTCCAAGGACAACATCAACGCTGTTGGTAGCGTTCAAGTACATCCTTAAGTGAAACGGCTCCTTCCAGGGCTCCACGAAGAGCGCGATTGGTAACAGGAAGCAGTGGCCAGCGGTGAAAATGCGGGAGTGCGCTCGATAAGGGCAAATCGGGAAAGAGGAGAGGAGTCCGCTCTGCTCCGAGTTTCTCATTGAGGCGAGCGGTATTGAAGGCGATCTGGTCCACCGACATCTCAGTCGCTAATGTATCTAACTCCTGTTTCGTTGCGGTATACCAAAGGCCATCGGGACAATGGATCAAGATCGGAGACGTACTCTGAATCGCGCCATAGTCTGCCAGCGAACGCATCGCTTCCGATATCGTTTCGGAGCCTTGGAGAATTGGGGCAACGATTGGTTTAAGAGCATCTTCTAAATGGAGATCGTGCTCTTCGCGTTGCTCTTCCATCGAGGGCAAATAGAGACCATCCTCGTGAGTCAAGACTTCGAAGATAGGGACTGGCTGAAGAGACCGCGAGATCAGATAAGCGATGGTATTTGCGAGGATGACCGGTACAACGATTGAATAATTCCCGCTGACTTCCATCACCATGAAGACCGAGGTGAACGGCGCTCTCAGAAACGCGGCGAAAAGAACTCCCATGCCTACCAGAGCATAAGACCCAACTGAACCTGTGAGATGCGGGAAGAAGAGCTTCTCGAACGAGCCAACGGACGCTCCCAGCATCGCTCCAATGAACAACGTAGGAGCAAACATGCCTCCGGGAGTTCCGCTGGAAAATGACAGGGTCGTCGCGATGATTTTGAAAACGGCGAGTACCAGTAGCATCTTCCATGCGAACTGTGCGTGCATTGCCTGATCGATGACATCGTAGCCAGCCCCCATGACCTGAGGCAGGCCGAAGTAGCCGATACAGCCTACAAGAAACCCCGCCGCCGCGGGCTGTAACATCTGCGCGGAAGCCGTTGCACTCTTCAATTTAGGACGAAGATATTCCAGCGACTTGGAGAACGCGAGAGAGGCTAGTCCCCCGAAGATTCCCATCACTGCATAAGCCAGCAACTCGCGCGGATCGCGCAGAGTAACGGCAGGCACACGGAACATGGGTTCCGGTCCCCAGAACCACCGCGCAACGACTACACTCGAAATCGTCGCGAGCACAATTGATCCCAGTACATCTGCGCTCCATTGCCCAATGACCTCCTCGATGACGAACAAAATCGCCGAGATGGGCGCGTTGAATGCCGCAGCAAGGCCTGCTGCCGCACCTACCGGTGCAAAGATGCGCATACGAGCTTTGGAGAGCTGGAGTCTTCTGCTGATGAGTGAAGCTACGCCTGCGCCGATCTGTAATGAAGGATCTTCTGGACCGAGTGAATGGCCGCCACCGATCGCTAAGGCAGAAAGGATGAATTTGCCGCAGACTGTACGAAACGAGATATATCCATTGTGGATATACATCGCAGCCTTAGTCTGATTGATACCGCTCCCTCGCACCTCTGGAAAAACGAAACGGGTCAGCACTGCAACGACTAGCCCAACGACAGTCGGTACAATCAGCAGCTTCAGTTGCCGAGGTCCAGGCGAAGAGCCGAGCAACAGCACATTCAGCCAACCAATGGCCATGCGAAAAGACACGACCAGCAGCCCGGAGATAACGCCAATAAAGATGGACAGCACGAGCAAGATTCGCTCCTCGCGTCCAGGAATGGGTGGCAGCGACTCCTGTGCGATTGGTGGGCCTGGTCGCTGTGATGTCGTGCTAATGGCTGCCCCCTTTCGTTGCAGACGATTGCGCCAGCAGAAGAAGCAGTGCATCGTCTCCCGTGGGTGCTCCACAATGTTGGCTGGTTTGGATCTCGGTATCGTAGATCAACTGCAACGCGGCTTTCTGTTTGTCGGAATCGTGGAGAAGTGCAGAGCGGCTGGCCGTGGCATCTGGGTCCATCCAACGGGCGGCTAAAGATTGCAGAGAATTTTGCGATACATCGCTCTGCATCGCACATGCGTTCCAACGGGCCTTGGCGATTGCTCGATCAATGAGAATGCGATCCACTCTTTCTGGCGCCCTCAGGGTTTCGCTGGGTATAAGCTGCAGAATGCGTCGGGTCTTCATGAGCAGTGCGGTGTTCTCTTCATTTCCGGGCTGCCTTTTCACAGCTCGTTCGAGCAATGCCAAGGCAGTCGAATAGTCCCCGCGGCGATATGCAAGTCTGCCTGCCTCACTTAGTGCAATTTGATTGTCAGGTTGATGTACAAGAGCCTTCTGAAAAAAATCCATCGCGTCCGAGGGGGCAGCCACCTGTTCCAGCAGATTGGCGAGCGTCACATCGAGTTCCGGATCATCGGGAGCATTCCCTCCCACTACCAGCAGTTCTGTTTTTGCCGGTCCGAGCTGCTTCTGCTTGATGAGATATCGTGCAAGCTCGAGTCGAACGTCGCGCCGCCGTTTGGCTCCATCTCCCTCCCAGTCTCCATAGATAGAGGCACGATAGAAATTGACGGCCCCCTGTGCATCATGCTTCGTTGCGGCAAGACGAGCAAGTTGCAGATTGATGAATCCATCTCCCGGACGGGCCTCTCGCAACCCTATGAAGTAGTTATAGGCCTCCTCGGTCCTGCCCGCCTGTGCCAGAGCCTCAGCCAGATTCAGCTCATAGCTCCGTTCTCCCGGTGCGTAAGACAGCGCAGTCCGGTAGCAGGTGACCGCCTGATCGGGTCTATTAGCCTGCAAGGCTGCGACGCCGCGATCTGACCAGCGCTTTGCCAGCTCCGTACGGTGTTGCTGAAAAGAACGAAATAGAAACAGAGTGACAACAAACAGCACAACAGTTATAGCTGTCAGACTCAGGAAAGTAATGGAGTCGCGGAAAATCACGCGGCGTGTTGTCAATGTTGCGGTATTCTTCGCCATCGGCTGTTCGACATGAACCACTTAGGAAGCTTGACCCTCTTTAGGAAAGAGACCACTCTCAACCAGTGTACCGTCTCAAGGGCAGACTCACCTCTCAGCGCAGGAGAAGACGGAATCCAGATCCATTGTGCTGGAGTCCAGCGACAAGGAGCTGCGATATAGAGCGCGCGGTGAACGCTCAGCGCGGATAGAGCGCTTTGGCTCGATCATCCTCTCGGGGGAGCAGTGATAATTGCGATCGGATTTTCAATTCTGCTACTCAAGGCCAGTGCGGCGCAAATCGCAGAGAAGATCAGCGATCGCATGGACAAGACAGATGAACGTGTCACGAGCCTGCGGATCAGTTTGGACGGGCAATGGGAGGCGGTTCGAGTTTCGATGGATGGGGCGTTGTGAAACGGCTGCAGCTTGACCGATGGGCGCTGGTATTTTGGCCCCACGGTGCATCCGGTGATGCTCGCACCTAATGCGAAGGCAAAGCCGATTCGGAGAACGAACTTTTGCGCCGCAGGTGAACCTGTTTCGAAAAGCATGAAGCGCTTCCTTGCTTGAACGTAATAACGTACATGTACAATATGATATACACGGAAAGATCGATTCAAGATTTTTCGAGAGGTATCGATGAATTCTGCAAAAGTGAAGGGAACGCTGCAAAAGCGGAGGGAACGCTACCGCACTGAACTGCGCGATGAGACCTTGTCGGCGGCCCGCAAGCTGATCCAGGAGGAAGGCTACCAGGGACTGACAATCCGGAAGCTCGCGCAGCGGATGGAATGTTCGCCCATGGCGCTCTATTCCTATTTCGCGGACAAGCAGGCCCTCCTGGCAGCACTCGCTCTGGAAGGATTTGAAAAAGTGGCCAAGCGGTTCGATTCCACCGTACACCGGGATCCGCTTATCGCGGTCAAGAAGATACTGCTGGACTACATCGGGTACGCCGTGGAGAACCCCAACGAGTACAGGATTCTGTTTCTGTCGGTCGAAACTCTTGGAGAGTTGGAGCTAACCCGCGAGGATTTGCAGGAGCGAAATCCGGCTTTCGGACCACTATTCAACCGCGTGGAAACGTGCATCAAGGTAGGTGTGCTTCAAGGCGACGCGTTCGCTGTGAGTACCGTGTTGTGGACAGCCGCTCATGGGGCGGCGTCAGTGCTGATCACGGCGCAGAAGTTTCCGTTTAGTAGTCGTCGACTATACGCTGAGGAGGTCGTCGAAACTATATTAAGCGGCGTGCAAAACCGGGTGATCGCGGGGGTATGAACCCCTCTCTTATTGTCCGGCCGGTCAACACAGTGATAGGCGACTTTCTCGCCGATGCCGAAGCCCTGCTCGCTGCCCCCATCGAGCGCGTATCGCTGGACGATATTGCGCACCAGGCCCAGCCCACCCTCTCTATCCACAACAAGGAGCCGATCACCATGAATGACGTCATCATCATCGGCGGCAGCTTTGCCGGCCTCGCCGCCGCCCTGCAACTCGGCCGTGCCCGCCGCACGGTCGCCGTTCTCGATACCGGCCTGCCGCGCAATCGCTTCGCCGGCCACTCGCATGGCCTGCTCGGCCACGATCACAAGCCACCGCTGGACATCCTAGCCGAGGCGCGGCAGCAGCTGGCGCGTTATCCCACGATCAGGCTGGTCAGTGCCCGGGCCGACAGCGTCTCCGGCGCCATCGACCATTTCTCCGTCCTCACTGGCGATGGCGAAAGCCTTGGGGCGCGCCGCCTGATCCTGAGCTATGGCGTCGCCGACCAGATGCCTGATGTTCCGGGTTTTGCCGAAAGCTGGGGCACGTCCATCGTGCCTTGCCCCTATTGCGACGGCTTTGAAGTCGCCGGCCAGCATTGGGGCCTCGTCTGGTCCGGCCCGCAGTCGCACCAGTCTGTCAGGCTGTTCCACGATTGGACTGATAAGTTGACTGTCTTCGCCGATGGTCATGACATTCCGCCCGATATCCAGGCCGATCTGGCGCGCCGCAACATACCTGTCGCCGATGGCAGGATCGTCGAGATCGCCCATCACAAGGGCCATATCACCACCGTTAATCTCGATACCCGCCGCAATATCGCGCTCGATGTCCTGTTCGCCCATCCGCGCAACAAGCCGTCCGCAAGCCTGCATGAATCACTGGGCCTCGCCACGATCGATACGCCCGTCGGCATCGCCCTCAAGGTCGACGAGCGCCGCCAAACCAGCATGCCCGGCATCTACGCCGCCGGCGACCTCGCCACGCCCTTCTTGCCCTCGGTCACCCTGGCATCATCGCAGGGCGCGATGGCGGGTATCTTCGCCCAGCAGTCGATGCTGGTTTGAGAGCACTCTGGTTTGTGGATCATTGCGGAATGGCCCACTTCTGATGAGGAACAGATCGTGTCAGGACAATTCGATCCTTGGAAACAGCTTTGTCCCGTCATAGTTCAGGCCGCTCCGGAATATTCCATATATGGCGTGGAGCAACTTCCTCGCAACAGCAATGAGTGCCTGCAAACGGGCTTTCTTTCGAGCCAGGAGGCTTTTGAAAAAGGCTTTCGCGTGGGGATCACAGCGGGATGCGACTAAGGCCGGCATGTAAAGCGCTCTCCTTAAGTGGCGATTTCCCGCGCGACTGATGCGAGACGCCTTCCTCAATGAGCTTCCTGATATTTCATGCGCAGGATCGAGACCGCTATGTGCGACCCATTACCGCACGATGGTAGTGGTGGCGCAGTGTACCGGCCCCCGGGCCGAAGAGGTTCTGGCGCTCGAATGGGAGGACATCGACTTCGAGAACCTGCATATGAAGGTCGTTAGAGCGGTCGTTCACGGTCGCTTGAAGATGGTCAAGACCGAGTATTCAGAGGACGAGCTGCCGCTCGATCCCGGCTTCGCGGAGACTCTTCTGATCTGGAAATGTAGGTTGGGAGCCGAACGCGAGGTACAAAACGGGGTTTCAACCCCATTGGTGGGGTTGGACCTCGTTTTCCCAAGCACCTCGACAGGACGGCATTTCCATGCGGCTCCGGCGCAGCAGGACTACATTCGTCCGGCTGGCTGCTGCCTTGTGGCTTGTCCGAAGTGCGGTGCCGGGATGGGAATCTGGTGTATTCAGGACTCGCCGACACCGAACGGCAAGCGACTTCCGCTGCATGACGAGCGGTGGGATGCTGCCGGAAAGTACGGCAGCGTAGGGTGGCATACGTTTCGCCCTACCTACCGTTCCTGGCTGGATAGCACCGGAGCGCCTATCGGCGTGCAGCAGAAGTTGATGCGGCATGCGCAGGTTTCAACCACGATGAACGTGTACGGAAACGCCTTGATGACGGCCAAGCGGGAGGCCAACAGCGAGGTGGTAAAGATGGCATTGAGGAGCGCTTAGGCCCATGCAAAAACGCCACCCGCAGGAGATAAATCCCAAAGCGTTTTGGCGACCGCTGCTATTTGGGGTTATCTGGGGTTGGCGTTTTCGCTAATTGGTTGCGGGGGTAGGATTTGAACCTACGACCTTTGGGTTATGAGCCCAACGAGCTACCGGGCTGCTCCACCCCGCTTGTTAAATATAACGCTAGTGTCACATGGGGTCAACAAGTCAGCGTTATGGAAGGTTCCTTTCTCGCTCGAAGAATCACATTGCCGATAGGCCGTAACTTTTCTTGCGGAAAGACGTTCTATAGATAGAGGTTGCATTGCCTTGGGAGGAACGGAAGTATGGGTAGCAATGATCATTGGTGGAAGAGTGCAGCAGGCATCACGCTCATGATCTGTTTGGCCGCCGCTGTCAGTCAGGCACAAGAGAAGCCTGTGCCTGATGCTCAGATCGAAGCCAGCGTTTTAAAGTCACTGGCCAGCGCTCCCGAACTGGCAGACCAGGCAATTGGCTCTAGCACCGTCTACGGAACGGTCACGCTCTCGGGCTCGGTTGAATCTGAAGCCTTACGAAACAAGGCCGAGCAGCTGGTCGCGAACACGTCTGGAGTCAAGAAGGTCGTCGACGAGCTGACAATTGGGACGCCCGCTCCCGCTCAGACAGGAGTCTCAGAACCTCCAGAAGATAACGTGCAGCAGGGAACTGAGACGTCCACCGCTCCAGACGGCAGTTCGACCTCATCTGCGCCCCAAGCTGGCTATCCACCTCCACCTGCGTCACCTCCAGTCCCACAAGAGGCGCAGCCTCCGATGGATCGTTCTCAGCCGCAAGCAGGATATCCAGCTTATCCGCCCGCATCGCCGTCCTACCCCCCGGCGCCCCGGGCCCCTTATCGAGTGCAGCAGCAGGCGGGCCGGTCAGTCGTTCTTCCTGCGGGAACCGCTATTCGTGTGAGGATCAACCAGCCGATGGATAGTCGGCACGTTCAGCCGGGAGATCCTTTCGATGGCATCGTTCTGAACGATGTTCTGGCAGACGGTATGGTGGCCATCCCTCGTGGAGCTACCGTCCAGGGCCATGTCGCTGATGCTCACCCCGGAGGTGATCTGCGAGGGCGAGGCGGAATTGCGCTTGAGCTGTCGCAGGTGATTCTGGAAGGGCACCCTTACTCGCTCGCCACAACTCCATGGTTCCATCAGGGCTATGACAAGACCGGTCAGACCGTTGGGACGACCGTCGGGCTTGGAGCCGCAGGTGCGACCATCGGCGCCATTGCAGGCGGCGGTCCAGGAGCTCTGCTGGGTGCGGGTATAGGCGCCATTGCAGGTCTGGGCATCTCGTCCGCCTCGCGGCAGGGAGAGGCCGCACTCCCGTCGGAGGCGATTGTCTCTTTTCAACTGGCTCAGCAAACCGCTCTCACGACGGTGTCACAGGCTGAACTCGACAGGCTTGGCGCAGGACTGCCACCCCCAGCGAACGTCCAGTCACTGCGCCGGCGTTACTATCCGCCTCAGCCACCCCCGCCGCCTTACTACTATGGTCCGGCCTATTATCCCTACCGCTACTATCCCTACTATCGGTAACTTTCCATCCGGACAAGGAGAGCCACGAAGTCGTTGGTACTCTTCGTCCGGATCGCTTCACGCCGCCGCTGCTGAGTTCTCGAGGCCATTTGCGCCAGCAGGACTTCGAATCCACTCTCCCGGTGATTTATACTTGTTCCTTGCCCTGCATCCAGTGCAAGCTCTTGTGGCTTATGTTCTGGTTCCGCAAATTCCGGGCGGCCGCACACTTGTGTACGACGGTGGCGTTTTTTAAGTGAAGGTCTTCAGTCAAGCATGATTCGTATTTTGCAGCAGGACAACCGCATCACGAAGATTCTCTTTGCTGTCATCATCGGCTTCGCATGTATCACGATGGTGATAACGCTCGTCCCTGGAGTCTTCGACACCTCCGGCGCGAACGATGCAAACGCCTTTGCTACCGTGCATGAGCCAGGTCTTCTGGGCCGGATGGGCGTCGATAGCGCAACAGTAAAGATGACCGAGGTCAACCAGCTTGCTGCACGTCAGTTGCAGCAGCAGCATCTGCCTGAGTTTTTGATGCCCTATATGACGCAGCGCGCCGGTCAGATCCTCGTGCAGCGGCAGATTCTCAAGCATGAGGCGGATCGCATGAATCTCCAGGTCAGCGATGAGGACCTGCGACGCGAGCTTGAAACTGGCCCCTTCGCCCAGTATCTCTTTCCCGGCGGAAAGTATATCGGCGATGACGCCTACATGAACTTCGTCCAGAACTTCTTCCAGGTCAGCCGCTCCGACTTCGAAACTCAGATTAAGAGCGACATGGAGTTGCAGCGTCTGCAGGCATTGATTACCGGTGGCGTCACCGTCTCTGACAATGCCGTTCGAGAGGCGTACCTCCAGCAGGGAACCAAGATCAAGTTCGACTACGCTGTGATCTCGTCAGCCGATCTGCGCAAGACCATCAATCCATCTGACGCAGACCTTGAGAAGTTCTTCAAAGACAATCAGGCACGCTATGCGACAGCCATTCCCGAGACGCGGAAGATCCAGTACGTCTCCTTCGATGCGTCCAACCTGCCGGGCGGCAAGCCTCAGGTCTCCGATGCGGATATCCAGACCTACTACAACCAGCATCAGTCGCAGTTCCAGGTTAAGGAGCAGGTCAAGGTTCGGCACATCCTCATCGCGGTTCCCGCGGGTGCCGACAGCAAGACCGATTCGGCTGCCAAGGCAAAGGCTGAAGATCTGTTAAAGCAGATCAAAGGCGGCGCGGACTTCGCGGAGCTTGCCAGCAAAAACTCGGACGATCCTGGCAGCAAGACTCAGGGAGGTGAACTTGGCTGGCTGGACCGTGGCCGTACCGTTCCCGAGTTCGACAAGGTCGCATTCAGTCTGGCTCCCGGACAGACCTCTGACGTCATAAAGACGCAGTTCGGTTATCACATTCTGCAGGTCGAGGATAAAAAGACCGCTCACCTTCGGCCGCTCTCCGAGGTGAAAGCTGAGATCGTTCCCATCCTTGAGCAGCAACGCGTCGGAGCGGCAGAGCAGACCTATGCCTCTCAGCTTGCAGCCGACGCCAAGAAGAATGGCCTTGATAAGGCTGCATCCTCTCGCGGACTGAAGGTTGTCACCACCGATTATTTGGCGAAGGATGGAGTCATCGCTGGGCTTTCCGATGGATCCGCTCTCTTGACTCAGGCATTCTCTGTCGTCAAGAACGCAGACCCGGCCGCAGTCTCGACGGGAGACGGTTTTGCTGTCTTCCAGGTCACGGATATCAAGGCTGCTCATGCCCCCACGTTCGCGGAGTACAAGACGCACATCCTCGAGGACTACCGCGAACAGCAGTTGCCTGTACTGCTGAATTCCCAGCTCAACAAGCTTGACGATCGTGCGAAGGTCCTCAACGATCTTAAGAAAGCTGCCGCCGAGATGAATATCCCTGTCAAGACGAGCGACCTTGTCGGGCGCGACGCGCAGGTTCCTGAAATCGGATCGATGAGTGGCCCAGCGTCCGTTGCTTTTACTCTCAACAAGGGCACGATCTCCGGTCCCATCAACATGGGTCAGGCAGGCGTAGTACTGAGCCTGACGGACAAGCAGGAACCTACGGCTGACGAGATCGCCAAGAACTTCGATCAGACGCGGGAGCAGTTGCTCAACCAGCAGCGCGACGAGCTCTTCCGCGTTTACGTCGGAGACCTCACCAAGAAGTATGAAGAGGCTGGCGCGATTCGCTACTCCAAACGGCAGCCTGCTGCACCGTCGCTTCCATCAGGCAGCTAAACTGCAGTCACAGTAAAGTCGAAATCGCGGGTCCGTACTCCTGGAGAACGGGCCCGCGATTTTTAGCATCAGACGTGTCACAGTCTGAATATCTGAAAGGGGACTCGCGATGCCTTCTTCATCGGCATCGTTTCATTCCAGGGGGGCACAATGGGTGGTCTGGTGAGCGAGGCAAGGTTGTCTGGAATTCTGCTGCATGTTACTTCACTCCCGTCCTACGGAGGAGTGGGTGACTTTGGTCCGGCAGCCTATGCCTTTGTGGACTTTCTCGTTGAAGCGAAACAGCGCCTGTGGCAGGTTCTTCCGCTCAGTCCGACGGGTTACGGCAGCTCTCCTTATTCAGCGCTCTCGGCCTTCGCTGGGAATCCACTATTGATCAGTCTGGAAGTGCTGGTTGAACACGGCTGGCTCGCCAGGGAACGAATCGAAGGTCTTGCCGGTCACAATGGCCCGGTAGACTTCGAAAGGGTTGCTCTCCAAAAGCTCCCGCTCATCCAAGAGGCAGCTCGCAATTTTCTTGAGCATGCCTCCCACGCGGACCGTGCCCGCTACCAGGACTTCTCACAGAAGAACACCTCCTGGCTGGCCGACTACGCGCTCTACGCGGTCTTGCGACGTCGATTCAGCCTTGCCAGCTGGAATCAATGGCCAGAGGAGTTTGCGCATCGGCATGAGGATGCCCTCTCGCGGGTACGAGAAGAGGCGGCACACGAGCTCGCCATCGAACAGGTCATGCAGTTCTTCTTCAGCGAGCAGTGGTGTGCCCTCAAAAAATACTGTACGGATCGTGATATCCGGATTCTTGGGGACGTCGCCATCTTTGTCAGTTATGACAGCGCCGACGTCTGGACCAATCCGGACATCTTCGAGCTCGATCAGACGAGGCAGCCGATTCGCGTCTCCGGAGTCCCCCCGGATTACTTTTCTGAGACCGGTCAGCGATGGGGAAATCCGCTTTACAAGTGGCAGACGCTGGCTGACCGGGGCTTCGACTGGTGGGTAGCGCGAATTCGCCGCTCTCTGACGCTGTACGACATGATCCGGCTCGATCACTTCCGCGGGTTCGATGCGTGCTGGTCCATTCCCGCGGAAGAGGAGACTGCAGTCAACGGCATCTGGGTAAAGGCTCCGGGAATGGAACTCTTTGACACGCTCAAGTCTGTATTCGGCGATCTTCCTTTCGTGGCTGAAGACCTCGGGCTGATCACTCCGGAAGTGGAGCAGCTGCGGGAGCATTTCAACATGCCCGGCATGAGAGTGCTCCAGTTTGGCTTCGCAGATCGAGCCTCACACCTTCATCTGCCGCATGAGTTCGTTCCAAATACCGTCGTCTACACAGGCACTCATGACAACAACACCACTTTGGGATGGTGGCGCGAAGCTACAAGTCCCACCGAGCGCAAGAACGTCGAAAACTATCTGCAGACGATACGGCACGAAGGTGAGATCGTCTGGGCGCTGATGCGCGCGGCGGCCCGTTCCGTAGCCAATATCTGCATATTCCCCATGCAGGACGTTCTTCATCTCGGCAGCGAAGCTCGGATGAACATTCCCGCGGCGTGCAATGGGAACTGGTCCTGGCGATTCGACTTCGACGCCCTTCATCAGGATTTTGCTGTTCAGCTCGCAGAGCTTATGGAGATGACAGACCGTGATGGCTACGTCACGGAACAACCTCCTCAAATTCAGGTGATGTCCTCTTCGGCAGAGAGTACGCAGAAGATTTAGACTAGAGCGGTAATCTCAAACTCAGGAGCATCCATGCCTCTCTCTGGCGAAGCCATTCGTACCATGAATTACGTTGACGATATCTCGGTGACGCTGCGGCGCATCCTTGCCGTCCTGCCTTCGCTGACGGAAGAGGAGCGGCAACGGGTTGCGGAACACATCAAACACGCGGATCCCAGCTATGATTCCGTGCTCGCCGCAGTGGCAGGAAAGAAGTGATTCAAACGCCGGTTCCTGAGTCCGATCCCGCGATCCGTGTGGTCGCAGTGATCGGAGCAGGGAAGGCAGGCCGCAGCTTTGCGATGGCCTGCGCAAGCGCCGGTTTCTATGTTGTTCTCGAAGATGTAATGCCCTCCAATCTGCGGGCGGCTGAGATGGAGTATTCCGATCTCAGCCTGCGCGGAGGATACGGCGAGCTCGAACTGGCTTCCACGGTCGAAGGCGCCGTTCGTGAAGCAGACATCGCAATCGACTTCGTTCCCGACGAGCTCGAATCAAAGCTCGAGATCTTCAGCATGGCCGACCGGATGGCTCCGCCAAAGACGATTCTCTGTACACCGAGCGTCGCGTTGAGCATCACCGATCTCGCATCCTGCGTCTACCGTCCTGATCGCTGCCTGGCAATCCGCGGCGATCTGTCTGCTGGCGGCTCGGTGGAGATCCTCTTTCCTCCCTCTATAAGACCTTCTGTTCTTACATCTGTTGAAGCTTTCTTCACCAGACTTGGAGTCTCTCCCGTTAGCACGGCCGATCCTGAATCCGCAGCCCTCACGAAAAACATAGCCTGACCGGACGGCGAGGTCAGTCAGGGCTTATTTCTGGATGTTTCGTCACAAGTGGAACTCTTTCGTTCGCCTTTGCGTAACCGAACACTGAGATTCAAGTCAAAGTATCGTCATGCGCGCCCTTGTGGACATCTTCGCCCAGGTCTTCCGCTCGATAGCAGCCAATAAGCTGCGGTCTTTCCTGACCATGTTCGGAATCGCCTGGGGAGTAGCTTCGCTGCTGCTCCTGGTTGGTCTGGGTGAGGGGTTCCGGTCCGGGCAGCGTCGCAGTCTGGCCCAGCTCGGGGACGATGTCATCATGACCTGGGGCGGCACAATCCCGGCCATGGCGAATCAGCATACCGGGATGCGGCCTTACAAGCTGACTGTAGCCGACGCGGCGGCAATCCGTGAGCAGGCACAGCACGTCCGGAATGTGACCGCCTTCATCAATCGAGGCGACCTCAAGCAGGTCAGTGAATTCTCAAGCTCCGGCGGATCGGTTATGGGTGTTGAGGCGAACTATCCCCAGATTCGTCACATCCCAGTCGCCCAGGGACGATTCCTCAACATAGATGACATAGCCCAGCGCCGAAGAGTGGTCGTTCTGGGACAGAAGAATAATAAGTTGCTCTTCCCAGGTCGCCCCTCGCTCGGAGCCTTCATCACCATCAACGGGGCGAGATTTCAGGTCATCGGTGTCGCCGAGAAGATCGGCAGAGGCAACAACGACAGCGACAACCAGAGGCTCTACATCCCACTGTCGACGATGCTCGAGCTCTTCCCGATGACAGGGGAGAATATTCCGCAGGACTCCGTCACTTCCATTCAGTATCAGCCTTCCACTCCCGATTTGAATGAGACAGCCAAGGCCGAGGTGCATCGAATTATCGCGGAGAGGCATGGCTTCGATCCCGCTGTTAAAGATGCTTTTGAAGAGTGGGACACCATCAAGTCTGAGCGGACGGTTGGACTCATCTTCACCGCGATGGATGTCTTTCTCGGCGGCGTCGGGATTGTCACTCTCGCGCTGGGAGCCGTCGGGATCATCAACATCATGCTGGTCACGGTGACTGAGCGAACCAAGGAGATCGGCCTGCGAAAGGCGCTCGGCGCGACCAAGCGAAGTATCCTGACTCAGTTCTTCCTGGAGGGGCTGATGCTGACGAGCCTGAGCGGCATCATCGGCATCGTCGGGGCCGGAACGCTAATGTTTGCCCTGGGCAAGGCGATGGGGAACAATCAAATGGGTTTCGATCCGCCGCGGCTCGTTCCCTGGTCCGCGGCGATGGCGATGGGCACGCTCGTTCTCTGCGGAGTCGTCGCCGGGCTGTATCCGGCCAGCAAGGCCGCTGCGCTCGAGCCGGTTGAGGCGCTCAGAAAGGAATAGCCCGAATGATCAAGGACATCTTCCTGCAGGCGATGGAGGCCATGCGGTTCAACGGCAGGCGAACCGCAATCACGGTTGTCGGAATGGCCTGGGGCATCGCTACCGTCGTACTTCTGCTGGCCTACGGCGCGGGCTTCGGACGAGCCTTCGAGGCGATCTTCGCGCAGTGGGGAACGCACATGATCGGCGTCTTTCCCGGGACCACCAGCGAGCAGGCCGGAGGAGCAAAGGCGGGCATCAAGGTTCGCTTTAAACAGGACGATGTCGAGCGCGTCGAAGAGACCGTTCCAGGCGTCATTCACGTCTCCCCGATGCTTTGGAAGCAGGTTCCTGTACAGAATGACCTTCACTCCTTCACCTGGGAGGTCGATGGAGTGACGCCAGAGCTGTCCGAGATCATGAACATCCAGATCGACCAGGGCAGGTTCATCTCTGCGGCAGACATGCAGCAGCGCAATCACGTCGCTGTCATCGGGGCGGAGGCGAAGACCAAACTCTTCTCAGGGATGTTTCCGCTCGGACAAAAGATCCACATCAACGGCATCAGTTTCGAGGTGATCGGCGTCCTCAAGCCAAAGATGCAGGAGGGCGATGACAACATCAACCGCATCAGCTACATTCCGTTCCCGACGATGGGGGATATCAAGGACACCAAATACCTGGACGGAATGTGGATGAGCTACAAGGGCGATCACAAGGCCGTGGAACGAGCCTTGAGGAACGAGCTTGGCACCGTGCACGGCTTTCGTCCCACGGACCGCAATGCGGTCTTCGTCGCCAATATCATGGAGCAGCTTTCCCAGTTTCGCCTGATCTCGCTGGGACTGCAGGCGCTGCTATTGTTTATCGGCGTGCTCACGCTCGGTATCGCGGGGATCGGGCTGATGAACATCATGCTGGTGAGCGTCCAGCAGAGGACCCGCGAGATCGGGATCGAAAAGGCTCTGGGAGCCCGAAAGCGTCACATCCTCTTCCAGTTCCTCGCTGAAGCGCTGGTGATTACCGCGGTCGGCGGTCTGGGCGGCATCGCGCTCGCCTTTACCGTAAGCAAGGTGGTGGGCGGCATTACGTTCTACAGCGCCATCGCCTCGAACGCGAGCGCGGCGGATATCTACCTGCTGATCTCACCCAACATCGTCATCGTCGCGACGACGGTGCTGGTGCTGGTGGGGGTTGTCAGCGGGATGATTCCAGCTATCCAGGCGGCTAACCTCGACCCGATCGAAGCTCTGCGGTACGAGTAGCCCCTCCCCCCCCTTTTTTTGCGCAAAATCTTGGAATGAATAGACTTAGGTCCGGACCTCTGTCTTCCGATCCTTCTGTTCGATCTTCGAAAAAGGAAGAGCTCCTGAAAAACAGACTGGTTCCAGTTTATCGTTTCGCGGGAATCAGATCGGCAAACGGAATTATATGACCTGAAAAGACTTATGGAAGAAACGGCTTGACAGGGCGCCAATCCTCCGTCCTTAATGCACCCATACAATGAACAAAATGAGGATCAAGAGGCAATTAGTTGGGATGTTGCTCCTGATTTTGGCGGCCACTATCCCTCGTACCCACGCTCAGACAGGGGAAATTGAGAACCTCTTCAGTGACTTTGAAGCTAGTGCCGCCGCCGGAAAACACCGAGATGTTGCAGAGGCTGATCCTGCGCTTCAACGGATTGCGCAAGCCAGTAGTCAACGCATAACTGAAATGCTTCCTGTGATAATCCACGAAACGAGCAGCCCTCAACTCTCCTCCCGCCGGCTTGCTGCCGCGGTTTTGTATGCGATAACAACTCGTCCAGACGGTCAGTCATTGCTCTCGGCAGAAACCGCGACCTTCAAGGCGCTTCTCGTTGACCCAGACATTCCAATCAGAAGAATCACCATGCTGGCGGTCTATACTTTGCGACCGAATGCCAGCTCACCAATTGTGCCAGTTCTCAAGACCTATCTTGAGAGGGAGGACGCCGTTTCGACCATTGGTCCGGCTGTGGCTACAGTACTCATGCAAGCAGCCCCGAACGATGAAGAGAGCACCAACACTGTCGTGCAGTACATGAGACGCCAGGACCAGACCTCGGCGAGCCGGTATGTCTTGCTGGACGCTATCGTGAATGTTGCAAAATCCCACAACCGCGAGATCGGGAAAGAAGTGGTTAGCTATGCAGATGATCCCAGCGAACAAACGAGCGTTCGTGCGATTGGAACTCTTCAGGCAATGGGGCAGAGTGTCATCCTGGACAGCCAGCAATCCCTTTCACGGATCGCCGCAGATCCTAAAAGAGCTCCGAGCGTACGCGCTGCTGCTACAAAGGCACTCACGGCCATTCAGTGACTGAGGTCAGCGGGAACTCATCGCGAATGGGGTCGCGGATACTACTCTCGACGTGTATACACTGCTCAGCAGCGATCCAGCTTACCTCGTTAACTGCCTACCGGAATCCTGTGGGAGGTGATTGGTGCGACGCCCGGAAACTGATCCCTTAACCCCAAGCTGGTCGTTCCTACATCCCACATCTCAGAATCGAGATGTGGGGCACCCGGCACCCGGCGTTCACAGCCGCGCGGTGGGTTCGAGCGAGGACAGAAGAAATGCAGGAACTCTTCGCCTTCTGCTCAGAATGAACGGACTTGGGGCTGAGGTGGATTGGCGAGGCGACTAGTCCGCTCCGAGCGGCTCGAGGCGGACATCGCCCGTTGGAGCTGCGCCGAGCTCCTGATCCTTGTACTGAAGCTGGTAGAGCTTCCAGTAGAGGCCGCGCTGAGCGAGCAGCTCCTGGTGAGTCCCTTTTTCGCGGAGCTGGCCTTTATGCATCACCAGAATGGTGTCGGCCCGCTGGATGGTGGAGAGGCGATGGGCGATCAGGATAGAGGTGCGTCCGGTGATCATGCGGGAGAGGGCGAGGCGGACACGGAGCTCGGTGTCGGTGTCGACGGAGCTGGTGGCCTCGTCGAGGATGAGGATTCGGGGCGCGTGAGCCAGGGCGCGGGCGAAGCTAATGAGCTGCTTCTGCCCGGTCGAGAGGGTGGCTCCGCGCTCCTGCACGGGCTCCTTGAACTGCATGGGAAGGGTGCGGATGAAGTCGCCGACGTTGACCTCGTCGCAGGCCCGTTCGAGTTGCTCGTCGGTGATCCAGCTGGAACCGAGGCGAACGTTATCGGCGATGGTCCCGGTGAAGAGGAAGGGGTCCTGCAGGACGACGCCGAAGCGGCGACGCAGGGTAGTCAGGTCCTGTCTGCGTACATCCACGCCATCGACGAGAATCTCGCCGCGCTGGATGTCGTAGAAACGCATCATCAGCCCGGTGATAGTGGTCTTTCCGGCGCCGGTATGACCGACGATGGCGGCTGTTTCATCAGGCTCGATGGTGAAGCTGACGCCGCGCAGGATCCACTCGATATCGGCGAAGGATTGCAGCTCCGCGGGGGAGGCATCTTTGATGCGTGCGAGCTGATGCTCGTCCAAGTCCTGGTAGGTGAACCAGACATCGCGGAACTCGACCCTGCCGGAGCCATCGCCGGCGACCGGGTGCGCCGGTGGAACGATCTCGGACTGGGTGTCGAGGAGTTTGAAGACTCGTTCGGCTGCCGCCATCGCGGCCTGAAGGATGTTGTATTTGTCGCTGAGATCCTGAATGGGCCGGAAGAAGCGCTGGGCGTACTGGATGAAGGCGATGAGGACACCGACGCTGACGGTACCGAAGAGGCTGGTATGGATGGCGCCGCTGCCGGGGATCTGGTAGGTGTGCGGGGTCAGCCAGCGAAAGGTTTCGGTATGGAGGATGCCGATTCCTCCGCGCCAGATGACCAGGGCGATGGCGGTGGAGCTGAGTAGCTCCACGATGGGGTAGTAGAGGGCATAGGCGAAGATGGCATCGGTCCAGGCCCTTTTGTTCTCGGCATTGACGGTAGAGAAGTCATCGAAGGCGCGTCGCTCCCGGTTGAAGAGCTGCACGATGGCCATTCCGGAGACGTACTCCTGAGTAAAGGAGTTGATGCGTGCGGTGGCGGAGCGCTGACGCCGGTAGCTGTCGCGAACGTGCTTGCGGAAGATGCTGGTGACGTACAGGATCGCCGGAATAACCGAGATAGTTAAGAGAGCCAGCGGCCAGCTCATGCGAAGCATGATGATGACAATGAAGGCGAGGACGAAGACATCTTCAAAGATGGCGAGGACGCCGGAGGTGAACATCTCGTTGAGCGCGTCTACGTCTGAAGTAACGCGGGTGACGAGACGGCCGACGGGATTGCGGTCGAAGAAGGAAGGCGACATCCGCTGCAGGTGCCGGAAGATCTGGCTGCGAAGATCAAACATGATCTTCTGTCCGGTCCACTGCATCAGGTAGGTCTGGACGAACTCGAGACCGAAGCTGATGGTGAGAGCGCCAAGGTAGAGCATCGCCAGCTGAGTGACGCCGGTCATCGGGCGGGGGTCCAGATGGCGTGCCAGCCAGGATAGCCGCGCCGGTGGTCCGGTCATGTAGGTATCCACCGCAACCTTGACCAGGTAGGGGCCCATGACATCGGCCGCGGCCTTGATAAGGATAGCGATCGCAGAGAAGATTACCTGGAGACGGTAGGGCCCCAGATAGGTCAGCAGCCGCCGCATCAGGCGGCCGTCGTAGACCTTACCGACGACTTCGTCGTCCTGCGCCGGTTTCTTTGCAGGGTCTTTGGAGCCGGTTGCTTCTGTCTTCTTCCTGGCCATCTATCTACAATTCTAGATGCTGGCGTCGATGGCCGGATGCGAAAGTATGGTCACGGTCTGGCGACGGTTGCGACCTCAGCGATACCACGTACCTCCCCCTGGTCGGGAAGCTGAGCGAAGACGATAAGACGCAATCCTTCGGCACCGGTTTCGGCGGGTGCATTGATCCTGAAGGCGATGGGGCCGCGGTTGAGGTCCTGCAGCTTTCCGATCTTCACAAACGAGCGAGCGACACTGACATGTTTGAGCTCTTTGCCGCCGTTTTCGCCCCCTTTGACCTGGGTGGAGGCCGCAGGCTGGATAAGGACGGCATAGATGTCCCCGTGCGGCAGCTTCGCGTCAGGCTTTCCTGCCGAGACTGAGCTGCTGACGGATCTGCCGGTGATGACAGGAGAGGATACCGAAAGAGCGATCTTGGGTGCTTCCGCCGCCTGCGAGATTGCAGCGATCGCCTTGGCAGGATCGCTACCCAGAAACTGGGTATGGCCGTCGACAACCATCTGCGGGGTATAGGAGTCGTCGAAGTTGAGCCGCGGGGCGTAGAAGCTTTGACGCTGAGTGAACTGTGACGACGAGAAACGGTCGCGCCATCCCTGGCGATCCCAGTAGTCCACATGCTCTTCGAGGACGACGATGTGAGCGCCGGAGACGGGCTGCTGGGTTTCGAGCACGGCTAGCAGCTTGTCGGCGGGAGGACAGCTGGAGCAGCCCTCGGAGGTGAAGAGCTCCACCAGAACAGGTGTGCGGGGCGTCTGGGCGAGGGCAGTAGAGGCAACGCTGAGAAGAGCAGCGATGGAGAAGATGCGAATGGCGTTCAAAGTAGTGTCCTCGGAAGAAAACCGCACGGGCGGATTCTAGCGCTTTGTTGGATGGAGAAGCGATGGATATGGTCACAACCGCAGAAGAGTTCGTTGAGGGCTGGGGATGTGGATCGAGGGTTATGCGGATTTGCTATGCTCGGCGTACACCGTTCGATGAGGCCGGGGAGAGAATGCTGCTCGAATTACGTGCCGAAAATTACGCTGTGATCGACCGCGCCGTCGCCAGTTTCGGCCAGGGACTGAACCTGATGACGGGCGAGACGGGTGCCGGTAAATCCATCCTGATCGACGCACTGCAGATGCTGCTGGGTGGAAAAGCTTCGTCGGATGTGGTGAGGCATGGCGAAGAACGGGCGGTGGTCTCCTGCGTCTTTGAGATGACGCCGGGAGCAGCATCTGTGCTCGAAGCCAACGGCATCGATGCCGAGGGGGACGAGGTCCTGCTTCGACGAGAGATCGGAGCGAACGGGAAGGGTCGCGTCTTTATCAACAATCAACCGGCGACGGTTGGAGTGTTGAAGCTGCTCGCTCCGGAGCTTGCCCTGGTCCACTCCCAGGGAGAGACGATGGGAGCCTTCGACCAGGCGCAGCAGCGGACGCTGCTGGATCGGTTTGGAGAGATTGCGACCGATGCCGTGGCCGCCAGCTATGCGGCATGGCGCGAGACGACTACAAAGCTGGCAGAGCTTGAGGCGGATGAGCAGGACCGGTTACGGATGGCGGATCTTTGGCGCTTTCAGGCGAAGGAGATCGAGCAGGCTGGTCTGACGGCAGAGGACGAAGATGCGCAGCTGGAGGCCGAGAAGCGCGTCCTTGCGAACTCGGAGCGTGTGTATACCGCGGCGATGAGTGCCCACGAGTTTCTGTATGAGAGCGAGAACTCCGCCGAGACGACGCTTGGTGCGGCACTGAAGCAGGTCGAAGACCTGGCGCGATTCGACTCGAGATTTGCGGCGGCGGCCCAGCAGCTTGCAATGGCGAAGGCAACGGTCGAGGACGTTGCGGCGGAGGTTAGGGAGTTCGCCGAGAATGTGAATGCTTCGCCCGGCAGGCTGGAGGAGATTGAGGATCGGCTGGCTGCTCTGGACCGACTGAAACGCAAGTACGGACCGACGCTGGCGGAGGTGATCGCCTTTGGCGCGGAGTCCTCGCGCAAGCTGGCGGAGGTGGAGAATCGCGATGCTCTGCTGGTGGAGCTGACGGCGAAGCAGGCCGCAGATGGAGAGGCTTATCGTGGGGCGGCGGGAAGAGTGACTGCCGCGCGCAGAGAGGCTGCCAAAAGACTGGAGAAGCTGGCGGTCGGGCAGATCAACGATCTGGCAATGAGCACGCGTTTTTCGGTACAGGTGATGCCGGAAGAGGCGCAGGCCGGATGGACCGCGCACGGCTGGGACCAGGTGCAGTACCAGATAGCGACCAATGCAGGAGAGCCGCTGAAACCATTGGACGAGATCGCTTCGGGGGGAGAGATGTCGCGCGTGATGCTGGCTCTGAAGGTGACGGTGGAGGAAGGTGTTCAGGGTGGCGGAAAGAAGAAGAAGATCCCGCTGCCTCGAACGCTGGTCTTCGACGAGATTGACATCGGCATCGGAGGGCGCGCGGCGGAGGCGGTGGGCAAGAAGCTGAAGACGCTCTCTCGTGGACAGCAGGTGTTGTGCATCACCCATCTTCCGCAGATTGCTGCGTTTGCGGATCAGCACTTCCTGATCGAGAAGACAGAGAAGCGGGGAAGGACGCAGACGGCGATCCGCCGCATGGACGACGAAGAGAGGGCTCGGGAGATCGCCAGAATGTTGAGCGGAGAGAAGCTGACGGAGACCAGCCTGAAGCACGCGGAACATCTGCTGGCGACCAGCCGCTGAAGCGTCGCCTCGCTCCGTGCAAGAGCGGGTATGTACACGCATCCTGCTCTGGGAAGGCTGCATCCGACTAGGCACGACTGGCCCTCCGGAGGGGTCTAGCGATGGCAAATACTCCCCAAAAATGCGCAAAACAAGGATGCGGGTGCATGGCACAGCCGGGCAGCAAGTACTGCTCGACCCAATGTGAGGATGGACGCAAGTTTATGACCTTGCGGTGTAGCTGCGGCCACGCTGAATGTGGTTCCTGAAAAGGCTGCAAGCATCTGAATCGAAAGAAGCTTAGGCGAGCTCTTCGAGCCTTCTCGCAGAGAGACGGGACCGGTGGTCCCGGTCTCCGGGTGAGGATCAGGGGAGGTTCCCGGAAAAGGGTGTCTTCGCCCCTGATCGCGGTTATACTTATATGGTGACGACCACTACAACCCTGCACCCGGTTGCTGTCTCCGAGAACAGCTCTTCCACTTCAACCAAACGTGTCCTTCTCCTCAAGCCTCGCGGCTTCTGCGCAGGCGTGGTGCGCGCGATCGATATCGTACGCATTGCACTCGAGACGTTTGGCGCTCCTATCTACGTGCGCAAAGAGATCGTGCATAACAGCTATGTCGTCAATGATCTGGCTAAAAAGGGCGCAATCTTTGTCAACGAGCTGGATGAAGTTCCCGAGGGTGCGAGAGTGATCTATTCGGCGCACGGAGTCTCACCGGCCGTACGGCAGCGGGCGAAGGATCGTGGGCTCAAGGTGATCGACGCTACCTGCCCGCTGGTCACGAAGGTGCATGTGGAGGCGATCAAGTTCGCCAAGCAGGGGTACTCGCTGGTCCTGGTGGGACATCGCGATCACGAAGAGGTCGAGGGAACCCAGGGTGAGGCTCCGGATGTGACCCAGGTGGTCTCCACTGTGGAAGAGGTCGATGCTCTCGTGGTTCCCGATCCCGACAAGGTGGCGTACTTGACGCAGACGACGCTCTCGCTGGACGAAGCGAAGTACATGATCGATGCGTTGAAGAAGAAGTTTCCGAACATCGTCGGTCCGCATGCGCAGGATATCTGCTACGCCACGGAGAACCGTCAGACCGCAGTCAAGAATGTGGCTCACGGAGCGGATGTGGTCCTGGTGGTGGGATCGCGAAACAGCTCCAATTCGAACCGTCTGGTCGAGGTCTCGCAGAACCTGGGGACGAACTCCTACCTTATCGACAAGGCTGACGACATCCGTCCTGAGTGGCTGGAGGGCATGAACGCAATCGCCGTGACCGCCGGAGCCTCAGCGCCTGAGGTGCTGGTGCAGGAGGTCGTGGCTTACCTGCAGGGCAAGGGGTACGGTTCGGTCGACGAGGTCGAAGTCATGCCCGAGAATGTGCGTTTTGGTTTACCGCCGGAGATCGTACAGGCTATTGCATCCGCCCCTCAGCCAGCGCAGTAGCGCACAGGTTGAGGATCAACATTCATTGAGTGTCAGAGAATCCTAGATGAGTAAAACTTCACAAAACCCGCAGATGCCAGCCTCCCCGGCGCAGCCCCGGTTTGGCAGGATGGATCTTGGCTTGAACCAGGTGGTCGACGGTATACGTCGTGCTAAAGACTGGTTGTTGGGGCAGCAGCATCCTGACGGGTACTGGTGTGGAGAACTCGAAGCAGATGTGATGCTCGAGGCAGACTACATCTTTATGCATACGCTGCTCGGAACCGGTGAGCCGGGAAAGATGCAGCGCGCGCTGAACGAGATTCTTCGGCATCAGAATGAAGACGGCGGATGGAGCCTCTATCCGGGCGGACCTTCGAATATCAACTACGGCGTCAAATCGTATCTTGCCCTCAAGCTGATGGGATGGTCTAAAGATGATCCGGTGATGGTCAAGGCTCGCGAATGGGTTCTGGCCAACGGCGGCGTGGTTGAATGCAACACCTTCACTAAGATCTATCTCTGCGCGCTGGGTCAGTATGACTATGACGCTGTACCGGCGGTTCCGCCGGAGATCGTCCTGTTTCCGAACTGGTTCTACTTCAACATCTACGAGATCTCTTCCTGGTCGCGCGGAATTCTCGTTCCGCTTTCGATCATTTATGCGAAGAAGCCGTTCAAGAAACTTCATCCGGAGCAAGGGATAGAGGAACTTTTTGTAGGCGGCCGCCAGAACGCCAATCTGCACCTGCGTTGGGACGACAAGAAACTGATCGGCTGGAGGAACTTCTTCCTTCTCACCGATCGCATGGTGCACTGGTTTGAGCGCGTCCATATCCGTCCGCTGCGGAAGGTAGCGATCCGCAGGGCAGAGAAGTGGATGCTGGCCCGGTTTGAGAAATCCGATGGCCTGGGCGCTATCTATCCGGCGATGCTGAACTCCATCGTGGCGCTTCGCTGCCTGGACTACTCCCTGGACGACCCGCAGCTGATTCGAGCCATGGACGAGTTCGAAAAGCTGGGCATCGATTGTCCTGAGGGAACTCCCGACTATCCCACCCCGACGTTCCGCATGCAGCCGTGCTTCCCCCCGGTCTGGGATACGGCACAGGCAATGTACGCCCTGGGCGAGGCCGGAGTGAGCCGAACCGATCCGAGTATGCTGAAAGCCGCCGACTGGATCCTTACCAAAGAGATCCGCACCAAGGGCGACTGGGCGGAGAAGGTCAGGAATGTGGAGCCTGGCGGGTGGTGTTTCGAGTTTAACAATGAGTTTTACCCGGATGTCGATGATACCGGGCAGGTTCTGCTTGCGTTGAACTGCGTCGATCACCCCAAGGAACGGTACCACTACGAGGTATGTCAGCGCGCCCTGAACTGGGTGTGGGCGATGCAGTGCAAGAACGGCGGCTGGGCCAGCTTCGATAAAGACAACACGAAGATGATCTTCCAGTACATTCCGTTCGCCGATCACAACGCGATGCTCGACCCCCCGACGGTCGATATTACGGGCCGCATGCTCGAGATGCTGGCGCAGTACGGGGTGACGCGCAAGGATCCGCGAGTCGAGAAGGCTATCCAGTTCATCCTTAAAGAGCAGGAGTCGGATGGAAGCTGGTTTGGGCGCTGGGGCGTCAATTACCTGTACGGTACCTTCCTGGTCCTGCGGGGGCTGGAAGCGATGGGCATGTGGAATCACGAGCCCGCCATCCAACAGGCTGCGGAGTGGATCCGTATGGTGCAGAACGCCGACGGAGGATGGGGCGAGACCTGCGGAACCTATGATGATTCGAATCAGCGCGGCATCGGTCCCAGCACTCCCTCGCAGACGGCGTGGGCTGTTCTTGGCCTGCTGGCCGCAGGTGATACCCGGTCCGATTCGGTTGCGAAAGGAGTTCGCTGGCTGATCGAGCGTCAGCACGAGGATGGAAGCTGGGATGAGCTGGTACCAGGCAGGAACGGCGAGAGTTACTACACAGGAACCGGCTTCCCGCGGGTGTTCTACCTGGGATATCACTTATATAAGCAGTACTTTCCGCTGCTGGCTTTGACGACATATGAGCGCGCAATGAAGCGCGAGGCAGCCGAATCGGCTGTTGCATAAAAAAGAATTTCTGGAGGAATCTCCGCATGGCAGTACCGATCTCACAGGCGTGGACGGTCGCATCGTACGTACTGAAGCAGAAGCTCAAGGGGCGGAAGCGATATCCGCTGGTGCTTATGCTTGAACCCCTCTTTCGCTGCAACCTGGCTTGCGCCGGTTGCGGGAAGATTCAGTATCCGGCACACATTCTGAAGTCCGAGCTGACTCCCGAGGAGTGCTTCAAGGCTGTGGAAGAGTGCGGAACCCCGATGGTCTCCATCCCGGGGGGAGAGCCGCTGCTGCATCCTAAGATGCCGGAGATCGTTGCCGGACTGGTGGCGCGAAAGAAGTACGTCTACATGTGCACCAATGCGCTGCTCCTGAAGGAGAAGCTTCACCTCTTCAAGCCCTCCAAGTATCTCTCTTTCTCGGTCCACGTCGATGGAGAGAGGGAGCATCACGACTTCTCCGTCTGCCGCGAAGGCGGATACGACATTGCCATGGAAGGTGTCCGCGCCGCCGTGGCAGCAGGCTTCCGAGTGACCACCAACACGACGCTCTTTGACGGCGCCGACCCCAACAGCGTGCGTCGCCACTTTGACCAGCTGATGGAGGCAGGCGTTGAGAGCATGATGGTCTCGCCGGGCTACACCTACGACAAGGCTCCCGACCAGAACCACTTCCTCGGCAAGGCCAAGTCGCGCCGACTGTTCCGTGCGATTCTGTCCAATCGCAAGAAGTCATGGGAGTTCAACACGCATCCGCTCTTTGCCGAGTTCCTGATGGGCAAACAAAATTTTGAGTGCACGCCGTGGGGTATGCCGACCTTCTCGATCTTTGGCTGGCAGAAACCCTGCTACCTATTGCAGGACGGCTATGCCGATACCTTCCAGGAGCTGATTGACACCACCGACTGGGAGAACTACGGCGCTAAGAGCGGAAACCCGCGCTGCGCCAACTGCATGGTGCACTCCGGCCATGAGGCGAGTGCCGTGGATTACAACTTCAGCTCGCTGAAGGGATTCCTGGTGACCGCGAAGAAGTACATGTTCCCCTCGACCTACCCCGACGCGGATGCGCAGAAGCTGCTGAACGAGTGGAAGCCGGAACACAGCACTCCCCTGGTTCAGATTCAGGCAACTTCCAGCGAAGAACTGCAGACGGTCTCAGGAGATTAGGCGCGATGGCGACGGAACAGCAGGAACATCTAAAAATTGAGCAGCTTCGCCAACACAGCGCGGATGAGCTGGAACATATCGCCGGTCGTGAGAAGGAGAATCTTGAGGGTTGGATTCCCAGCATCGCAACGGATGCCGAGATTCGCGAAGCTCTTGAGAAGGCCTTCGATTATCGCGGAGACGTAACAATCACCCGCAAGGACGGCACGAAGCTCGAAGGCTATCTTTTTGACCGGCGCAGCGGCGCCTCCCTCCAGGACTCCTTCGTCCGCGTTATTCCATCGAATGACCGGACCAAGGTGAACGTGGCGTACTCCGACGTCGCGGCGTTGGCCTTTACCGGGCGCGATTCTGCGGCGGGAAAGACCTTCGAGGCGTGGGTTAAAAAGTACTGGGCCAAGAAGGCCGCCGGCGAGAAGAATATTCAGATAGAACCCGAGAAGCTGGACTAAGCCGCTTCGCTGGATTCCGCCCCATCGGGGAAAGACAAGACGTGCGCGTATTTATAACTGGAGCGACAGGCTTTGTAGGATCCCACGTGGCCCGGAAGTATGCGGACGAGGGTGCGAAGCTGCGTCTGTTAACCAGGACGACCAGCAACCTACAGTCGTTGGAAGGTCTGGATGCCGAGACGGTGATCGGCGATCTGCGACAACCTGAGGCTCTGCGAAGCGCGTTGACCGGCTGCGATGCACTGGTCCATGTAGCCGCAGATTACAGACTGTGGGTTCGCGATCCGGCGGAGATGTATGCGGCCAACGTCGACGGCACGCGAGAGCTTCTGCGCCTGGCGCGCGAGGTCGGCGTCTCTCGTGTTGTGTACACGTCGAGTGTAGCCACGATGGGATTTCGCTCGGACGGTACGGTGGTCGATGAAGACACTCCCGTCTCGCTGGCGGACATGATCGGCCACTACAAGCGATCGAAGTTCCTGGGAGAACAGGAGGCCATCAAGGCTGCCGCCGCAGGGCAGCACGTGATGATCCTGAATCCAACGACGCCGATCGGACCGGGTGACGCGAAACCGACTCCTACGGGAAGGATCATCGTCGACTTTCTCAATCGCAAGTTTCCCGCCTATGTGGATACGGGGCTCAACCTGGTGGATGTAAAAGAGGTCGCGAGAATGCATTTCGTCGCACTCGATACGGGAAGACCGGGTGAGAGATACATCCTTGGCGGCGAGAACCTCACCCTGAAGCAGATTCTCGATCGCATGTCGGCAATTACGGGATTGCCTTCACCGACCATGAAGGTTCCTCATGGCGTCGCGATGGCATTCGCCTTCTTCGATGAGACCTTCACGGGCAAGCTGCTGAAGAAGGAGCCGCGAGCAACGGTCGAGGCTGTGCGAATGGGGAAGAAGATGATGTTCGCATCGTCTGCGAAGGCGGAGAAAGAGCTCGGTTTCAAAAATATTCCCATCTATCACGCGCTCCGTTCCGCGATCCACTGGTTCGTGACCCACGGCTATGCGCCTGCTCCCGGCGGAAGATCGTCATGAGGGTAGGGATTGTGGCAGCGCTGCCGGGAGAGTTGAAGCCACTGGTACGAGGATGGGAGCCGCAGCGTTCCGGCGTCAGAGGACTCTCGATCTGGAGGACAGAGCGGCAGGGAGATGAACTGATTGCCGTCAGCGGGGGGATGGGCTCAAACGCTGCGCTGCGCGCCTTCACGGCGGCTGAGTTTCTTGGAGCGTTGGACGTCGTCCTCTCTGTGGGGTGGGCGGGTGCGTTGGCGCCGGAGATGAAGACCGGCCATTGCTATGCTCCTGGAGAGATCATTGATGCCCAGACAGGGGAGCGATTCTCATCGGCCGCGGGCGACAGGTCCACGCGCCTGGTGACGACTCCAGACGTGGCTGGGGCCGCAGAGAAGCATCGATTGAACCAGAGTTATGGAGCCACCCTGGTGGATATGGAAGCGGCTACGGTGGCTCGCCTGGCCCAGATGCGCGGCGTGCCATTCTTCTGCTTCAAGGCAGTATCGGATGCAGCTGACGCCGAGCTACCGGACCTGAACCGCTTCATCGATGTTCAGGGCCAGATGCAGATGCCTCAGTTTTTGGCGCATGTGGCGCTGCGGCCACGGTTCTGGGGGTCACTGCTGGAGCTGGGAAGGAACAGCGCAGTCGCCGCGCGTGCGCTGGCAGAAGGTGTAAACAGGTTTCTGAGCGAAGAGATCGTGGGGCGAACCCACCCAATGGGAGCAAGCTAATCCGTGAGTAACGAAATGACTGCTGTACCGCAGACCATGCGAGCCGCCGTGTATCGGGGCATCAACGATGTTCGTATCGAGACGATTCCAGTGCCCGAGATTGGTCCGGGAGAGGTGCTGGTGAAGATCGATACCTGCGGGATCTGCGGTACGGATCTCAAGAAGATTCATACGGGGTCACACTCCGCGCCCCGTGTCTTCGGGCATGAGATGGCGGGCACCATCGCTGCCATCGGAGAAGGAGTCTCCGGGTTTGCCGTGGGGGATCGCGTGATGGCCTATCACCACATACCGTGCGGCCAGTGCTTCTACTGCCGCAAACAAACCTTCGCGCAGTGCGAGACCTACAAGAAGGTGGGTTGCACGGCGGGCTTTGAGGCCTCGGGCGGCGGCTTTGCCGAATACATCCGGGTGATGGAATGGATCGTGCGCGGCGGTCTGGTGAAGATTCCCGACGATGTCTCGTTCGAGCAGGCATGTTTCATCGAGCCGGTAAACACCTGCTACAAGGCAATCGAGATGCTCGGGCTTGAGGGCGACGACACCGTGCTGGTGATAGGGCAGGGACCGATCGGAGTTCTGCTGGCGGCGCTGGCCCGCAGGACGGGAGCGACCGTTTTGACCAGCGATCTTTATGCCGAGCGCCACGCTGTCGCCGCGAAGTTTGGTCTGGACCGTCCCCTCGATGCGCGAGGCGATGTGATCGTCGAGGCCAGGGCCGCAACCGAAGGACGCGGTGTCGATGTCGCCCTGGTTGCAGTCGGAGGCAATGCGCTGATTCAGGTTGCCATGGATGCAATCCGTCCGGGCGGACGTGTCATGCTGTTTGCCGCGACCCAGCATGGCGAGGCGCCCTTTGATCCTGCGGCTGTGTGCATGGACGAGAAGACGCTGATGGGCTCGTACAGCGCCTCGGTTGCGATTCAGGATGACGTTTCGCGACTCGTTCTCGAAGGTGCGCACAACGGCTTCGACCTGACACAGTTGATCTCGCATCGCTTCTCGATCGAGGATGCAGTGGAGGCCATCGAGCTGGCTTCGAATCCGCAGCCGGGCTCGATGAAGATCGTGATCCAGCCGGAAGTTCGCTGATCCGGCTGAATCGCCACAGATCTAATCGCGATTGCGCTTCTTGATCTCTACGTTCAGCCGTTTGATCTTCTGGTTGAGCGTCGATAGAGGAATACGGAAGTACTCGGCGGCCTCCGTCTGATTCCAGTGGCAGCGTTCGAGGCGATCGCCAATGATGCGACGCTCGATCTCTTCCATCAGATCGAAGAGCGAAGCGTTGGGCTGCTGTTCGAGCAGCGTCGCCGAATAGGTATTTCCCGTCAGCTGTGCCGGCAGAAGCTCCGGATGAATCACTTTGGCAGTGGATAGAACGACACCGCGCTCCATCGCGTTTTCCAGCTCACGCACATTGCCGGGCCACTCGTAGTCCATCAGGACGCGCATCGCTTCAGGCGACAGCGTGCGCTCCTCCATGCCGTTTTCGGTGGAGTAGACCTTAAGGAAGTGTGAGGCGAGCAGCGGAATATCTTCGCGGCGCGAGCGGAGTGGAGGAAGCTCGAGCGTAATCACGTTCAGCCGATAGAAGAGATCTTCGCGGAAGCGGCCCGCCCGTACGGCATCCTGCAGGTTGACGTTAGTTGCCGCGATGATCCGAACATCGACCTGGATCTCCTGGGTTCCGCCGAGATGCATGAACCGTCGATCCTGCAGCACACGCAGAATCTTGGCCTGCATATCCATCGTCATGGTTCCGATCTCGTCGAGGAACAGGGTGCCTCCGTTGGCGACCTCGAACAGCCCCTTCTTGGCGGAGATGGCGGAGGTGAAGGCTCCTTTGACGTGCCCAAAGAGTGTGGATTCCAGCAGTTCGGAGGGAACGGCACCGGTGTTTACCGGAACGAAGGGCCGCTCACGGCGCGGGGAGTTGGCGTGAATGGCCTTGGCGATCAGTTCCTTGCCTGTGCCGCTCTCTCCCTGGATCAGAATGGTGGAACGGCTTGGCGCGACCTGCGCAACCAGGTCGAAGAGCTTGAGCATCGGCTCGCTCTTGCCGACGATGTTTTCGAAGTTGTAACGCTGCTTGAGGGTGCGCTTGAGCTGAACGACTTCTTCTTCTGCGCGATGGCGTGCGATGGCCGTGCGAATGTCGGCGAGCAGCTTCTCGTTATCCCACGGCTTCTGGACGAAGTTCTCAGCGCCTGCGCGAATGGCATCCACGACGTTGCCCATCGTTCCGAAGGCCGTGATCATGATGACCGGCAGCGTGGGATACATCTCGACGATGCGCGGCAGAAGGTCCATGCCGCTCTCTCCCGGCAGAGCAAGGTCCAGCAGCAGCAGATCATATTGATTGCGTGCCAGCTGTTCCATGCCCGAAGGCCCGTCCGATGTCAGCGTGACGGAGAACCCTTCCAGGGTGAGCATCGTTTCCAACGACTCGCGGATGGCGGCTTCGTCGTCGATGATGAGAATTCGCGGGCTTCCCGCAACATGATCTGCGCTTCGTTGTGTCGTGGATTCCTCGAGCGCGTCTGTGGTGATCTCAGGCATGAATCGTCTTCCTATCGGGCTCCTGTTTTGAGACAGGAATGGCTACGGGTGGAGCGAGTGTCCGGCTGGAGGAGACAGGGAACTCTAGCTGAAACGCCGTGCCAACGCCGACCTCGCTCTCGACATGAATCTTTCCAGCGTGTTCCTGCATGATGCCGTAGGTTACGGCGAGACCGAGTCCCGTCCCCTTATGACCGCCTTCCTGCGGCTTGGTCTTCGTCGTAAAGAACGGGTCGTAGATGCGATTCAGATGCTCACGCTCGATACCTGCTCCAGTGTCCTGAATGCGGATCAGAACCCGGCCTGCACCCCGGAAGGTAGCGATCCGGAGGGTAGCCCCGGGCCTTCCGAACATGGCGTCCTTGGCATTAAGCATAAGGTTGAGGATGACCTGCTGCAGCTTGCCGCGATTTCCGTGGATGGGGGGCAGCTGGGAGTCGAAGTTGGTCTCGACACGAATCTGTGCGGTTTTGAGCTGGTGCTCCAGAAGAACGAGCGTGTCGGTCAGAAGCTCGTTCAGGTCCACGTTGGTGAACTCGCTCCCGCTGGTTCGCGAGAAGTTGAGAAGGCCATTCACAATCTCGGAGGCCCGGAAGGTCTGCTGCGTGATCTTTTCAAGCACCGGAGCCAGGCGCTCGTCATCGCGCATATGCTTGGTCAGCATCTGGGCATAGCTTGAGATGACAGCGAGCGGGGTGTTGACCTCGTGGGCGACGCCTGCCGCCAGAAGACCGATGGAAGACAGCTTCTCCGACTGGGTGAGCTGGGCCTCCATCTGGATGCGCTCCGTAATGTCATCGACCAGGATGATGCGCCCGATCGTGATGAAGTTACGCGTCACCAGCGGAGCGATCGCGATATTCGCCACTCGACTCTCGCCGGATGGAAGAGCAAGGCGGAACTTATAGAGGGTATGGGTACCCTGTTCGTCCCGAATCGCATTGAACCGGGCGATGAAGTCTGCTGGAAACAGCTCCGAGATGGGCTGCCTGAGGGCGGCTGCTCGAGGTTTGGCAAGCAGCACCTCCATCTGCGCGTTCCAGCTCTCCACACGGTCGTCCAGATCAACAGCCAGGATTCCGATGTTGATGGATTCAACGATATTCTCGTTGAACTCCTTCAGCCGCTCGAAGTCAGTGATCTTCTGCTCCAGTTTGCGATAGAGCTGCGCATTTTGGATGGCGATGCCAATATATCCGGCCAGTGACTCCAGAACCTCCATCTCCTCGCTCGAGAGGAAGTCTCCGTCGTTCGTACGGCCCAGCCCGATGACGGCGACGGTACGAGTGCCTGCACCCTCCCGGTTTGCCACGCGACAGGGAACATAGTAGTTCAGGTCGAGCCGGGCGGCGCTCAGTCGCTGCATCTCTGGCAGTCGGAGGACCTGCTGCGGGTTCTCAAGGAACAGGTGGTTGTTTGCCTCCGGACGGTCGAAGTCGAGGAAGCCGACATCGAGCGATTTGAGCTCAGAGGGAGAGAGATTGGTTAGGCCATGAGAGGCCGCCAGCTCAAAGGTCTCCTGGGCAGGCCGGCTCTCCGTCTCGTGGGCAAGAAATACAGCCACCCGGGTAACGAGAAGCGCCTGCGGCAGCTGATCGACGATCGAATCCAAAAGAGCGCGGAGATCGGTCTGCGAGTTGAGCCCGCGGCCAAACTCGACCAGGGTCACCTTGTAGTCAAATCGCCGCTGGTCGAACATGCGATCCACTCTTCCCTGGATGGCTCGCTTCAGAGGATCGAAGATCAACCCGGTGACGATGATGGCCAGCAGCAGGCCCCAGGTCTTCAGGCTTGGCAGCCGTGCATGGACCATCTCGGCGGTCAGGGCCACCACCGCGAAGTAAAGACCGACAAGGGATGCGGTCGCTAACGTATAGGTCACGCCTCGCTTGAAGATCAGGTCCACATCCATCAGCCGATAGCGAACGATCGCCCAGCTAAAGGTAAGTGGAAGAAAGACCAACGAAAGCCCAGCGAGCTTGGTGAGCAGGCTGGGCACATGGACATCGGCGAGGTAGGGAATCGCGTATACGAGCGTGAATGGAGTGATCGCGAGCATCGTTCCCCGCGTCAGCCACTTCAACTGCTGGCGTTCGAGGGCCGACTCGGCACGCCGATAACGGATGCGGAAGATGACCGCTGCCGTTACATAGTAGAGAGCAAGATACGCCACCGAGATCTGGTCCAACCGATGGCGCAGCACCCCGGTCGCCGACCAGTAGGCGATGGCCCAGCTCTGGAGCCCAATCAGGAATAACCCAGGCAGATAAAGAGCGGTACAGAGGATACGCCGTCGCAGACGGCTCGCCGGTTCCTTGTAGTCGTCGGAGAAATTGACGGCGAAGTGGAGAAAGAGAGCGGGCTGGAGAGCACCTGCAGCTATGTTGCCCCAGTAGATGATCCAGTCAAAGGTATCCAGCTCCGTCGTGTACTTGAAGGCGTACAAGACGAAGGAGACCAGGCAAAAGACATAGAAATGAGTAGCCTTGGGAGCCGTCCACCGCCGGAACAGGACATAAAGGCCGATGCTCAGGTAGACAAGAGCGATAAACCGGAGGCCCTGATTGATAGAGCGGTCTGTCGGAACCAGAATGACCTGAATGTCCAGCTTGGCCGCATTCTTCAGGTCCGTCGCGTGCTTGAGGGGACGCAGGATGGAGTAGTTTGCGTGCGCCCAGATCCCGCTGTGGAACATCTGATGAACCAGCGCCGCGGTTCGTTCGACAGGGTGCTCATTGACGCCGACCAGAATGTCCCCGGTCCGGATGCCTGCCCTGTCTCCGGGGGACCCTGCAGGAACATGGTCGGCCCGTAGACCCCCTGCCGACTCCATCCACGTCACGCCGTCTGTCGGGATCTCGAAGCCGTTCTCCCGCTGGAGATTGATCAGCGCGAGGACACACGCCGCCAGCGTCGCAATCGCAAGGGCGACGGCCAAAATACGCGTTTGGGCGGCGTCTTTCATTGGCCTTTATCAAGTTCTTAGCACATGGAGTTCCAAACCGTGAGCCTAAGAACGACGTGGGTTTATATCGTCGTGGATCCCCACTTCTATGAAAAATCATAACCCGTTTTGCAAATAAGAGATAGAAACCTTTTTGCGATGTAGAACAGGAGAGCTGCAAACCCGGCGACTTTGTGACCGGCTGCGAATAAAATTCGCGGGAGAGCCAAGGGACTTCCTGATTCGAATTAACTTTCCTGTAACATAAATTTCTGAGGCATCTTCCTGTGAATAGCTCGCAAACTCGAACGGTGATGGAGGAGGGCTACGTCCTTGTGGATAATGCCCGGCTTCACTACCATCGAGCGGGTTCTGGGAGGCCTTTGCTTCTCCTGCATGGCTTGGTGGGCTCGGCCAGAAACTGGAGAAATAACATCCATTTTCTCGCGCAGCATGCCACTGTCTACGCTGTGGATCTGCTCAATATGGGAGAGTCCGAGCGGGTTGCCGGATTGGACGCCAGCCTGGAAGCGACCGCGGATCGTGTCTGTGCCTGCATGGATGCGCTTGGGCTGGATATCGCAGACATAGCGGGACACTCTCACGGGGGAGCAGTAGCGATGATGCTGGCTGCGCGTCACCCTGGCCGCGTTCGTAGCCTGATCCTCTTTGCACCGGCGAATCCGTACTGCGATCTTGGCCGCCAGCTTATCAGCTTCTACCAGACCCGGGGCGGAATGTGGCTGGCCCGCCAGATTCCATGGCTGCCTCGACGGCTGAAGGCCACGGCACTCAGCCGCATGTACGGAAACCCTGCCCGAGTGGCCAGCGACGCACTGGACGGATACACGGCGGGACTGCATGTACCGGGCACGATCGATCACGTGCTCAGCATCGTCAGCGGATGGTCCTCGGATATGCGGAAGCTCCGGGATGTCCTGTCCGGACTGGCGGAGAAGCCGACCTTGCTGATCTGGGGAGATCGCGATCGCGCCGTAGGTCTTGAATCGGCGGAACGGTTGCGACGGAAATTGCGGCGGTCCAGCCTTCTGGTGCTGCCCGGCGTCGGCCACATTCCCTTCGAAGAGATGCCTGAGGCATGCAACGGCGCGATGGGAGACTGGCTCTCAACTCCTGCGGCCTAGGCTAGACCGGTTCTTCGAGTTCGAACGTATTCTTCAGCCAGGAGCGCAGCGCGTCCTGCATCTGCGGGAGCTTTGCGCCGGGAGAAGAGGGTGTGCCTTGAAAGAAGTGCTCAGCCCCTTCAATCCAGACGATCTCCTTTGGGTCAGACGCATGCTTGAGGATAGGAGCGACAAGCTGTCGCGGACCGAACTGATCCTCGGCTCCACTGATGAAGAGCTTCGGCTGAGTGCAGCGATCGAGAAATTCATAGGCATAGCTGCGGCCTTCCGCGCGGTAAGGCACACCCAGACCGATCATCCCCTTTACGAGTGGATCGCCGCATCCAGCCTGCAACCCAATGAAAGAGCCGAAAGAGAAGCCCGCCAGCAGGACGGGCAGCCCGAGATTCGCATCGAGCCAGTCGAGCGCCGCCCTCGCATCGTTGAGTTCACCCGGACCGTGATCGTGCGTACCTTCGCTCAGCCCGACGCCGCGAAAGTTGAACCGCAGCACCGGCAGGCCCAGCCCGGAGAAGACCTTCATCGCGTGATAGACGACCTTGTTGTGCATCGTTCCACCGCCCAATGGGTGCGGATGGCACACCAGTGCGGAGTACCGCGCATCGTCGCGCCCGGAGTTCAAAACTGCCTCGAGTTTTCCGGCGGGGCCGCGAAGATCGTCAACGGATCGAATGACCGATCCCGGCGAGGACAACGTCATGTTAATCACCATGTTCAGTTTAACCGATGCAAATCAATCCCGGGAGGTCGGGCCCTATAGTACTGTGTCGTATGCTGAAACCATATGCCAGTTGATCCTATTCAGCTTACCCGGCAACTCGTCGATATCGAATCCACCACGTACCGGGAGGGGCTGGCGGGAGCGTTTCTGCACGAATACCTGGAAGAACAGCGCTACGTTGTCGAGCGTATGCCGGTCAGCCAGCCGGACCGGATCCTGACTCCCGGCGCAGGCGACGGGGAGCGATTCAACGTATATGCGGCGATGGAGGGAGTCACTCCCGATCTCGTTTTTTCGACTCACATGGACACCGTTCCGCCGTTCTTCGGTTGCAAGGAAGATGACGACTTTCTGTATGGCCGCGGCACCTGCGATGCCAAGGGAATTATCGCGGCGCAGGTTGCCGCGGCGGACCGTCTGCGCGAGGCCGGCGTAAAGGTTGGCCTGCTGTTTGTTGTAGGGGAGGAGCGCGACTCCGCGGGAGCCAAGGAGGCCAACCTCCATCCCAAGGGATCGAAGTTCCTGATCAACGGCGAGCCGACCGAGAACCGCCTTGCTCTCGCCTCGAAAGGCGCTCTGCGCGTCGAGTTGCGAGCACGGGGGAAGATGGCTCACTCCGCTTATCCGGAGCTGGGCGACTCCGCCATCAACAAGCTTGTGGAAGCGCTGCACGACGTCCTTGCCATGCCCCTGCCGGTGGAGCCGGAGATTGGTCCCTCGACCCTCAATGTGGGACTGATTGAGGGCGGACGCGCCCCAAACGTCATCGCGGACAAAGCCGAAGCCCACATCCTGATCCGCCTGGTCGGGCCATCGGAGGAGATCCGGCAGAACATCCTGCGCACGGTGGGGGATCGCGCTGAGGTGAGCTTCTCGCTCGATCTGCCGTTTGTCAGGATGCGCAAGGTGGGCGATCTGCCTACGATGGTGGCCAAGTTCACGACTGACATTCCCTCGCTGACTGCCTGGGGCGAGCCCTTCCTTCTGGGGCCGGGAACCATTCACGTCGCCCATACACCGGACGAGAAGATCGCGAAGAAGGAGCTGCTTGAGGCAGTGGATCTCTACTACAACCTCGCGGAAAGTCTCGTGGGATGAGCAGGGAACCAACCGAGGTGCGGCGCAGTAATTAGGGACGCGTTTTCCTCACGGACAGCGGGCTTAACATAGAGTCATGGCCGCCGAGTTTACGCACCTTCATCTTCATACTGATTACTCCCTGCTCGACGGCGCCTGCGATGTCGATAAGCTTGCCGGTCACCTGAGCAAGATCGGTCAGAAGGCCGCCGCCATGACGGATCACGGCAACATCTATGGCGCGGTCCACTTCTTCGACGCCATGAAGAAGAAGGACATCAAGCCCATCCTCGGCTGTGAGCTCTATCTGTCCGAGACGGCGGATCACCGCGAGATGTCCGGCGGCTACAACCACTTCCTGGTGCTGGCAGAAAACGAAGAGGGCTACCGCAACCTCGTCCGCCTGACGAGCGAGGCCGCGCTGCACGGCTTCTATCACAAGCCGCGCGTCTCCAAGGAATTTCTCTCAAAGCACACCAAGGGTCTGATCGCCTTCTCCGGCTGCCTTGCGGGCGAGCTTAACCAGAACCTAATGGCAGGGAAGTACGAGGAAGCCAAGAAGACTGCGGGCATGTTCCACGACATGTTCGGCAAGGACAACTTCTTCCTCGAGGTGCAGGACCACGGTCTTGAGCCGGACAAGCCTGTGCGCGAGGCGCTCTACCGGATGGAGAAAGAGCTGGGCATCCCGCTCATCGCCACCAACGATAGCCATTACGTCGCCAACGACGACTCCCGCGCCCATGAAATTCTGCTCTGCGTGCAGACCGCGGGCAGCATGAATGACCCCAACCGCTTCAAGTTCGACACGCAGGAGTTCTACATCAAGTCGGCGGAGGAGATGCACCGTCTCTTTGCCGACAACCCCGACGTCTGCACGCGCACCATGCAGTTTATTGACCGCTGCAACCTTAAGCTCAGCAAGGTCGACAATCCCTTCCCGGACTTTCCTCTGCCCGAGGGTTACGACCTCGACAGCTACTTCGAAGCGGTCTGTCGCGAGGGGCTGAAGAAGCGTCTCGAGACCAACGTCGCGCATCTTCGCGCCAATGGCCTGCTCAAGAAGACCATCGCCGACTACGAAGATCGCCTGAACCGGGAGCTAGACTGCATCAAACAGATGAAGTTTCCCGGCTACTTCATGATCGTCTGGGACTTTATCCGTTACGCGAAGGAGCAGGGGATCCCCGTAGGTCCAGGCCGTGGTTCGGCCGCAGGCTCGCTGGTCGCCTACGTGATGGAGATTACCGACATCGACCCGCTCCAAAACGAGCTGCTCTTCGAGCGCTTCCTCAACCCTGAGCGCGTCTCCATGCCTGATATCGACATCGACTTCTGCATGAACCGGCGCGGCGAGGTGATCGAGTACGTCAAGCGCAAGTACGGCATCGACCAGGTCGCGCAGATCATCACCTTCAACACCATGGCAGCCAAGGCCGCCATCAAGGACGTAGGTCGCGCACTCGAGATGCCCTATGGCGAAGTCGACCGCATCGCCAAGATGATTCCACCGACGATCGGGATCACCATCGACGCTGCGCTCAAGGATAACGGGCCCCTGGCGCAGGCCTACGAGAATGATCCCAAGATCAAGGAACTGATCGACACGGCCATGCGGCTCGAGGGCCTGGTTCGCGGCGCCGGGGTACACGCCGCCGGTGTCGTCATCGCTCCCAAGCCGCTTACCGAGCTTGTTCCGGTCACCCGCACCAAGGACGATGCCACCGTCACCGCCTACGACATGAAGGCCGTCGAAAAGATGGGCCTGCTCAAGATGGACTTCCTTGGGCTCACGACACTGACCGTCATCGACGACTGCCTGAACCTGATCAAGCAGACGACGGGCGAGGTGATCGACATGTCGAAGATCCCGCTCGACGACGAAAAGACCTATGAGCAGGTCTTCCACCGCGCGCTGACGTCAGGTGTCTTCCAGTTTGAATCCGGCGGTATGCGCGACGTGCTGCGCCGCTACAAGCCCACCACCGTCGAAGACCTTACCGCTCTCAACGCGCTCTACCGTCCCGGTCCGATCCAGGGCGGCATGATCGACGACTTCATCGAGCGCAAGTGGGGCCGCCGCGCGGTCGAATACATGTTCCTCGAGCTTGAACCGATCCTGAGAGAGACGCTGGGCGTCATCGTCTACCAGGAGCAGGTCATGCAGATCAGCTCCGCCATCGGTGGCTACTCACTCGGTGGCGCAGACCTTCTGCGTCGGGCGATGGGTAAGAAGAACCCCGAGGAGATGGCCAAACAGCGCGACACGTTCATGGCCGGCGCTGCCCAGCTCAAATTCGACAAGAACAAGGCCGGCCAGCTCTTCGACCTGATGGAACAGTTCGCTGGTTATGGCTTCAACAAGTCGCACTCAGCCGCCTACGCTCTGCTCGCCTATCACACGGCGTGGCTCAAGACGCATTATCCGGTCGAGTTCATGGCAGCGCTGCTGACCAGCGAAACCTCGAAGCCCGAGAACGTTGTCAAGTACATCGGCGAATGCCGCGAGATGAACATTCCCGTCGTTCCGCCGAACGTGCAGTTCTCCGACGCGAACTTCACACCGATCGTTACGGAGAAAGAGAAGGCCATTGGCTTCGGTCTGGCCGCAATCAAGAACGTCGGCCACAATGCCATCGAGTCGATCATCGCTGCCCGCACTGACCTGCGGAAGGAAGGGAAGCAGGGCTTCGCTTCACTCTGGGAGTTCTGCGAAAAGGTCGATCTCAGCAAGCTGAACAAGCGCGTTCTCGAGTCGTTGATCAAGGCCGGGGCGATGGACAGCTTCGGGGCTCGGGCACAGACCACCGCAGCTCTCGACAAGGCGATGGAGCAGGCGCAGAAGACGCAGCGCGATGCTGCAGCAGGTCAGCATGGCCTGTTCGGAATCTTCGACGCCGGTCCGGGTGCAGGAGGATCGAGCGAGCACGCTCTACCGAATGTGCCCGAGTGGGATGAGCACACTCGTCTCCAGAATGAAAAAGAGGTGCTCGGCTTCTTCGTCTCCGGTCACCCGATGGACAAGTACCGCGAAAAACTTCGCAACATGAAGGTCGTCGATACGGCGACCGCCTGCGAGATGAAGCCTGAGCCGCAGGTCTTCCGCCGGGGACGCGACGAGCAGCCGCAGAATGAGATCCAGATCGCGGGGGTCATCACCGGGTTGAAGGTCGCCAAGTCGAAGCGTTCCGGCGAGCTGTACGCGCAGGCTACTCTCGAGGACACGACCGGGAAGATCGAGCTGATCGCCTTCCCGCAGTCCTACGAAAAGCTGGCCGAGAAGCTGAAGATCGAGGTTCCTGTGCTGGTGCGCGGCGTCCTGCGCGGCGAAGAGGATTCCGCTCCCAAGCTTGCGCTCTCGAACATTCAGGCGCTCGAAGACGTGAAGATCAAGCTGCCCGAGGCCCTGCGGATCAGGGTACCGCTGCATAACCCCGATGCCGCACTACTCGAAAAGCTGCACGCCCTCCTGGTGGCCGCTCCCGGCAAGGGCAAGCTGTTGCTTGACCTCGAGGAGCCTGGGGAATTCTGCGCCGTGCTTGAGCCCAACGGTGTCATGGTCGCAGCCGATCGTCTCTTTATCGATCGGGTGGAAGAACTCGTAGGGCAGGGCGGCGTACGCGTCATCGAATAGCGCACTACCGAGTACCCTAAGTGGCATAACGTTCGGAATCTCTTCTGAACGGTGTCATCCTGAGCGGCAGAGTCGAAGGATCTGCGGTTTTATTCAGACCAGCGTTTTCGACTTCCCGCACCGTGACACTCCATGTACCTTTAGGGGCATGCCACCCTCAAAGGTCGCCCTCCGGCTGCTCCGCGCAGTCCTTTTCCTTTCGTGTATTCCGGCCAGCGCCCAGTTTCAGCGCGCAAAGCTCGAAGCTCTGAGCGAATCCTTCTGGACATGGCGTGCGACAGAGCAGCCATTCACCAACGACGACATTCCACGCATCGAGCGTGCAGAAGACTTCAAGGTGGAGTGGTCGCCTGTGGCAGTGAAGCGATATCACACGAGGATTGCGGAGTTCGAGAGACAGTGGCGCGCTCTCGACCTGAGTGGAGCTTCGGTTGCCGACCAGATCGACTACCGTCTCCTCGGCTCCGCCATCGCCCGCGTCTATTGGGAGCTGGATGTGATGCCGATGTGGCGGGAGAACCCTGATTTTTACCTCCAGCAGAGTCTCGGCAGCGTCTATGCCGTCATCCTTCCGCCGCCCCCCATCCAGCCGGACCGGCAGAAGCAGCTTCTCTCCCGTCTCGAGCGGATTCCAGCGACGCTCGACGATGCACGGGCCAATCTTACGGACATGCGCGGTCCCTACGTTCGCGTCACGTTGAATGAGCTCGATGGGATGGAATCCCGTCTCCAGCGCTTCAAAGAGGCCATGCAGCCGGAGCTCGCAGAAGGGAACAGGACTCGTTTCGACAAGGACGTCACCGCCGCGCAGGAGGCTCTCGTCGGCTATCGCACATGGCTGCGGAGCAAGGTGCAGGGCCTGCCTGAAATGACTGCCGTCGGCCGGGATGGATATCTTTACTTTCTTCGCAACGTTGCGCTGATGTCCTACACCCCCGAGCAGATGCTCGAGATGGGGCGGCAGGAGTGGGAGCGTTCCGTTGCGTTCGAGAGCTACGCTCAGGCCGCCAACATCAACCTGCCGAAGATGCCCGTCTTTCCCGATGTTCACGCGCAGGAGCAGAGCGCCGAAAAGGCCGAGCTAGCCATCCGCGAGTATCTCGTCAGCCATGGCATCCTTTCGGTGCCACCGGACGTGAGGCACTATCACGATCGCGCCATTCCACCGTACGTCGCCGCGCTCGGCTTTCTCGGCGTCACCGACGATCTCACCGGTCCCTCTCGGCTCGATCAGGACGCATCCAGCTACAAGGGTGACCCCACAAAGGCGACTGGCTTCTTCTCCGTCGTCACCGCGATGGACACGCGTCCACTCATGATTCACGAAGGCGTCCCCGGTCACTACTTCCAGATGGCGTGGAGCTGGCATCACCCTGACCCTGTCCGCCGCCACTACTATGACTCTGAATCGAATGAGGGAATCGGCTTCTACGCCGAGGAGATGATGCTCGAGACCGGTCTCTTTGAAGACGCTCCGCGCATGAAGGAGAGCATCTACAGCATGATGCGCCTGCGCGCGCTGCGCACCGAGGTCGACATTCGTCTTGCGCTCGGAACGTTCACGCTTGAGCAAGCCGCCGAATATCTGGCATCGACGGTGCCTATGGACGTCCCCACAGCCCGCAGCGAAGCCGCAATGTTCGCGTCCACGCCAGGGCAGGCCATCACGTACCAGATCGGCAAGCTCGATATCATCCGCATGCTGAGCGATGCCCGGCACAAAGAAGGATCGTCGTTTCGCCTGCAGCGCTTTCACGACTTCGTATGGCTGAACGGCAATGTGCCCTTCGCTCTGCAACGGTGGGAGATGCTAGGGGATTCGAGCGAGGTGCCGCCCATCCCCGCAACCTTCACCTGGCAGCCGCGATGATCGCATTCTGCGCTGGAGCTAAGCCCGCTCTAGAACCGGACCACAGGTCCCAGCTGCACACCCCAGTTGGTCGTGTTGATGTAGTTGTCGTGTGACAGGAACGAAAGCCGCGGCGGTGTACCGATACCGGGCGGATCGCGATCCGTGCTCTTGAAGCGAATCAGCATCTGGGTGGCGGTCGCGCGGAAGCCAAAGTGATTGGTCAGTCGAAGATCGCCGGAGGCCGTCGCGGCAGCAGCGAAGTTAAAGTTTCGTTTGAGTGCTGACGGGTCCGTTCCAGTCCTCGAGTAGGACGCGAATCCCGGTGCCAGTCCAACCTTCACCGCATAGTGTTTTGTCGAATACCCGGAACGGAAACCAAACGTGGCCGTCGTCAACGTTCCGCCAACGCTAAGGGCTGAAACGGGGCTCGCCTGCGGGTAGATGTTTACGTCGCTCACAAAGTCGAGATACTGCTGCAGCCGGACGCCCACCGACAGCCCCGCTCCGCTCGCGGTTACACGGCAGTTCATGCAGGAGCTGTGGTTCGTCAGCAGACCCATCGACGAGTAGTGCGGATTCAGATCGACGTGTTCGACCGGCTGTTGGGACATCACCTTCTCGAATCGAACCACAACCGGAGATTGATATTCGCTGGGATGCTCGTAATCCCGGTACCAGGGATACTGTCCGCGAAGCATGTTGGCGAGCGAGCGCGGGGGATTCAGAGAAGAGCGGAGGACCTTGTATCCGAATCCGTTTGGATGTCGGTTTACCAGCGGATCCGACACATAGCGGTCGATCGTATCTTCCCCGATCTGCCAAAGCGAACCCACAACGGGCGTGATGATAAAGTCCACCCATCCCGTGTTATTGGTGTACATGGTGTCCGGGTTCTCGCAGTAGTTCGGGGTTCCGGGATGCTTACTGCAGCGAATCGGATACGTGAATCCGCCCTGGTTGAAGACTGCCGTCTCGCCCAGAGGGCCGATCTCCCACTGTGTCGAATAGGCGGTGTTCCACAGAAACGCGCGAAAGCGGCTGTGCCAGTATGCTTGCGTTTTGGATATTCGTTGTCCTCGTCCGCGCGGGTCGTTCTGCACCTCAATATAGCTGGCGATAGCACCCTGCATGGGATGCCCGATGTAGTTCACCTTGAAGCTGTCGCCGTCATTCCAGCGCCGCATGTTGAACTGCTGCAGCGAAGCCCAGTAGTCAGACCAGAAGGGCTTGTTCAGCAGAATGTGGCGATCATTCTGATCGGCAGTCATGATGCGGGTTGCGTTCTGCAGCAGGTCGAAGGCGAACGACTGCAGCAGCAGTCCCTTCCAGTGGAACGGTTCTACCGCTTGGACATGGGGGACAGGACGTCCTCCCAGCGCTTCCACATCGTAGGTGTCGTATGGAGCATACGGGACTTCGGCGACTCGCCTTGGGCTCAGGCTGGTGCTTTGTGCCGCGTTCGGTTCAGGTCCGTCAATCAGCATTGCAGCGGAGGAGGCCGCGCTGATGTTCCCGAGCGAAATCCCGCTTTTCTGCCCGGAACCAAAGCTACTTAAAAAGAGAAGAACAACTACAGTAGAGCGGCGAAACATCAATCGACTTTCTATTTTCAAGTACGCCGACTTTGGATAGAGAGGTCTCTCCATCCAGAGTCAGACGTCTGATCGTCTCAAGTGGAGGAAAGGCGCGGCTTCAGCGATTCCTCGATGCGGGCATAAAAACCTCCATGTCCATGGAGGTCAGGATGGGCGAAGGGGGCCTCGAGCCGGAGAGCCTGCACTTCTAATCTTATCTACGATGCAAGTTCGCGAATAGACGCTGTACTTTCTCCAGTTAACATCGCGGCATCTCCTTCATTCATCGCATACAATCGGATAGAAGCAGGATTTGCCGAGATATGGCCGAAAAAGAAGCAAGCAGCGCAATGCACGGCAGTACCAACGCTCCACAGGTTCCAGAGGCATGGGCCCGTACAGAGTTGGCGAGACATCCGCAGCGTCCCTATCCGATGGACTACATTCAGGCGATCTTTACCGACTTCAGCGAGATTCACGGCGATCGAGCCTTCGGGGACGATCAGGCAATGTCTGTCGGCATGGCATGGTTCCATGGTGAACCCGTGACAGTAATCGGGAACCTGAAAGGTCGCACGCTCAAGGAGCGCGTCGCTCGCAAGTTCGGATCTCCCGATCCCGAGGGCTACCGCAAGGCACTCCGCGCCATGAAGCTCGCCGAGAAGTTCTCCCGCCCCGTCTTCACCTTCATCGATCTCGCCGGCGCCTTCCCGGGCATTGGAGCGGAGGAGCGCGGACAGGGCGAAGCGATCGCTCGCAACCTGTTCGAGATGTCCCGGCTTCGCGTGCCTACCATCGCCACTATTACGGGAGAAGGCGGCTCCGGCGGAGCGCTTGCCCTTGCCGTCGCCGACCGTGTTCTCATGCTTGAGAACTCCATCTACTCGGTGATCTCGCCCGAGGGATGCGCCTCCATCATGTGGAAGGACGCCAACAAGAAGCAGCAGGCTGCGGCGGCTCTCAAGTACACCGCGGCTGACGTGCAGGCTCTTGGATGTGTTGACGACGTCCTTCCTGAACCGGATGGCGGAAGCCACGCCGATCCGGCCGCCACCTTCGCCGCCCTCGATGAGCGGCTTCGATATCATCTCGCCAGTCTGCGCACGCTCTCGATCGATCAGCTTCTCGATGATCGCTATCGGAAGTTCCGCAACATCGCGCAGTTTTATACCAGCGATACCGCCGAATCGAACGCAGCCGCCTCTATCGGCGTGTAGCAGCGGCTTCGCACGCACGGAGCATACTTGTTGTCGTACCCCTCCGATTCAACGACCATGCACCGGCGAACCGGCAGAACGTTTCAGTTTGCCCGATTCGCTGCCGCGCTTGCGTGGGCTGTCTCTTCGCGGCTGCTCTCCTCGTCCTCTGCGCGAGGGCTTACGAATCGCTTCAACATGGATGCCTGGCATCCCCTCCTCAGTGCTCTCTTCCTCATCTTCCTCCTGGCCGTCGGCTTCTTCCTGCTGGAATCCCTCGCCCGTCGTCCGGCTTCGGCGCGCTCCGTGCTCGCTCTTCCCAGGCGATCCTCCGACACCGAAGAGTGGCTAATCGGAGCCGCTCTGGGATGGGGAATGGCCATACTCGCGGTGCTTCCCATAGCGTTGGCAGGAGGTCTCCACGCCAGCTTCTGGACCGAACCCGGCACGTTGCGCCTCCTCTTCATCAACATCCTTGCCGTCGCGGCTTCCAGTCTCGCTATCGAGGTCATCTTTCGCGGTTACCCCTTCCGCTGCCTCATCGGCGCAATCGGACCCATAGCCGCTACGATCGTTATGTCTGCGCTCTTCGCCCTGGCCCAGGTATTGATCAATGGAGCGAACTCCACTGGCATCCTGATCTCCTTTCTCATGGGGATTCTCTTCTCGGTCGCCTGGTTCCGGACCCACGCCCTCTGGCTCGCCTGGGGGATGCACTTCGCCTGGACGGCAAGTATGGGAATCTTGTTCGGCCTGCCGGTAGGAGGAAATCGTAATCTCTCGGTGCTGGTCGATACCGTCACCTCGGGAAGGCGCTGGCTCACCGGAGGGTTTTACGGTCCTGAAGCCGCGACCCTCACCATCCTAGTCGTGCTCGCAGGCCTTGTCGTCCTCGTTCGGGTCACCCGCAACTACGCGTGGGACTACACCCATCCTCCTATCGTCCCCGGCGGTTATCCCATGGAGGTCGCTCCTCCCAAGGCCCACACCTCGATGGAAGAATCCCTCCAGAGCAAGCCCGCGCCGCTGGTCCAGATCCTCCCTTCGACCCCTCAGGGGCGCTCGCCGGACGAGACTCCGGAGAACTGATCCCGCCCCTCTCAAGCCCCGGATTGTAAAAATCTCACTGCCGCGGTCTTCGGCTGAAAACCATTCGTCACCTCCCCTTGTCAAAAGAGAAGAGAAGGCGCAAGCTTGTCTTGATCTGAGGTGCTTCCATGGTGATGCGCACGCACAGATGGGCTCTCTTCGCAGGGTGCCTCTTTCTCACCGCTCCGCTGGTTTGGTCGCAGGTCTTCGTTGTGGGGGAGAAGACTGCCACATCTGACATCTCAACCTCATTCACCCCGACCAACCTCCCTCTACCGCCCGACAAGCTCGGCGAGCGCGGACGCCGCGAGCTCGTACGGAATCTGGAGGCCGAACAGGGCTTCGCTCATCTCCCGCTTCCGGTAGGCGTGCTCTCCCTTAAGGCCAATGGGGAACTCTCTCCCGGAGGTGAGAAGTACCGGGAGATGATCTACAAAAAGGGTCAGGCAGCCGCTGCGGGAGACCGCGTAGTCATTACCGCACTCAACATCAAGGGCGACCAGATCGTTCTCGATTTCAATGGCGGCCCGTATGCGAAACATCGGTTCCTCAGCCATATCCAGATCAACGACAATCCCGTAGCCGCCAACACCGGTGAGCAGCCAACGGGATCGCGCATCACCCTGATCTTTCCCGGCGGTATTCCGGACATATCGGCACCCGAGGTCAAGGCCCTGCTTCAACCCTTGGTCGACTTTGGCGTCAAATCGGGCGAACAGGCGTATGCCGACACCCTCCCTCCCAAGCTCCGCGATGCTATCGCCGCACACGAGGTGCTGGTGGGCATGGACCACCGCATGGTTCTGGCGGCACTCGGTGCACCGGAGAACAAGATTCGCGAGCAGGCCAGTGGAGACCCTGACGGAGCCCGTTACGAAGAGTGGATCTACGGACACGTCCCGCAGACGGTTCGCTTCATCCGTTTCAAGGGGGACCACGTCGCCGTCGTTGAGATCGCCGCAATGGGCAAGCCGCTCGAAGTTCACGACAAGAACGAGATCGAGGAAGCAGCGATGCCCGCCAATACGCGGCAGGTCGCCATGGGAGACCACGTACCCGGAAAAGAAGCAGATGACGGTGTGGCCACATCGACTCCTCCGTCGCTTCGCCTCCCGGGAGAGGCCGCACCGGCGAACGCACAGCGCAAAGTTCAGTACCCCGTGGACAGCGACAAGGATGCCACCCGCAAGGCGAATCGCCAGCCCATTCCAGCTGCTCCGGGGTCACCGGTCGATCCGAATGCCCAGACCACCCCTTCGCCTCAGCCTCAGACTCCGCCGCCCAACCGTCCGCAGGATATCGGAAGACAGGTACCCGCGACAGCATCCCAGCCATAGCCACAGAACGTCGTCCGATGTAAAATCGTAGGAGCCACAACCGCAGTTCTTCTCCTCCGATTTCTACCGAGGCTTTGCCCGGACAATCCTGAGAAGTTCCGGATATCTTTCGATGCTTCTGCGCTTGATCACAGGGAGCATCGGGTATCCCGCGCGCGAGCCGAAACATTCGTACCCTGGGAGAGCAAGATTATGGCAAAGATTGCCAAGACCGGCGACCGTAAGAAGGTCATGGATACCAACAAGAGCACGGATTGTCCGAAGTGCTCAAAACCGACCCGCATCGTAAAGCGAGTCAAGGACCGCGAGCGCGGAATTCCGGGCGGCGTCTACATCTCCTGCTCGGCTTGCGAGTTCTTCGAGAAGCTCTAGTTCTGCCTCTGCAATCTTTGAGAGACTGTTTGCTTGCGAAGGGCCCCTTTTCGGGGCTCTTTTCGCTGTTTGCCACGGAAACAGAACCGGCGATAAGTCTCGTACCGTCACGAAGGTACCAAAGGTTGTACAAAAATAACCGTCAGCTCACTTGACGACTGTCTCTGTAGCCGGGCAGACTCTAGACCGGAAAGCAGGGAATTCGTTCCATATGAGCATCACTGCAGTGTCGAACCCAACATCATCCTCCATCCGGTCCTTTACTTCTCTCCCTCACTTCGATCGCCCAACCTACCTGATGTGTCCACCTGAGTGGTATGACGTTAATTACGTCATCAATCCGTGGATGGCAGGAAATCTGCACCGGCCCTCTCGAGATCTTGCCTATGCGCAATGGAGAGAGCTGCACAGCCAGTTGCAGCGAATCGCCGATATCCGTCTCATCCATGGCCAGCAGAACCTTCCCGACATGGTCTTCGTCGGGCATGCAGCCCTGGTCCAGCACGGTATCGTAGCCCTCTCCAGCTTCACCCATCCGCAAAGGCAGGCGGAAGAACGTCATCTCCGCCGCTGGTTTGAGTCCGCCGGGTTTCTCCTCTGGGAGACTCCGCGGGAGACCGCCTTTGAAGGGGAAGGAGATGCCCTCTTCAACGCGGAAGGCGACCATCTCTGGGCCGCCCACGGCGTCCGGACCTGTCTGCAGAGTCACCGGCACGTCGCCGATGCATGGCACGTTGGGGTAAGCTCGCTGCACCTGGTAGATCCCCGGTTCTACCACCTCGATACCTGCTTTGCGCCGCTCTCCGGTGGCCACGTCGTCTACTTCCCAGGAGCCTTCGACAAGCCTTCGGTTGCAAGAATCAAGGCTGCCTTCGCTCCCGAGATGCGAATCGAGGTCACGGAGGCTGAGGCGACTCGCTTCGCCTGCAATCTCATCAACTCAGGTCGCGAGATCCTTATGGGCGTGGCCGGCAGCGACCTCGCCGAGAGGCTCGGTGCCGCGGGCTACAACGTCGTCGAGGTAAACCTCAGTGAGTTCATTCGCGGAGGCGGTTCGGCCAAGGCACTTGCGCTTCGACTGAGCGACTGTAAGGTGACCCACGGCTCCTGAGTCTCTCCGGCATTCGGTGCCGTCAAGGGCCTGACTCCGTCTACGTGCGTGGCATCAGGCACATACGCGGTGCCGTTCAGTTACTTACCGATCCATATAATGGAACCAGAACAGAAAGCCCGGCCTCAGCCGGGCTTCTGCTTTGGCAATCCGGCTCACTCTCGAGCAGTGCTGCTACATGAGGTCCGGAGCTAAGATCTTATCTTTGAAGATTTGCGCAAAAGACGGGGGGGTACCCTCATAGGGGGAGCGCAGCTTCAATCTCTCGGAGGATGCTCGCCGCCGCCGCCGCCGGCTCACCAGCCCGGGTAATCGGCCGGCCGACGACCAGCAGGGAGGCGCCTCGTGCGATCGCATCACGCGGCGTAGCGATCCTGCGCTGATCGTCCACCGCAGCACCCGCAGGCCGGATTCCGGGCACAACCAGGACAGCCTCAGGTCCAATCGCCTCTCGGAGAGAACGAACTTCTTCGGCCGAACAGACCATCCCGTCCATCCCCGAAGACGCCGCCAGCCGTGCCAGCCGCAGAGCCTGTTCTGCCGGCGAGCTCGACACGCCCACCGCGTTCAGCGCAGCAGCGTCCATGCTGGTCAGAACCGTTACCGCGATCAGCTTGGGCGAGCCGGGCGCCTGCGACGCCTCAGCCGCCGCTAGCAGCATGGCTTCACCACCCGAACCATGTACGGTCAGCAGCTCGGCTCCCGCGCTGGTAACCGACCGCACCGCGCCCGCGACAGTATTGGGGATGTCATGAAGCTTCAGATCGAGAAATATGCTGAACCCGCGTTCTCGCAGCTTCTCGACTAACGAATTGCCTGCAGCGTAATAGAGCTCCATGCCGACTTTGAGCCAGCGGCAGGTTCCTTCCAGCCGGTCGACGAGATCGAGGGCAGTCGAAGCGTCCGGGACATCCAAAGCAACGGCGAGATGATCTTTTGGGGAGAGCTTTTCCTGAGAGGAGTTCTTCACAGCTTCAGTCTAGCGGATGCTCTAAGACTTCGTGCTCGCTGACTGAAGCTGCTGAAGACCTGGAAAGGGAATCAGATTCCCTGACCGATTGCCACCGGTCCACGGAGTTGAGCGATCAGTTGTTTCGCCATCTCACTATCGCCAGGCCGAAGCTTCTCGAGCTTGACCTTCGCCAGACCGGTGATGCCGACAGCCTTCGCGGCACCGTAGGATAGATCGACAATACGGTCGTCAGGCATCGGGCCTCGATCATTGACCCGGACGAATACAGACTTGCGATTCTTCAGGTTGGTCACTCGCAGCCAGGTCCCGAGTGGGAGACTGCGGTGGGCGCAGGTCAGGCCGTTCATGTCATACGATTCGCCGTTAGCCGTCTGCCTGCCCTGGAAGTATCGTCCGTACCACGACGCTGTACCAATTTGAAACCAGCGTCGCGCCTTGCGCTGCTGAACCGGCGCGGTGTCGGAAGGCTTCGCCGATACAGAAGGATCGCTGGCCGATGCTGATACTCCCAGCGCGACCAACAGTGTTGCGATGGCAACTCCACGCCTGGTGGAGACTGTCTTGCCCCCCATCTTCGTAGAAAAGATTTTCATGCCACCTCCTGCTACTATTTTCTCTGTCTGAAAGAGGCTAAGTCAAACAGGATCACGCAGTTACATTCCTCAAACCCTTGCGCATCGCAAACCGCCTGTGCTATAGGGAATCCTGTCGAGCCAATCCGATATTCGGCCTAAAAGCACGAATTCCGGCTGGATTTACACTCTATTCTGCCAATTTCGAGAAATCACCTGAAATTTGCAAAAGTTAGTAAAAAAGCCGAAATCGCCCAATCCTGGTTCAAAACAAGACATTCTGTAGTCATGAAGACTGTTCTCACCATCGCGGGCTTCGACCCATCCTCCGGAGCTGGAGTGACCGCAGACCTGATGGTCTTTGCCGCGCATGGTCTATTTGGCACGTCCGTTATCACCAGTCTGACCGTGCAATCGACAGTCGGAGTTCGTTCAAGCGAGGCTGTCTCGGGCAGGACTGTCGCCGAGACTCTGGACTGTCTCCACTCCGATCTGCCACCGGCAGGGATCAAGCTCGGAATGTTGGCAACGTCCGAGGTGGTGGGGATCGTTGCGGATTACCTGGAGAGGTTTCGTCGACTCTCCCCGGAAGCCCCGATTGTTCTTGATCCCGTCATCCGGTCAAGCTCAGGCAGGGAACTACTGGATGCTTCGGGAGTTGAGCTCCTCGCCCGGAGACTGCTTCCGCTTGCAAGCTGGATTACACCTAATCTGGATGAGTTGGGAGTTCTATGCCGGCGAGAGGTTGCCACACCGGATCAGGCGGTCGTCGCCGCACGGATGCTGCAAGGCCGCTACCCGCATCTTGGCGTGATCGTAACGGGAGGACATCTCGAAAGGCCGGACGACCTGGTGCTTGAGCCCGGCGCCGAGCCGAAGTGGATCCATGGCGAATCTATCGAGAGCACCTCAACCCACGGGACCGGGTGTGCGTTCTCGAGCGCGATGCTTAGCCGCCTGGTCATGGGAGACGGCCCATGGGACGCGGTGTGTAAGGCAAAACTGTATGTCGCAGAGGCCATCCGCAGCGCGGCTCCTCTGGGCTATGGAAAGGGTCCACTCAATCATCTGTGGCCGCTCCGATGAGCAGGACACGTCGTTGAGAGAAACTCCTGCTAATTTAGAAGAGAAATGTCATTGACGCTTATTTTGAATGGTCAGCCCCGCGTGTTCGAAACACTTCCAGACTCCGCAACCCTCGAAAACCTGGTTCAGGAGATCGGGCTCAAAGGGGACCGCGTAGCCATCGAATACAACGGAGAGATCGCATCACGGACGACCTGGGACAGCATCACTTTGTCTGATAACGATAGACTCGAGATCGTCCATTTTGTCGGTGGCGGCACCGTGTAAACCAATTAGCTTCAGTGAGATATAGAAATAATATAAAGAATAAGATTCAGCCATCAAGACTTCTGATCGGTAGCGTCGCGAAGGAACTCTTCCCACTTATCCCCATAATCCTGCCAGCCGCCTAAAGATTTCACCCTTGTCAGAGCAGCTTCGCTCATTCGCTGCCGCAGTGCGGGATCTTCCATGATTTGCTGCATCCTGTTGAGGATCGCGTCACTGTCACGAATGGGAACGATGAAGCCTTCCACTCCATCGCTGAAGAGATCTTCTGATCCGGTGTTGGTCGAGGCGATCACCGGACAGCCACATGCCATGGCCTGGCCCTGGACAAGCGCAAGACCTTCTTCGATGCTGGGGAGCACCATGACATGGCTGGTACTCATAAGCTCGATGAGGCGGTCCTGCGGGACGGATCCGAGAAACTCCACGTTATCCTGCGGCAGCCGCTGCAGGATTGCCTGAAGGTCGGGCTGCATGGCACCGGCGACGCGTAGGCGCTTTGCGGGATGTTGCAAGCGCGCAAAGGCGTCGAGAAGGTACGGAACTCCTTTGCGCAGGCTGACGCCGCCGGCAAAGAGCACTTCAAAGCGATTGGTCGGAGGCTCACCTACGGGGCTGAATCGTTCAAGCCGAACCCCATAAGGAATCCTCCGCATCTTCTCCCGGGGAACTCCCATTTCGATAAAGGAGCGCTCGGCGAAGCCAGAGGGCACAGTGATGAAATCCGCGGCTTCGTATATTTTTTCCTCACGAACAGTGTCTCTTTCATCGCTGACCGGAAGTCCCAGACTCCAGCGACGATGCTCGTCAGTAACAATCTGCTCCTGGTAGCGCTGATGCGAGGAGCCGCGATCGCAGATGTAGATACCACCGCCGCGCTGCACCTTCTGGCCGGTCTTGAGACCAGCCCCCGAGATCGCAATGAAAGCATCGCAGGCCGGGATTCGCCTCAGAGTCCAATCGTCGAAGGCCAAGGCGTTCGCATATCCGAGTTGGTCATAGAGCCATCGACCTCCAACTCGATACTTCTGCAGGAGGAACTCCGCCGTATGGATCCAGGGAAAGGTCTGGACCCGGGATGGGGGAAGACCTTCACGCTGGAGACGTCGCCAGGGAAAAGTGGAGTAGATGGCAGAAAGGTGTCCGCGGCGCTCCAGCTCGCGAGCCAGCTCGAAGTGATGGAAGACACCAAAGACAGCCTGAACGATTCTCATGAACGGTTGGGAGGGCCCTCAGGTCGATAGTAACAAAGGGCAAGTGTGCGGCTGGAGGTTCGCGATCGTCCTGGGGAACCCGATAAACCTTCAGCTTTCTACTTCGCGCCAAGCAGGATCGGTTCGGTTTCGATGAGTCTCAGAGACTTCACCATGTGAGCCGTCTGGCTCTTATATTTCTTGAAGTGCTCAGATTGAAGATGCGCCCGATACGTGGCTGTACTTGCGTACCTCTCGAAAAGCCTGATCTGGTTGGGTTGGCCCTTCACAGATACGGCGTAGAGGCTCAGAACTCCAGGTTCCACTCGAATGGAGGCTTCGATCTCCTCGCGAAGTGCGGCCTTGTAGGGATCCAGCTGCGCGGGATCGATCTCCAGTTCTGCAATTCGGACTACGTCCCCGGTGCGATCCTGTGCAAACAGCGAAGGCTCGCAAAAGAGCAGCGGGCAGAGACACATGATCCCGATCGAGATTCCCATGAGCATCTTCGCTTTCACCTTTTTAGCTCCCGTCCCATGGAGACGGCGAGGGTAGTTTGGACATTTCAACTTTGCAAAAAGCGGACACTTCTACTTTGCAGCTAACGAGTACTGTACATAATATGTGTTATCGGACATAAGGTTTATAGACCACTCACTTGGCCCGAACCAGCGTAGGATTTTCTACGAGTTCTGTCTCACAGATGACGGATGATGGCTGGTGATCGTCTTATTCGCGAGAGTCTTCCTTTGTCTATCGATCGACGAGCGGTCAGTTTCACGTTGTCTCTGGCTCTGATGCTTCTGGGGTTGGGAGCTTCTCCGTTTGCTGCGCAGCAAAACGGAGAAGCCACGGCCTCCCCCAGTTCAGCCGAGCCGATATCCCTGTCCGGAGTTGTCGTCAATGCGACGAACGGATCTCCGGTCTCTCGAGCCCTGGTCCGGATCAACGATCGTGCGATGCTCACCGACCACGAGGGAAAGTTTGCGTTCGACCAGTTTTCATCCGCCGGCAGCGCAGTCCTGGAGGTCAGGAAGCCCGGCTACTACTCCAGCCCTGAGATGGGGGTCACGACAACGATGCTCCGTACTGAGCAGATGATGTCCCCCCTGACGGTCCGTCTGTATCCCGAAGGCTTGATGACGGGGACCGTCACGTCCTCGGCCGGAACTCCGCTGCCTCGGGTCTTTGTGTCGGCCATGCGGAGCGTCTATAGCGAAACAGGACATCAATGGATTCCCATAGGCCACAGCCTTACCAACTCCCGTGGAGAGTTCCGGCTTACTGTGCCTCCCGGGGACTACCGCATTGAGACAAACTTCGCGCCAAGGGTGGGCGGATCTTCCGACGCAGCGATGCCGCTGATGATGCCATCGATCTCGGATCCGCCGCTCCATCTGAGCAGTGGAAGCCAACAACAGTTTGAGTTGCATCCTGAGGTCAGCAGGACCTACACCGTGGGGCTGCGGGTTGAGTCCGGGCAGGAACATGGATTTCCCAACCTGCGCGCCAGGATGACCGATGGAAGTCTCTTTCCCGTGAGTGTTCTGCGCGGTGAAGATGCGGGTACGGACGAGATGCAGGTTGCTCTTCCAGATGGAACCTTTACATTGATCGCCAACCAGAGTCGTGGCGAAGAGACAACCTATGGCGAAGCCAACGTCACGGTAGCCGGTCAGGACGTTCACGGTGTGGTTCTAACAATGTCCTCTGTAGCTGCCATCCCGGTTCAGATCGTGAGGGATCCGGGATCAACGTCTGATAAAGCGCTGCCCAGTCCACAACAGCTTGGGCTGATGCTGGAGAACATCAACGGGCCGCGAATCGGCGACTATGGCTCTCTCGTGATGAACTCCAGAGGATCGGAGACGACGATACGCCCTACTCCAGGGGTGTACCGGTTCGGCTCGCGCACGCGAGGTCCGTGGTTCGTAAAGTCCGCAACTTACGGGTCGACCGATCTGCTACGGGACAATATGACTGTTGCCTGGGGAGCTGCCAGCTCTCCCATCGTGGTAACGATCAGCGACCAGACGGGCGGACTGAGGGGCTCGACCAGGCTGGGGAGCGCCGGAGCATCCATTTGGATTGAGGTCATTCCGCAGTTCCCAAACGCAGTTCCCTTCTATCCCGGCAGAAGCGATCTGAGTGGAAACTTCGACTTCCCTTCTCTTCCACCGGGCAGCTATCAGGTGATCGGTTTTGAAAGCAGGCACTCCGATAACTTCCGCGACCCTAAAACGCTCGCTCCATACAGTACCTATATTCGCAACGTGACGATTACAGCGGGCAATACGGCTGCAGTGGATCTGGATGCGGTGCCTGATACGGAGCTACGTCCTTGAGATCAGTCCTGAACATGCTTTCGGTGGTGGTGCTGACGGTGACATGCGCAGCGCATGCCGCGGAGGTTAACCGCGACGGCGAAGGCTACAAGATAACGGGGATTGTGGTCAGCAGTGTGGATGGTAGTCCTGTTCCACATGCGCATTTGAGCGCCGGACCAAGCGTCGCTGGAAGAGGGGAGATGATCCGGAATTTTCGCGGCGAGCGAAGCTCTTCGGGAATCGGAACGGACGCGGATGAACATGGGCGTTTCACGTTACCTCTGCCTTCTGCGGGTCGATGGCGTTTGACGGCGAGTGCCAACGGGTTTGTCACACAGGCCTACGATGAACATGACTCCTTCTCTGCAGCGGTCGTTCTTACCTCTCAAGAGAGGACGGTGGATCTCCACTTTCGCATCTCCCCGGAGGCGGAGATTACCGGGACAGTTCTGGATGAAGCCGGTGAGCCGGTACGGGATGCACGCATGGTGCTTCAACATCGTCCGGCGGCGTCGCCGGGCCAAGATCAGGAGGAGTTTCGCAACAGGATGGTCGTTCAGACGGACGATCGAGGTGTCTTCGACTTTAGCGGGTTAGCTGAGGGCGACTACAGGGTCATGGCCGATGCGAAGCCGTGGTACAGCACGGCGGGTCAGCCCAGGCTGTCCAACGGAAGTGGCGCTGCTTCGGATAGCGCGTTAGATGTGACCTATCAACTTACGTGGTTTCCGGGAGTGGATGAAGCGGCCCAGGCCGAGATTCTCTCGCTCCATCCGGCAGATAGCCAGAGAGCCGACTTTCATCTTGCGCCAATACCGGCCGCGCATATCCGCCTCTCGAGTCCGCTTGCGGCAGGTCAGCCTGAAAGGCGCGCCGGTTCCCTCTTTCCGATTCTGGAGAGAGTGGATACGAGTGGAAGTGGAGTGGGAACAATGGCGACGCGGGCAAGCGGCTTTGGCTCTGCTGGCCAGTTCGATCTTGGCGATCTTGCGCCCGGCCTGTACCGCTTGCGTGTTCCAGGATTGGATCAGAATCCGCAGATCAAACTGATTGAGATTACCCCAGGTTCTTCGCGCGTTCTGGATTCGACGGTATCTGGGATTCAGATGGCGGATATCACGCTGGAGTCTACGAGCTCTGGAGAAGAAGATCTGCAGCGCGTCGTGCTTAAAAACGTTGAAACAGGGGCACGTTTCAGGCCTTGGCGCGCCAATGAATTTATCAGGGCACGCGCGGGGAATTCTGACTCTCCGTCGAAGGTGCCTGAAGGGATCACAATCCAGGTTCCACCGGGTCGCTATGAGGTGAGCCTGGCGGCGCAGGACACGTATCTCGTAGGTATGGCAGCCAGAGGAGCTGACGTTGCAGGCCGTTTTATCGTCGTGCACCCAGGAGAGGTTAAACTTACGCTTCGCATGGCAAAAGGGCGTGCAGCGGTGAGCGGTCTGGCCACCGCAGACGGCAAACCTGTAGAAGGGGCGATGGTCGTTCTGGTTCCAGCCGGATTGAAAGATCCGTCGTCGTTCACGAGCGTGGTACGAGACGAGACCAATACAGATGGAAGCTTCGAGCTTAATGATGTCATTCCGGGACAGTACATTCTGATAGCGGTCGATCGCGGCTGGCAGGTGAACTGGAAGGACGGTGCGGCGCTTGAGAAGTATCTGATGCACGGCGTGCCACTTGATCTTCGAACGGAGGTCCGAGTCAAACAGGAGATCGTGGTTCAGGAGCCGTGAATCCAAGGCGCGCAATGTGTTAGAGTCAAGAAGGTCGCGAAACGCGGAGAGATGGCCGAGTGGCTGAAGGCGCACGCTTGGAAAGCGTGTATACCGCAAGGTATCCAGGGTTCGAATCCCTGTCTCTCCGCCACTAATAGAATCAATAAGTTACGTGATGACTTCACTCCGTAGCTAATTCTAGAACAGTCTAAGCGTGTGTACTCCGGGAGAGCAATTTCGTGTGCTCTCAGGATCAATAGCAACTGCGCCTCTTTTATTCGCTTTTTATTCGCTATACTCTTTTTCATGTTTGACCCCGACGCGCATCTTCCCCGCCTCAACCGAAACATGGTTTACCTCGGCGCGTGCCTGATTGCGGGTATGCGCTTGGCGCGCGAGAAGCAAGTCAACGTGCGAGTGATTCCGACAATCCGGGCAATAGAAGAATCCGTGGATCTAGCCCACGAGGTCTATAACCGCGTCTTTCGCAGAGTCCCGGAACACATCGAGCGGAAATAGGCCCGGGACCGTCCAAAACACTCGAAAATTGAGTTCGGCTTTCTAAGATTCGTTAGACAGATAGAACGCTGCAAGATTCGGATAGACGGGGTACGTTCCGGGCAGTCTAGCAAGCGCAGCTGGTTGTGCAACGGGCTTGAGTCCGTAGCCGTATGTCGGACCGAAAGACGCTTCTATACTAAATCTCCGCTTTAGTCGCGCACTCAATCGAGCTTCAATACGATCCATCTCGTCTTTGGTCCCGTTGAGCTTGAAATAGCTTCCTCTTGTGAGGTGAACATCTGCGCCGCTCTGTGAAGCCGTCCGATGCCAGTCCTCACGGGACATCTCCTCACGAACGATATCGTGGTCTTCGGTTGGAATGATTTCGAACATCCGGTTTTCGTGTAGTTCTGTAGTTGCGTGTGACATATATGGCCCCTGGGGAGAAAAATTGCTGCATTTGCTGTTGAGAATAAGGGTCGATATTCGGGGCGTCAAGTTTTTTCCACTATATGTTGTGTTATTTTGTCGCGTCGATCAATGGGCTGTGGCCTCCACACCTATGTGACCTCATATCGTCGCCTCACTCGCTCGTAGACAGCTCGCGGTATCCGAATGCTGCGATACCGGCGTTTGTTCATCTTCGTTGGCCGGTTGAGGATGATGACGCCGCGCTCGTCCTCGAACATCCGCACGATTGTTGGATACGAAAACCCCATCATTTCAGCGACTTCTCCGCAGGTGAAAATCGAACTACCTTTAGTACGTCCGAATGATTCGTCCACTTTATAAGTACCTCATAATAAATATCTTATCTACCATCAAAGTCGTATAGCAGCACTCTACTATGCTGATTACCCTGTTGAGAATTGATGGCTCACGAAAAATAAATATTGACACCAATCGGTTTTTTGATAAAACTGAATCAGAAAGGGGGTGGTATGGCACCGTATACGACACCAGCCGGTAAGAAGAGTTTGCAAGCCGGTATCAAAAAGATGGAGAGCACAATGACTCCCGCAGCTCAGGTACGCCGTAATTTCCGCTTGGGACGCCCACCCAAAGCGGGCGAATCACTTCCGCTACACCGGACGGTCGTCTGGCAGCGAGCAACTGACGCTCTCGGAAAGCTGAGGAATGAGATGGCTACAGCAAACCTCAGCCCAACGGATGTCACTGCCGCTATCGTTTATGTCGAGAGTGCCGACCCCGAAGTTCCGCACTTTATCTTGCTGGACGAGGAAGGAAAATCCCTCGAAGACATTCGCGCAGTCGCTTTTGAGATCTTGGGCCGGGATGACGTTGTTGCTATCGGCATGGTCTTCAAACAATACGACGCACAGGCCAGCAAACAAGCGATCTTCCCTTATCAGTTCACCGGGCTCAGCCCCAACGGAATAGCAGTCTTGAGGAAGGCCGCGACGATTCAGGACGAGGCAACAGCGATACTGAAAACTAAGCACTAGACGAAAGTGGGCTTGGGGTCGCTCGTAACGACTTCCAAGCCCGGTAAGCACAATCGACCAACGCGACTAACGTCATCAACCGGCTTTCTTCCATTCTAAGGCAGATGGCGCGGTTGGTCCCAACCAAAGGACAACAGGCCCCTATGATCCGCAAAATTGATGTGTCTGCTGAAAGCATCCGCAGAAGTCTTAGTAACCTCGCCCGCAACCAAAAGCCCGCCATCCCCTCCCCGTTGCTCGCTGCTTTAGTCCTTAGGCAGTGGCAAGCCGCTGGGACCCTCGGCGACTTCCCCGCCCCGAGGCGGCGCGTGCGCGAGGCGGTGCAGATCCCTAACGCCTAACCCAAGTTTGAGACAACGGCTGCCTGGATAGAAAGATCCGGGTCGCGCACGATAGCCACCGCTACAACGCGGACGGGAGGCGTGTCGCTGTAAACCGCTCGCGGGGAGGCGAGCGGAATTTCAAAAATGGAGAAAATTATGTCGAAGAATTTGTTTGAGCTGAAAGCAGACCGCGAAGCCGCTCTCAACAGAGCCGAAACCGTTCTTAAGGCGGCAGAGACACGAGGCCGTCAGATGACCTCGTCGGAAACCGCTGAATATGACGAGCACATAGCGGAGGCCGATTCCTTGGGCCGCCGTGTTAAAGAGCGTGAGGCGAAGTCAACCCTTCGTCACATGATGAAGGATGGGATGCTTATCCCAGGCTCAAGCGCTGCGGCGAAGACATCCACCGTTGCGCAGAGAAAGTTTCTGTCTTCCGAATACAACGAAGCGTTTTTTGGCTACATCGCGTCCAGCGGAACGCGAATGGAAAGCGCTCTGTACGAAGGTTCGGACGGCTCGGGCGGTTATGCGGTTCCGATTACGGTTGATTCCAACATCGTACCGCTCGCGCCGCCCGACCATGGCGTCCGCACTGTTGCCTCGATTGTGCCAACCGCTATGGACATCAAGATTCCTCGCAAGGGGTCTTTTGGCGTCGCTGCGGCGAAGGCTGAGTCGGGGACAACTGACAACAGTTTCCCGGAGACTGACCCAACACTGGAGCAGTTCACGCTTTCGGCGTTCATGGCCGGTATCCGCGAAACCGTAAGTTGGGAGCTTGCACAGGATGTCCCAAGTTTCCAGGCGTTCTGCGTGCAAGATATGCTCCAGGCACAACAGATTTACGAGGGTGCCAAATACCTCAGCGGTTCGGGTAATGGCGAGCCGCAGGGTCTACTTGGCAACGTCGGTGCCGGTGTTACCAGCGCTGTTGCCGACTCCCTCGGAAATCTCTTGAGCATCGACGCAACATTCGACGTCCTCGGGTTGCTTAAGACGCCGTACCACCAGAACGCCTCGTGGCTCATGCAGCGGTCAACCGCCGTTGCGCTCCGCAAGGCACAGAAGCAAGCCAATCTGTTTGAGCCGGTGTTTACCCGCGTTGGAAATCAAGACTTCCTCCATGGGTACCCGGTGGTCTATGACTCCAACATGCCCGTCATCGCTGCCGGTGCGACTCCTGTCCTGTTTGGAGATTTCAAACAGGGATACGTTATCGGGGACCGTGGCGGTTCGGGTATCAACGTCAAGGTTCTGGACCAAGTGAAGGCGATCCAGGGTCAGCTCGTTCTTCTCGCATACCGCCGTAGCGACGGGCGCGTGCGCCGCTCCGAGGCAATCCAGGCAATCACACTGCACAGCTAACCAAAGACCCGGCTTGCGGAGGCGAGCCGGGCAAATATTCGAGTTGCGGGGAGAGTCAGTCCCGAGTCAGCGGGATCGACCTGCGCACGGACCCCGCGAGGGCTTGCCTGCCCTATTTCTACCGTGCGCAGGACTGACGTTTCCTTTCCACCCCCGCTTTGTCTTTGGGCCTCCACTCGACGAGGGCGAAGCGGGTTCTTTTTCTCTAAATTGCACCGGGCAACACGGTCCAAACACAGTTTGAGGCTTACGCCACGGACTCGGGCATGGGCGAGGATGCACTCGCCGCGCTCAATGCCGCTGGACAAGCCAAGAAAGAACGCATCAAGAATGGGGGGACAGAATGACCACAGTATCCGCGACAAACGTATGTGACGCCTCAGGCGCTAAGCTCGACCAAGTCACGATAACCTTTACACCCTGCACACCAAACGGTGTGACGCTATCGGGGTTCAACGTTCCGGGCGGCGGTCAGTCCGGGTTTAAGAAAGTCTCGGCGACCGTCGTCAATGGGGCGTTTTCGGTTAGTCTCCACGACACCGCGAACACCAACCCGATAAATATCGGCTATCGCGTCGAGATTCACGATGCAGGCGGCGCGACGCTCCTCGGGCCGTGGGTCATACAGCCGACCGGGGCGACCTGGAGCTTTGACAGTTTCATGCCGAACTATGCGCCATTGGCTCTTATCCAGACGGGGCCGCAGGGTATCCAAGGCATACAGGGTATTCAAGGAAACCAAGGCATACAAGGCCCGGTCGGTCCAACGGGAGCCACGGGAGCCAAGGGCGACCCCGGCGACGTCAGCAAGGTTCTACTCGGCCAAGCTGCGGGAGCTGCTGTTGCGTCACAACTCCCGACGGGCCGCAACCGTTTCAATCCGGCTACGATCAAGGCCGACACACTCATCCTAGCCACGACCGGGGCGGAGAGCGCGTGGGGTTCGTCCGGGTACTACTACGCGACGGACTTCATCTATGTAGCGGACCTCTCGCAATTCATCACGAACACGGTAGTTGCGAAGGAGGGCTCGGCAGGCTGCGCTTTCTACTCCATCGACAAGACATTTATGTCCTCATTGTCCGCGACGGTCGCCGCGAATACCGCCATCGCCATACCCGCGGGCGCGGCCTTCGTTCGATTCTATGCCGCGTATCCGGCGCATCCGTCCGGGCCGAACACGGCCCCGTTGGCTCCGACGGCGATTATGGTTGTCGGTGGCAGCGTACTTCCGGGGTCGTTCGTGTCCTTCGGGTACTACGGCAAGGAAGAAGTAGACGCCAAGGTCTCGCCCATCCAATCGACGGCGATATGGTCCGCGCTGAAGCAAACTCAGAACTACTTGCCGAAGTACGCTAACCTTCTCGACCTCTCCCGCGTACAAACGAGCACGGCCATCGGCTACCCAAGCGCGACGGGCATCCCATCCTTAGCGACGGGCGTTACGGGATTCAGTCTGTACGGACCCATTCCGGTCTACGGCGGCGGTACCGTCACGGTCAATAAGATGATGCATTGCAATGCCGGATACGGTCCCGCTTTCATGGATGCCAACGGGGCTTTTCTCCCGATGGGCACAGACCTAAAGACGCTGTGGACCGCCGGGGTGGGCATCCCCGCAAACACGACGCTAAACGTCCCGACGACCGCCGTCAGCTTTTGGCCGTATTTCAACGTAAGTGCGAGCGGGTCCGGGAACAACGCCGCAATCGACAGCATCGCAACGGCCATGATCGTACAGGGGTCCACCTTCTCGGGGACTTACATACCGTTCGTCGGTTCCGGGTACGACACCGTCGCGCGGGCCGCAGCTCAGCCGCTTGCCGGGGTTCGCGTCGGTTGGCTCGGCGACAGCATTTCCGCTGGATACGGCAGCGGCATCCCGTTGGCTCCGTTGGTGGCGACTCTCACAGGACACACCAACTCCTATGACCTCTCATGGACGGGACGGCAGATGTGGCATGCTCTCGACAACACAGGCAAGACCGCCACTGCTTTTCCAACTCAAGCAATCGTTCAAGGCCTGGACATGCTAGTTCTTTGGCTCGGGACGAATCTTGGAGGCGCATCGAACGGACCCATTGGAACGGCGACCGATACGCCGAGTGTCGGCACAACCAACGCCAACGGCATAACGTTCCCCGGTGGCGACACCTATTGCTCGCAGCTCAAAGCGGTGATCGAGCAATTGCTCGCCTGGAATCCGAACCTACGCATCATCAAGGCATCGCCGTATCAGTCGAACAACCAGAACGCCGCCACGGGAAGCACGGGCGGAGCTGGTTATCTTCCCACACCAGCCGCGCTTGCCTTGCTTAAAGCTGTCTATGATGCGGACGTAGCGGTCGCCGGGTTGCAGTACGGAATCCCGGTCTTGAATCTCTACAGTGAGATGGGAATCTGCAACGCCAACAATCAGACCTTGCTACCGGACGGGACACACCCAACGGCGAGCACTCAACAGAACAGAATCGCCCCGTACTTCGCTCGCAACGTCATCCGGTACTGCATCAAGTAAGGAACTGTCGCTGGATTTATCGAGCGGAACTGCTAACCCGACACACGCTCGCGAAGCACTTCCATACCGAAGTTAGACGGATGAATAAGTGAGGTGAATTTATAGCGTTTCATATCAACAACATGAGCCGTAAAAATGCATAAGTGGAGGGCTAATGACGGAGCAGGAATGGAAGAAACGATGTATCGAACGTATCCATCGTGTGGTGAAAAAGACCGGACGAATCAGCCTCCGGGATCTCAAGCGGGCAACACACTACAACCGCGGTTCCGATTACGCCATCGCGATATGGCACGAGGCTTTGGACTCACTCGAAGAGAAGCACCTCGTCACACTTGAGAAAGAACGCAATGAGTGGGGTGTCGATGTCGTGCGATTCATCACGCTTCCGACATTCGCGCTTGCTCGCGCGGAAGCCGCGAAATTGGGGTTTTCGCTGTGATTTTGCTGTCACCACTGTCGTCACCACTGTTGTCACCACTGTGGTGACACTCAATGATTCAACAACTTAGCTCACATTTGAGGTAGAAAAAGAGCCGGAAAAAGGGTCGTCACCACTTTTATTTCTCTAAGGACGTGGAGAGGTTCCGTAAGTTATTGATAAATATATATATATTTTATTTATTTTTTATCCACCTCCTTAGCAGAATAAAAGTACCCCCACCTTGGTGACACCTCCGGCCCTTCACAGAAAGGGATGACATGGACGCGATAGATGAATTGGTAGCACGGTGCAAGCCGCACCGCGAGCTTAGGGCCTTTCACGACTTTCACAAACAGCACCCTGAAATTCTCGACTTCCTGATCGAAGAAATTGGAAATCGGTTCAACAGCGGGCAGAAGTCGTTTAGCTTTGCCTCGCTATGGCATTACTGTCGGTGGAAGATTGTCATCGGGCAAGATCCCGGAACGTTCAAGATGAATGACCATCTGACCCCGTTCTACGCCCGTGCGATTGTGATCCTGCGCCCGAGTTTCAACGGATGGGCCGAGCTTCGTCACACCAAACCCAATGAGGTATTCGGCCTGGAATTGGAGCCTGTGAAACATCCCGACTTTTATGCGCGGCGTGTGACGTGGGCAGATGGAACAGCGCTTGAGGACGGCTGGAGACCGAGTGTCGAGCATATTGTGACTCGGGCCGCGATAGTCCGACCTGACATTCACTCACGAGATAACGCAGCATTTACCCGAGGGCAGCACGGTGCCTCAACGGGCCAGCAAACAGTGTTTTAAAACACCGGCTGGTGTCCCAGCCAAACACTCAAAGAACCGCGGCGATGAGCCGCTATACGCGAAGGAGAACCCATTGCAAAACCTACAAACCTTTCTCAAGTATCTACCGCTGGTTCCTGGGGCTGCGTTGATTCGTCGGCGTCGTCCCACGTACGCCTGGGGCGAAGTCGTCTACGCTCAAGGTTTCCTGACGGGCACGCCGGTCTCGTTCGACAAACTGGAGTTCACGTTTCAAAAGGGCAAAGGACACTATGGAATCGCGCTGATTAGCAAACTTCACAGGACGAGGCCGCAGGGTTCGATGCCGCCCGACGGCTGGTTCCAAGACGAGGAAGCGATATCGGACTAGATTGGTCCACTTTCTAGGAATTGTCCGCGTATGTAAATTGGGGAGCTGCGGAGGGCTGTAAGCGGTTCGTTATCAAGATTTTATCCCCACTACCCTCATGCGATACTTTGAATGTACCTACAACCTATTGAAAATGAACCATTTAAAAGCAAAATCCGCCCCGCAGCCAACCCACCTCAAGCAAGCACGCCATGTCAATATCTGGCCCTATTGAACCATTCCCACAGATTCGGAGGCAGGAACCCACTGGATTGACTCAAATTCGTGATCTCAACCACGATCATCGAAGAATTTGGACCTATATGCGGCGTCAAATAGTCGGCCCACTGATTTTGATTGAACCGAGAGTACACAAGCCAGCAATTCCCGCCATAGCTCATCCAATCCTCGGCAGCATTAGGGGCTACGATGAGTTTCTGAATCACTTCTGTCTTCGGACCATTCGCCCAAACTATGCCTATATGTAGATATTTCTTCATTTCGGCTCGGACCCCGCACCAATTTGAATGATCCCCGAATCGGTTCCTGGTGCAAGTTGCTGATGTTCGAAATCATTCGGCAACGGAGTATATCCCTTAGCGGCAACTCTATCTCTCTGGTATCCGGTCCATTCCGCACCATCAAGTAAGGCAGCGTCGGGATGCTTTTTGCAAAAGCTCAACACGGGAAAGAACCAAACAAAGAAGGCGAGGACAACCGCCCCAAAGATGGTGAGAATCGCCCAGTCGGAATGCAGGTGGGTGATAGCGATTCCCCCCACAACTACGAGCAGGCCCAGACCAATGACAGACTTTCCCAGGACGCCACTGCCGAGCCGGAAGACCCCGCCCACTTCCCTCATCCAAGAAAACGGAACATCATCAGCCATCGAGTAGGCCCCCTCGTGGGCGAACGAATAGGCGGGGTTTTTTAGGTTTGAATGCTATATGCGGATGATAGCGCATCTTCATAGGCGTTGCACTAAGTTTGGTGCTATCGAGATAGCAGGCTCACCCGCTCGTGAACGGCCTGAAGATCCGCCGTGACGAGGTTGGCATAACGCCGGGTCATCTCAAGCGAACTATGCCCGAGAGACTTCTGTAGGTGGAAGAGACTGCCTCCCCGCCGAAGATAATTGACCGCGAACAGATGCCGGAAGCTGTGGAGGGTTCTGCGGGGTGCCGTGAACCCCAATTGCACGCACAGCGCCTTTACCTCACGCAGCGCAACCATACGGTTCATCTGAACGCCGTCCGCCGTAGAGAAAACGAGGTCAACGGGCTTCAGCTTGAAGTCAGCAATGAACCGATGGAGCGCCTTCCGCAGAACGAACGAGAACGGGACGATACGCTGCTTTCTTCCCTTCCCGTTCAACGTTGCTAGCAAATCATCAAGGTTGATGTCGGACACTCGGAGTCCGGTAGCTTCACTGATACGGCAGCCAAGATCGAACAGCAACAGGACGAGGAGATGTAGACGCCGTTCGTAGTAATGCTTCGCTCCAGGTTTCCAACTGATGAGTCGTTTGACTTGCTCGTCCGTGAACGTCGGCAAAATAACTTGCGGTTCCTTGAGTGGCCGTATCCGTGGATGGGTGCAGCCCGCACCGCACTTCCGTTCGGTTTCGCTATTCCAGTGAAGGTAAGCATTGATGGCGCGTATAGCGGCGTTGCAGCCGGTTTCTTTGAGTCCCTTCTCCCTCATCTTCACAACAACGTCTTTCAGCTCGGCTTGTGATGGAGACTCCGAGGGCAGCCACTTCAATGCGCATGTGTACCAGCTAACTGTGTGTTCTGAGACGTTGAGAAGGTAGCGACGTTCACGAATAAACAATTCAAATCGATTCATTGATTTCTCCCAAGCGTAGGCATTCTTAGGGGGAAATCATCTGTAAAATATTGATAATAAACGGCTTATTGGCTTTTACGCTTGGAAAGCGTGTATACCGCAAGGTATCCAGGGTTCGAATCCCTGTCTCTCCGCCATAACTCCCCTTCCGAGACAACCAGCAAAATCACGCCGCATACAGCCTTATTCAAAGCTGTGGGAACGACTCTGTCCGTCAGTCCGAGTCTATTATGCATCTCGACGTTGATCGTCCTGCATCTCACAGCGGAAGCGAAAGACCGCAATCTTGGAGCAGGGCGGCCAGACGCATGGTGTTGTCTAATGAGGATGTAGAAGAGCTACTGGAAAAGACGGTCAATACCCTTGAGGCGCTAACCAACCTAACCTTTCTTACCATCTTTGATTCCGACCAGCCAGAAAAGGTGAGAAGCTACATGGCCCTTGCGGAAGGACAGTTGAAGTTACTTACCCAGGTTGTGAATAAGTACTTGCTTCGTCATTAAATATGGATCGCTCCTTGTTCAAGATGACAGAAGCTGATCACGCCATGAGCAATCCTGATTCAGGCAATCTGTTGATGATCTTCGAGCCGCAAGGTATCTGAACTTTTGCTGAATCAGGGAGGAGAGGCTGGATCGCTCCCTTTCAGACGATGCGGGGAACGCCTCGACCAAAGGTGCCGGGCGGCGAGAGCGACCAACGACAAGGTGGCTCATCAAGTTCTACATCGCGGCCCTGGTGGAGTCGCTGTCTTTGCGAGACCAGATAGTCGGCGGTGCGGGCCGCGAGCGCCTGGATGGTGAGGCCGGGGTTCGCGGAGCCCTGCGTTGGCATCACCGAGCCGTCCATGATGAAGAGGTTGTCCACGTCCCAGGTTCTCCCGAACTTGTCGCAGATTCCGGCGTCCGGGGTCTTGCTCATCCGTGCCGCTCCAACAAGGTGGGCGTAGCGGGATTCCTGCACGACCTCGTCTGCTCCGGCCGCGCGCATAATTTCCATGACCGTATTCTTTCCAAATTCAATGAGCTTTTTATCATTGTCATGGAGGTTGAAAGTCACCTGGGCGACGGGCAGACCGAAGCGATCGCGTGCTTCATGGCGGCCATCTTTACCATCGGCGAGTTCGATGCGATTGCCGGCACATGGTAGGATTTCGCCCAACAGCCCTAGAGCCGACCAGTGGTTGTAGTCCATCATGGCGCGTCGAAGGCCCCAGCCCCAGAGACCTTTCGAGGCCATCATCTGTTTCGAGAACGCAATCGGGAGAGGACCGACGGTTTGAACAGCGAAGCCGCGAGCGAAGTCGCGTTTCGGATCGGTCTCGTAGAAGTGCTCGGTGAGCGCATGAGCTGGGGGAGCCTTGTACATTCGGACGAGAGACTCAAAGCGACCGAGGATCACATTACCAGCCTGAGCCATGAGGTACTTGCCCAGCGTTCCGGACGAGTTGGCGAGACCGTTTTCGTGCCCGGGACAGGCCGAGTTGAAGAGGAGCCGCGGCGTTTCAAGTGCATAACCGCAGACAAGTACTGCGCGGGCGCGCTGAAAGTGCTCTTGCCCGGCGGAATCGAAATAGACCACACCGTTGGCTCTGCCTTCGGGGTTCAGAGTGACTCGTGCAACCATGCAGTTGTCGCGGATCTCAGCGCCGTTGGCGAGAGCATCAGGAACATGCGTCACTAGGGTGGAGGCCTTGGCGCCCACCTTGCAGCCCTGGATACAGAATCCTCTATAGATACAGTGCGGACGGTCACCATGCGAGGCCGATAAGATGGCAACCGGGCCGCCGGCAGCGACAGGAATACCGAGAGCCGTGCAGCCCTTGATGAGGGTGTCTCCTACTCCGCCCATGGGATGGGGGCCGTATGGATGACCGTGGGGTTTACCCCAGGGAAACCACGCCGGACCCGCGACAGGAATCTCCCGCTCGAGAAGCTCATAGTACGGTTCAATCTCGCTGTAAGTGATTGGCCAGTCGGCTCCAACGCCGTCCCAGGTATACACCTCGAAGTCCGATGGATGGAAGCGCGGGGTAAACGCCGCCCAGTGCACCGAGCCTCCACCGACTCCTTTGCCGGAGTTGTTGTTGCCGAGGGCCAGAGGATGTTCTCCGCCGGTGATACGGAGGTCGTTCCAATAGAGCTTGTGCGAACCGGACTCATCCGATACCCAGTCGCGCTCGGTATCCCAGAACGGACCTGCCTCGAAACCTACGACAGAGAAGCCCGCCCGGGCGAGACGCTGGAGCAGCACTCCACCCGCGGAGCCTATGCCGACGATGGCGAAGTCGATCTCGTCGGTGTCAGAGAAACGGCGGCGAGGTATCTTCACGGTTTGCATGGGACCGAGGCGCTTTACATCCGCCGGGTCATCGGGCTCATCAAATTCACCTCCCAGTGGAGCATGATCGAAAAGACTCAATGCGTACCTCCCTGCCCCGGATGGGTCTGATGCTCGCGGCCGCTGCCGTGGCTCTCCTCTCTGTCAGAGAGAGTATCTGCAGGTGCATTCCAGGAGTAGCGAACTTCGTCAACTTCCCAGGGCTCAGGCTCGCCTTCTTCGAGGCGCATATATCCGCGCGGGTAAGCAGGGCCGCCGAATCCAACCTCATCCCATGCGTAGGGGTGAGCATAGTAGACTGCGCAGCAATCGGAGACGAGGAGAGCCCAGAGACGCTCAATATTGAGCTTCGACCAGAGCTCATGCGCAGCGAGCGGTTTCGCATCATGAACGCTCTTCAAGACCTGCTCCTGAGGGAGTGTTCCGAGGAGATGAAAGGGGAGGCCGTAAAGCTCCTGGGCCATTTGTTCGAAGGCGGCGGCGGCGATGCGATAGGCGTCCTGATCAGACGGCATATCGGCGTAACGATAGCCCTCGATGCGGTTCTCGAAAAGACGCTCGTCGATTCCCGACAACACGTCGATCCGATGACTCGATATGCGATCATCCTGAGGAATGATCCGATCGACGACCGCGCCCATAGTCTGCGCTTCAGCGTGGTTGAAGAATCGAATCGCGGCGGGTTTACTGATGCGTTGGCGGATTAGCGTGCGGGTCGCCTCATCCCAGTAGGGCTGCTGGGCGAGTGTGTTGAACCCGGGATAATATCCGGGCTGTCTGCGCTCCGGCAGATTTGCGCCGGTTTGCGGGTCAGTGAGAGGCGAGGGCGGTCCACCGTCGCGGGGCATCGCTGGTTCGGCGGAGCGCGAACTCGAACCTGCCGTGGCGATACGAACGAGTTTCACAAGAAGGCTCACGCGTGCTTCTCCCGACCCATAAGATATGCGAGCGCTCCGAGCATGCCGGCCGCGGCCATAAGCATCGGCGCAAAGATGGGAGGGCCATAAAGGATGTTGTAGAGCGGCTTCTTGCGACCGCCTGGACGCCGCAGGATTCCGCGGATGTGATAGCCAGTGCCGACGATGCCATTGGCCATGAGCAGACCCGAGGCAACAGGCAGCAGCGTGTTTGCGATGCGTCGGCTGCGGACCGAACTGAGTGTGGCGAAGAGCATCAGTGGAGTGAGAAGGATCGGTGACCACTGCACTCTGAACTTGAAATTGTCCTTGTAATGGGAGTACCAGCTTTCGGCGCCTGAGCAGAGCGTCGAGATGGCAGCGACGATACAGAGATGCTTCTGGAAGTGTCCGGTCCGGATGTCTTCTCGGAAATCGTTAACCAGCCCAGCGGCTGCACTCGCTTCGATCGAACCAAGAAGCCCGTAATCTTCTTCTCTCCGGAGATAGCTGGTGATGACCCCGAGATATGCGCTCGTCCCGAAGAGTAGTGGAGCAAAGATCGGCGGACCCATGACGATGTTGGTGATGGGCAGGCGCCAGCCGCCAGGTTTGCGAGCGACACCGCGAATGTGAAAGCCGAAGCCGATCACACCATCGACGAGCGTCGCGTAACTCACGTAGCGCAGAATTGTCTGCGCGGCGCGGCGGGAGAGGAACGCCGCAAGGCCCGAAATCGCGAGCGCACCGGAGAGCACAACCGGGGTGTACATCACGGGATTGGAATAACTTCCCTTATAGTGCTCGTAGGCCACCTCCATCCCGCTGATGACGCTGGTACCCGCTACAAGCAATGACATGCTACGTTGAAACGCACCCTGCTGAATGTGATCGACGATTTCGACAGCAGGCTTGCCGATGGGCCATGGCAGAGCACGTGCGACAGCCCGGGACGAAGTATCAGTCATGCGTCGCTCCGTTCAGGGGGATTAGATTGGCGCTGTTTGCAGCGGCTGCATGTGGGTATTCGCCGATATCCGAAACCGGGGACGGCAACTTCTGTGATTGCTCCTGGTGGGCCCGGGCAGTGTCATACATCATCGAGAAAACGCTCCGCATCCTGCTGTTTGAATTCAACGCCGAGCCCTGCCCGGCTCCAGTCTGGGTGCATGCATCCATCACTTGAGGCAGGACAGAAGCCATCGAAGAGCATGCGTTCAATTCGCACGTGGTCGTGGAAGTATTCGATATGGATCAGAGGGCGTGCCGCGCAGGCAAGATGCATATGGATCGTTGGGCCGCAGTGTGCGGAAAGCGGAAGGGGATGCGCATCCGCGATTGCGGCTGCATCCATGAAGCCGGTGACGCCGCCGCAACGTGTACTATCGGCCTGAATTACATCGACCGCCCCTGAATCCATCATGTGGCGAAGATACATAGAATCCCAACCGTATTCTCCGGCCGCGATTTGCATATCTGCGGGAACGCGCTCGCGCAGCAGCCTGAGACCGGCCAGATCATCGGACGATACTGGCTCCTCAAACCAGGTTACGTGCTGCTCGTGGAAGAACTTCTCGCCGAAGAATAGAGCCTGTTTGGTTGAGAAGGCCCCGTTTGCGTCGACGAATAGATGGACTTCATCCCCGATGGCTTTGCGCGCGATAGCGACGCGATGAGGGTCCTGTTCCGGATCAGCACCGATCTTCATCTTGACGCGCCGAATTCCTTGCTCAACCCATTCGCAGAGCTGCCGCTGAAGCTGTTCATCGGTGTAGGTCGTGAAGCCTCCCGACCCATAGACCGGGGCAGCCGGCCGTGTGATGCCGAGCAGCTTGCCGAGTGGCTGGTTGATAAGCTTCGACTTGAGATCCCACAACGCGATATCGATTGCGGACAGCGCAGTCGCAGCGATACCCTGCCGTCCATAGTTCCGCTCTGCGATCCGCATCGCCGTAAAGATGGTGTTGATATCAAGTGCGTCTGCCCCGACACATTGCTTCTCGATGAGATCTCGAGCGACCAACACCGCGCTGGAATGCGTGTAGGTGTAACCGATGCCGGTTTGGCCCTGGGTCTGCAGCGTGATGACGACCATGGTAGTGCTGGTCCACGTGTAGGTACCGTCAGCCTCCGGACCGTCGGTCGGAATCGTATAGGACCTCGCGGTTCCGCCGCAGATGGTAGTGATAGATGACATAGAGAAGCTTTGGAGCAAATGTGTTTCAAACGATTTGGCGAACGGTGTCTTTCGCCGCGGTAAGCGCAATGCGGAGACGATGCGGCTCTCCTTTAAGGAGGGACTCGGAGAACTTCACTGCCTGCTCGGGCTTGATGCGCGCCGGCAGCATTGCAGTGTATTGATCGACCACGGCCTCGATCACCACGGGTCCGGGCATACTTAGGGCTCGCGCGAGTTGCTCGCCCGCCGTAGCGGGGTCGTCCACCAACACTCCGTCGGCGCCGACCGCTCTTGCAAGCGCGACAAAGTCGATGGGAAACAGCTCGCACTGATATTCAGGATTTCCCTGAAAGACCATCTGCTCCCACTTGATCTGGCCCAGGCTGTTGTTTTTGATCACAACGATCTTGATCGGAAGCTTGTAGGCAACAGCGGTGATAATCTCACCCATCAGCATGGTGAAGCCCCCGTCGCCCACCACTGCGATGACCTGCCGATCGGGAAACGCGACCTGCGCGGCGATGGCATAGGGCAGGCCGCACGCCATGGTGGCGAGATTGCCGGAGCAGGAGTGCATCTGACCGCGCTTGGCCTTCATATAGCGCGCCCAAACGGTAGTGTTTGTTCCTGAATCAGAGACGATGATGGCGTCTTCCTTCGTGAGTTTGTCGAGTTCATATCCGACAACTTGCGGCTTCATCGGTTTATCAGTGGCGGTGCCCTCAGTTTCAATGCGTTTCTGCCACTCTTTCATCGCGTCCTGGGCGTCTTCCAGGAAGCCACGACTGTCATTGCGGTTGAGATGCGGCATCAGCAGCTTCAAAGTCTTTTGTGAATCACCGACCAATCCCACCTCGACTGGCGCGCGGAGCCCGATGCGCTGAGCGTTCGAGTCAATCTGCACGTATTTACACTTGCCTGGCTCTGGCAGGTATTCGATGTATGGATAAGAGGTCCCGACCATGATCAGGGTGTCGCAACTCTCAAGCACCTCCTCGCTTGGCGCAGTGCCAAGCAGGCCAATCCCACCCGTCGTGTAGGGTGAATCATCCGGGACGCAGGCCTTGCCAAGGAGCGGCTTGACGATGGGAGCGCCAAGCTTTTCTGCGAGCTCGATGAGTTCCTCGCCCGCGTGTAGAGCTCCCTGTCCCGCCAGGATGGCAATCTTCTTGCCAGCATTAATGATGTCGGCGGCAGCACGGAGTTCTTCACTGGAGGGCAGGTTGCCGGAGACCGCATACTGAGTGGAGGTGTGGTGGGGAAGATTCCGTTCGGAGCGGCTCTGCTTGATGGGCTGCTGCTGGACGTCGATCGGGATGGTGATGTGCGCAACGCCGCGTTTATCGATTGCGGAGCGGATGGCAAGATCAGCAACGGGCTCCATGTGCGCACCGGACATCACCCGGTTGTTATAAACAGCAACATCGATGAACAGTTTGTCGAGCTCGACATCCTGCTGCGAGAAGGTGCCTGTCACGTCGTTGAACTGCATACCGGTGATGGCAAGAACCGGCTGCTGATCGAGTTTCGCATCGTACAAACCGTTCAGCAGATGGATACCACCGGGGCCCGAAGTGGAGAGACAAACTCCGAGACGTCCGGTAAACTTCGCATACGCACAGGCCATGAATGCAGCGGATTCCTCATGACGTACATGAATGAAGCGGATCTTATCCTTCTGCTTGCGGAGCGCTTCCATTACGCCATTGATGCCGTCTCCCGGCAAACCAAAGATAGTATCGACGCCCCAGTCAATGAGACGCTGTACAAGCATGTCCGATGCATCCATCATGAATATCTCCAGAGAGCAGCGCTGAGGGTATGGGGAAGCCCACTCTTCTTATGTAGGACGCGAGCTTTCGCCGAAAGGTGCGCTGGAACATCACCCGGGTTGCCCATTTTCATAAGACTTTGAATATGCAAGCGACCAATAGCGAGATCGATGAGTAGCTATTCACGGTTCTTCCTTCTAACAGGAGAGAATTTGCAGAAGACGGCCTCACACGCTGAGCGGGTATGTAGATGCATGTGGTGACAGAACCTGATCTGATCGTCAGACAATCTTCTTGTACGCAAGCCCGAGCAGTTGAGCAATCTTCTCAATCTGGCGCGCATGATGCCCCAATCCAATGGCGCAGTGATGAGCAGGTCCCGCTGCGTTCCACTGTTCGACGAAGCGACGAGCCCTCACTGAAAAGCGATATCGGCTGTTAGTATTGCCTATTTCAAGAATCGAGCCGGGAACACTCTCTCCCTCGGCGGTCAACAACTGGAAGCCCTTCTCACGATCTTCTGCGACGGAAAGCAGTGTAACGGGTCCGTGTTTCACAGACATCTCGACAGAGAGACCGTTGCCTACTTTGCCGTGATAGACACGAAGCGGTCGAACCCTGACTCTGTCCTGCGCAATGCCCGGATGGCCGGGCCCGTCATGGCCCATGAGTACAAGATCGTCCTTGAAATCGATGGCATAGAATTCCGTGAAGGAGCCTCCCGCACCCAGCAGATCCAAGATCTTCATTGCCACAGAGTTCTTGACCTCATACTCGCCGGCGACAGGAATACTGTTGCCGGTTAGAAGCGATGTCCCCAGGATGATCGAACTCATGGTGTCTTCGTTTTCGGGAACTCCGGTTCCCTTGTAGTAGTAGGCCATGAGATCCAGTCCATGGTTCTGTACAAGTCCGTCGAGGGCGACCGAAGTGCGTGCGGCGCGCACCAGCTCTTCTTCAGTGCAGTCATCCTCGATCTGGAAGAACTCTCGAAACGCATCCATCTTTCTTGCGATATCGTCGTCCCCTGCCTCTTGTCTAAGAGCACTCAGCTCGTCTACTTCCAGCATCTCGATATGAATCCCGAAACGGCCGCTGATCTGTGCAAGATCGGTAACGATGTCGAGCATACCGCTGTAGTAGTGGCCCATCAGCCCCAGCGTGCTGTGGCTGAGCGCATGCACGATCTCAGCTGCGCGCAGCCACTGCTCGATCTCGTCCCAGCAGGTGGGATCTTCATGCAGCATACCCGTGACCTGATGAAATTCGATGGATAGGCGGCTGAGGACGTTTGCGATCTCAGGGACAGGACATGCGCTGCAGTAAGCAAGCCACTCTCCCGTCATAGAGGTCCGACTCTTCAAGCGATTGAAGGAGTAATAGTCAATCGCGGCTTCCGGCTGAAGGTTCAGCAGCACGACAGGGACCCTGGCGCGAAGAACCACAGGAAGCAGCGTCGATGAGAGCGCATACGTCGTAACGTAGACCAGCAGGATGTCGATATCCTGCTCTCGGCAAGCGTGTCCTGCGGTTATAGCTTTCTGTGCTGAATCGATCAGACCGAGGTTGATGATCGTGCGTGAAGAGCCTTGCAGTTTGCCGCAAACGACATCGATGTATCCACGCAGCCGCTGCTCAAGGCCCTCAAACTGTGCCCAGTACGCTTCAAGTCCCAGTCCCATGAGCCCGACCTGCATCGCTCTCTGCCTGGATATCAAGTTCACTCCCATCGAGGTAAAGATCGCTCTCGATACTGAATCAATAAGGCCCGATCTATCTGGACTCGAGCCCATTTCGAAACAAGGTAGGAAAGGAGGTTCATAGGCTGTCTCTTCTCTACTCAGAGATCACAACAACCTCATTCGCCTCCAGCTTTACGACGCTCCCGGAAAACGGCTTCGATGATGGCGCATTATCACCGGTGGAGGGTGCTACACGCTCAATGGCTGCTGCCTTGAACGACGCCGGTATCTTAACCTGATCCTCCTTCAGCCGCTTATTCACGATCAGGATCTTCTTCCCATGTGAGGTCTGAAAGGCTTGTACCGAAATATCTCGGTCGTCATCCTTTGTGTCAACCAGCTTGTCGCCTGGGCCGAGTGTGTCCTTCAACAGTTTGAGCACCCAGAATCGTGCGTTAGGATCTCCTGTCTTATAGTTCATCATGCTGACGCTTGGGTACTGCGTCGGGTATCCGACCAGCTGTGACTCACCCACAACGTCGATTCCCATACGAGCGAGCTGTATGTAGAGATCTGCATACATTGCTCCAGCGAGATTCCAGTAGCCCGCAGGCTCGGGCTTTGCAATGTATCCGGGAATGCGATTACTCTTTCCGTCTTCCGGAAGGATGACACCAAGCTCGTCAAGATCAGTCCTGGTGGAAGGCGACAGTCTCTTTCGGATCGCCTCCACATAACGGACTGTATTCAGGAAGCCCTCTTCCTGATTAAAGAACGTGTATTGCCAGTTCTCAATGGTCTCCTCTGGAGCAGGGCCGGCATAGAAATGATAGGTGATGAAGTCCAGAGGCGCTCCTCCGTGATGATTCGCCGGATTCAGGAAGTATTCGAACATCTCTGGATCTTTACTGGGCGCTGCGAGGGCAAGTGCCATAAACTTTAGATCCGGATCCACCTTCAACATTGCGGCGCTTACAACGTCATAGAACTTCGTGTAACTCTCCGGGCTCCAGTGGTGTTCGAAGTCGATCTCGTTCAGCAGCTCCCAATAGGCAATCTTGTAGTGGTGGCCGGACTCGTGCCACTTCCCATTCTCATCATTGAACCCGCCTTTCGTGTACCAGCTGAGAAGACGCACATAGTAGCCGGCGACCTCCTTCATACTCGGGTCGCGAAGCTCGGTTCCCCGCGTGTAGTCCCAAAAAACCTGGTTCGGATCTGCTGGATAGGTGACCGGTTTGTCCGTCTTGTACATCCAAGCTGGAATCGTACTGAAGTTCATCACAACCGAATGGCCATCCGTTGCCTTCATAAAGTCTTCGAGCGTGGGGTCAATATGTGAGAAGTCCCAGGAGGTCTTGCCGTCCTTTGGAGCTTCCAACTCAGCGACAGCCTGCTTCGGATATGGAAGCCAGGGAACGTATCGGACGTAGTCTGCACCAAGCTCTTGTAGCGCCTTGAATGATGGATCGTGCAACATGGCACCCCGCAGCAACTGGGGATTGACCACGACCTGCAAGGTAGGTGTGGACCGCGACGTCTCCGTTGTTTTGCCCCAGTCAATCTGCAATCCCTTCGGCGAGTCTTGCGCGACTGCTGCGATTGTGAGACTAAGTCCGAGTGCAGCCGATAAAGTCAAATACTTCCCCAAAGGTGTCATCCCTCTTCCTCTTTTATGAATCAACAGACTGATGACGTCCTGTTACGAGCCAGCCTGCTGTTATCCCGCTTTCACCGTGCAACAGACTAGTCAAACCTTCTGGGTTATGACGAGCCGAAAACCGGGATTTTGAATATTTCATGTAATGAAATCACTATCTTGACGCTGGTCTCGTGTAGCAACGGGCAAATAGTGTTCTTTACAGAGGTAGAGAAGATGCTCCCTTCAACTCCAGAGGACCCCCTCTGTGCGATAAAATTTCACACAATGAAATTGCGACCATGGACAGATCGCCATGCTCTGCTGGAGTGCACGCAAACAAATGAAGAAGAGCCATCAAGCCGCGAACAAGCCTGAGGTACCGGTCGACTACTCGATACGTTCCGTTGTTCGTGCCTGCGACATCTTGAAATGCTTCGATCGTGGGGATACCGCTCTTGCTCTTAGCGATGTGGCAGAACGTACGGGGCTAAGTCGGCCAACAGCGTACCGGCTCCTCCAGACGCTTGTGAGTTGTGGCATGTTGGATATCCTCGCGAAGAATTCCTATGCTATATCGATCAAGCGCAAGCAGCGCCAGAAATATCGCTTTGGATATGCCTCCCAGACAGAGGAGTTTTCGTTCTCGCGCCTCGTCTCCGAAAGCATCCGCAGCAGCGCATACGACGCTGGTATCGATTTGCTGGTTCTTAACAACTGCTACAGCCCTAAGACAGCGATCCGGAACGCCGAGATCTTTGTTCGCGAGCAGGTTGACCTGGTCATCGAATTCCAGACAAACCAGCAGAGCGCCTCCGTCGTGGCTTCAAAGCTGATGGAGGCGGGAATTCCGATCATCGCTATCGAGATCCCTCACCCGGGCGCTGCTTACTACGGCGCCAATAACTACAGAGCAGGTGTGATTGGAGGGCATGCACTCGCCCAGGCATGTATTCGTGAGTGGAAGGGCGTGGTCGACGAGATTCTTCTTCTGGAGTTGCCGATGGCTGGACCGCTTCCTCGTTCCCGCCTCACCGGTATGCTCGCAGGCATAAGGGAACAGTTGCAGCGAGTGCCTGACCAAAAAGTACGCTTTGTCGACGGCAATGGTCGATTCGAGAAGAGCTTGGATGTGATCCGCAAGCACCTTCGCCGCAGCACCTCTCAACACATTCTGCTGGGGGCACTCAATGATCCAAGCTGCCTCGGCGCTCTCAGTGCCTTTGAAGAGGCTGGACGCGCAGAACACTGCTTGGCGGTAGGCCACAATGCCAGCATCGAAGCCAGAAAAGAGATGCGCAGGCCGGGGTCTCGTCTCGTGGGCTCTGTCGGATTCTTTCCAGAACGCTACGGAGACGCAGTCATCTCCCTTGCTATGGATAAAGTACAAGGCAAGGAGATCCCTTCCGCCTCCTTCATAAAACACCAGTTGATCACCTCAGAGAATGTGAATTCCTTTTATCCCCATGATGGCCTGATCGACTCCGGAGACGGTGATTCCCTTCTCTTCAGCCGGTCTTGAATCTAGGCCGAGGTAATCAACGCTCTCAATCATCAGGTCTACAGCAACCCCGACAACTGATCCTTCCAGCGGCTCTTTCGCAAGAATCGGCGACCCCGGAAACCAGGCGCGCATCCTGCAGTTCGTCGTCGAAGCGCGTTTCTGACCCAGCCGGCATTTCCAAAACAAGGAAGATGCTCCTCGTTTTACGATGGGGAGCATCTTCCGTGTTCACGCGAACTCGGCACTGCATACAGTCGCACCCCCGGCAAAAGAAGTACAACCAGTGCCGTTTCCATGCAGTTGAGCTTTGCTTTAGACTCCTGCTATGCCCAGACGTTCCACCACGCATCATCCCGAATCGTCGAATTCTGTGCGTCGGCGGGCATACCTCCTCATCCAGAGGAAGATTGCATCAGGAGAGTTGAAGGCAGGCACGCTGCTCTCCGAGTTGGCATTGGCAACTGAGTTAGGCAGCAGCCGAACCCCTATCCGAGAGGCGGTGGGCCAGCTCCTCGCAGAAGGACTTCTGGAGCTCAGCCCCGGAGGGGGAATAATCGTCACCCAACTGACACGTCAGGCTATTCAGGACCTTTATGAGCTTCGTGAGGCGCTCGAGGTATTCGCCGTAGGCCGTGTAGCGCAGAACGGCATTCGTTCGTCGGACCGGGAGCGCCTTAACCACCTGCTGGCTGAAACCCAGGTGCTCCTCAAAGAACTGAAATCCTCAGGGGCGCAGGAGCTCAATGCCGGGCAGATGAAGCGGTTTACGCTGTCCGACCTGTCCTTCCATGCTCTTCTCATTCGGCTCGCGGCGAATGCAAGGATCCTCAAAGTAGTCAACGAGACGCGCCTGATGATTCGCATCTTCGGAATTCAACGTAGCGGCCATAAGCGTGAAGAATTGGAACGAATCCATCGTCACCATAAAGACATCCTGCAGGCAGTCATCGATCAGGATGTCGACCGCGCCCGCAAACTGCTGGCGGATCACATTCAGGCCAGCGCGAACGAGCGGCTCGACGAGTTCGACCTTTGGGAGCGTGAAAGCCAATTGGCGGGATTGGATGCAATCGAAGCACTGCAACTCCAGTGAATATGCCGACATCCTGAGGGCTGGCATCCAGAAGCGATATTTGTCGACATACAGAATACGATTGTGGAACTTCAACTAGGCGGCGTAATCTCACAAGTATGGACAAACTCATTCGCGGCACACACGCGGCCGTCCTCACGCCCAGAAAACCTGATGACTCGATCGACTCCCTTACTTTTCGATCTCTCCTTAAATTCTTATTGAACGCAGGAATGAATGGCTTCGCCATCGGAGGCGCAACCGGAGAATTCTGTTCACTCTCTGAGGAAGAGCTGCGAGAAGTTCTTGATGTGACGTCGGAGATTGCAACCGGGGATACGGGGTTTCTGGTCGGGATCGGCGCGGCCGACATCAGCGGGACAATCCGCCGCAGTGAGATTGCGCGCAAAGCGGGGGCAAAGGGAGTTCTGTTGCCGATGCCGTACTTCTTCCCTTATGCGCAGGAGGATCTTGCAGAATTTGTCCGTGAAGTGGCAGCTACCGTGGACCTGCCTATCCTGCTTTACAATCTTCCGCAGTTCACAAGCGGACTCGAACCCGCAACTACGCTCGAACTGATTCAGGGATGCTCCAGTATTAAAGGGATCAAGGACAGCAGCGGTTCTCTTCAGACTCTGCGCTTGTTGAGCCAGGAAGCACCGGAAGCATGTCGCATCATTGGAAATGACGGTGCTCTGGCTCAGGCACTCACGGAGGGCATCGCAGATGCCATCATCTCCGGCGTCGCCTGCGTCTTTCCCGAACTCCTGGCCAGCATCTTTGAAGAGGGCGGTTCAGCTTCTCCAAAATGGGATGCCACAGTCACGGCCCTCGAAAACGTCCTTACCCAACTCAACAAAGTACCTACGCCCTGGGGATTAAAGATGCTTGCCGAGGTGAGAGGCATTGCGAAGGCCACCTTCCCGCTTCCATTGTCGGAGGGCAGAATACGCGTTCGCGACGAGATGGCAGAATGGTACCGACAAAACTGCGAAGATCTGCTCGTTGGAGTACCTGTCCCCTCCCAGAGCGATCAGAAGGAGAGTCTGTGAAGAGAGAAATGTTTCTGGTTACAAGTGGAGACCTGAGACTTGCCGCAAACCAGATATGTTGGCCGGCGCAGCGAGATCTCGAAGAGAGACTGATCTCCGTTTTTGCTGATATGGGGGTTACTCTCCGCAGAAGCTTCCCCGTCGATACGTTGCAAGGCCATGGCTTTATCTCAAGTCAGCGTATGGGCATGGATGTCTTCGCCACCATACCTCCAGAGGCTCCACTGATCTTCGCCACTGCTGCATGGCAATATACCCATCACGTCTTGCCGGGAATGCGCTTCCACCGTGGTCCCATTCTCACCGTCGCCAACTGGTCCGGCAAATGGCCCGGTCTGGTCGGTCTGCTGAATCTGAATGGATCCCTTGTCAAGGCGGGTTTGCCGTTTTCAACGCTCTGGAGTGAATCCTTCGATGATGCGTTCTTCCTTGAAGCCTTACGGAAGTGGATCGATAGTGGCGCAATCCATCATGATCTGTCGCACGTTAGAGATTTGGACGAGACACTTCTTCCTTCCGACATACGTCAGATCGGACAAGAGCAGGCCACAGCTCTTCGCGCTCGAAAAGCAATCCTTGGAGTCTTCGACGAGGGCTGCATGGGAATGTACAACGCCATCATCGATGACGAGATCCTGAACCCGCTGGGAATCTTCAAGGAGCGTCTCAGCCAGTCAGCTCTCGTGGCACGAATGAGAACGGTGACAGATGAGGAAGCGCAAGGCGTTCGAAGCTGGCTTGATACGCGCGGGGTCCGATTCGTCACTGGCTCGGAGGAGGCGACCCAGCTTACAGACGCACAGATCCTCGCTCAATGCCGGATGTATATCGCTGCCATGCGCATCGCTGCGGACTTCTCATGCGACGCCATTGGAATCCAGTACCAGCAGGGACTCAAGGATATGGTCCCCGCCTCTGACCTTGTAGAAGGTCTCCTCAATAACCCGGAACGGCCTCCGGTGTACTCCCAGCAGGGCGTAGAACTCTCTGCTGGCGACGCTCTTCCCCACTTCAATGAAGTAGATGAAGGGGCCGCAGTCGACGCTCTCGTAACCAACCGCTGTTGGAAGGCTCTGGGCCTCGATCCCTCGACCACCCTCCATGACGTTCGCTGGGGTGAGACGCTCGACATTGATGGACAAAAGCAGTTCGTCTGGGTTCTTCAGATCTCTGGCGCAGCTCCTGCCAGCCACTTCCGCAATGGTTATGCTGGAGCCGTCAGCGAGCGCCAGCCCGCCATGTACTTCCCCTTGGGCGGTGGATCTCTCAAAGGAATCGGCAAGGCAGGAGAAATTGTCTGGAGCCGTGTCTTCGTCGAAGATGGTGCTCTGCATGCCGATATCGGCCGGGGTACGGTTGCCGATCTCTCCGATGCTGAGACGGAACGGCGTTGGCGAGAGACGACCTATCAATGGCCCCTGGTAAATGCAATCTTCCACGGAATCGGGCGGGATGCTTTCATGGCCCGTCATCGTGCTAACCACGTGAGCATCGCTTACGCAGAGGACGCCGCCAAAGCTCTCGGAGTAAAAGCCGCCATGCTCTCCGCCCTTGGGGTCAAGGTACATCTATGTGGCCACATCGAGGGCCTAATCTAGGCCGTCTGCAGCGATCGGTCGACGCTCATCTCCCGAGCCAGTAGGAAGAGCATGCCTGAGAGCGCCAGGTAGATCACCGAAGTGGCGCTGAGGCATGCTCCCAACCCGAACTGCCGGGTGAATGCGCCAATTAGGATGGGAGCAAACCCGCCTCCGAGCCAGCCCAAAGAGTTCATCACACCAGCTGCGATTCCTCGCTTTTCGACTGGGATGACATCGTAAAGGGATGCCCAGATATTGGCGTCGTACATCCCTTTGAAGAAACCGAAACCGATCATTCCTCCGATCAGCCCGCCCATGCTCACCGATGAGCCGATGAGAAACAGGAAAGGAACACCTCCCAGCAAACCGATCGCTTGTATCCTCTGTCGCCCCCCGCTTCGCCGGGAAGCAAACTGATCGGCTAGTACACCTCCCAGCAGAACACCCAGCACCGAAGCGATCTGGAGATAAACCGTACTGCTGATCCCAGCGTTTCCTAAGCTCATATGAAACTTTTCAAGCAGAAATGTTGGCAGCCAGGTGAGGAACACAACCGCAACAAAATTTGCTCCCATAAACGTAAGAATCATTACTGTCACTCGACCTGATCTGAGAACGCTGCTCACGCCGCGGAAGAAGTCCGTCAAAGGATCGGCAGCTACGGCTCTGGATTCAATCGCTGCAGGCCGAAGGAGAAATATCAGGGCTGCGGCGAAGATAATTCCAGCAACGGCAAACAATAAAAAACTGATACGCCATCCATGCTGTTCGGCTACAACGGCCGAGATCGCGCCGCCTCCAATAGTTCCCGCGTAGACACTTGACTGATGGATGGCCATGGCACGAGAACGTGTCGCAGCTTGATGCGCGGCTCCAATCAGAGCCATCGCCGCAGGAAAGTAAAATGCCTCACCCAGGCCGCCGAGTGTTCGCACGACAAGAAGTGGTTCGTAACTGTGGCAGAGTGCGGTCGCTCCCGTAATGGCAGACCAGAAAGCTAACGCGCCAACCAAAACGACCTTCGGAGAGATCCTGTCGACAACCCAGCCCGCAAATGGGCCTGCGAGTGCGTACATCCACATGAAGCATGAGGCCACCACGCCAAGTTGAACAGGGCTCAGTCCCATCTCCGACTTGAGCAGAGGGAATATGGAAAATATCGCCTGTCGATCGGCGTAATTGAGGAAACAGACGACCCATAAAAGCGCGACCAGCACCCAGGGATAAAAGCGTTGCATTTCAATCTCCAGTCGCGGAAACTGCTTTGGATGAATCGTAGTCTCGAATCGATTCGTCTATGCTACTTTTCGAGATTTGCACCAGTCAAAAATTCTATCTGTCGGCAGACACACGGAGACCCAGGGAATGACTCTTGAAAGAAAGCGCGGAACGATCGCCATAATTCTGGGGATCGGCATCCTCGTCAACTACTTCGACAGAGTTAACCTCTCCATCGCTCATGATGCGCTGCAACAAACTTTCGGGATCTCTGACATTATGTTCGGCTACCTGCTGGGAGCCTACAGTTGGACCTATGCTCTTATGCAGTTGCCAAGCGGATCGCTCCTCGATCGCTTCGGCGTGCGACGTGTGATGCTTGTGTCCATCGCCTTATGGGCAATTGCTTCCGGAATGGCAGCCGTAGCTCCCACCATCGGGTTTCTGTTTGCAGCGAGATTTCTGCTGGGAATCGGTGAAGCACCTGCCTTCCCTGCCTGCGCCAAGGCAATCGGGTTGTGGTTTCCGCCAAAAGAGCGAGGCGTGCCTACAGCGGTGTTTGACGCTGCCGCAAAGCTTGCCATCGGGTTGGGAACTCCGGTGCTGGGGCTCATCCTGCTCTACTTCGGGATGCGTGCGAATTTCGCAGTAACAACGCTCCTGAGCGCTCTCTACGCTATCCTGTTTGCCCACTTCTATCGTGACCCCGTCGCTCCCCAGACTGCAATCCCGGCGACCGGTTCGGAGCCCATGGCTGCATCTTTGGGGATCACTGCTCTCTTGAGGGAGCGAAAGGTGATAGCGGCGGCCATCGGCTCCGGCGCTTATAACTACTGCTTCTATCTGCTCCTCACATGGATGCCCTTTTATCTGCAGAAGGGCCTAAAAATGACGGGCCGACAGTCAGTCCTGTGGTCTTCTGTTCCATGGGTCGCCGCAGCCGTAGTGGGGTTTGGCGTAGGAGGAATGCTGACGGACGCCCTCGTCCGGCGCGGCTACGACTCCAGTAAAGTGAGGAAATCTATTCTGATCGTCGGTACAGGCATGGGAATCTTTGTGCTTGCCCCTGCCTTCTTCCAGCAAGCGCATCTTGTTCTCCTCTGCCTTACCCTGTCTCTCAGTGGTCTGTCAGCCGCATCCCCCGTGCTCTGGACTCTCCCTTCCCTCCTGGTCCCGCCAGGCAGTACGGGAAGAGTAGGAGCCATCATGAACCAGTCCAATCAGATCGCAGCGATCATCGCGCCGATAGCGACCGGCTACCTGACTACCTGGACCCACTCTTTCAAAGCAGCCTTCCTGGTCGCTGGCATCATCATCGTGATCGGCGTCTCAAGCTACATCTTTTTGATGGGGCGAATCGAACCTATTTCGGCCGCTCACGTTGATAACAGTCTCATTGTTTAGGAGTCGCTGTCGGAGAAGCAGGAAGAGCTCGCGTGGCCCCAGTCGAGATGCCTCCATCGACCAGTAAGGTCTGGCCGGTCACATAGCGGCTCTCCTCAGATGCCAGAAACACCACAGGACCGTCGAGGTCATCCGGCCTTCCCGGACGCTTGAGCGGAATCCGATCGCAGAGGTACTCGACCCACTCCTTGTTCTCGTACATGATCTTGTTCTGTGATGTCTTGAACCACCCCGGTGCGAGACAGTTCACTGTAATGCCATGCGGTCCCCAGTCATCTGCAAGGCTCATCGTCAGCTGCCGGATCCCACCTCGACTCGCTCCATACGGTCCAAGCCCCGCATATCCGGCAACAGAGGTAACAGACCCGATGTTGATGATGCGGCCATATCCTCGCTCCATCATTCCCTTTGCCACAGCTTGTGCCACAAAGAAAGATCCACGCAGATTCGTATCTAGAATGCGATTCCAATCATCCCAGGTCACATCGATCGCCGGTTTGCGGATATTCATCCCTGCGTTGTTCACGAGGATATCGATCTTGCCGAAGATGGACGAAGCCTCTGCAACCGCGCTGCGGATCGAGTTCTCTTCGCTGACATCCAGCGAGACGGACCCACAGCGGCACTGCATGCCCTGCAACTCCTCTTCAAAAGGCTGCAGGGTCTCCTTGTTGCGGCTCGTCAAAATCAGATCAGCCCCGGCACGCGCCAGCGCTCGCGCAAAATATTGACCCAGTCCACGGCTTGTTCCTGTCACAAGAGCAACCCGGCCCGATAGATCAAAGTAAGGAGTTCTTCCAGATGTAGAAGCGGTCTCAGCCTGCATCATTTAGCAATCCCGTTTGAATTCGGAGTGATGATAATCTTCATCAGATTCGGCTCTTTTCTGTAGAGGCGATCGAACGACTGCGGTCCCCTGGAAAGCGGTTCCACGGCACTAATCAACGAGGAGACATCGATCTGCCGTGATGCCATCAGCTCGATCGCTCTCGGGTATTCTCCCGCTGATGCCGCAGAGCCCTGCAGCCGAATCTGACGCGTGACCACTGCCTGAAGTGGTAGCGAAACCTGTGCTTCGATATTTCCAACCAGCGTGACCGTTCCACCTTTGCGGACCGAAGCAATTGCGGTGTTTACCGTCGTTCCAAACCCCACCGCTTCGAAGACGTGATCGACTCCATCCGGAAACTTCTCCTGGATAACAGTGGAGGCATCGGAGCCTTTTCCTTCACTTTGTAAGTGAATCCCCGTATGCGCACCCGACCTCTTCGCCGCTTCTACTCTGCTCTTATCCGGATCCGCCACGAAGATATGCGAAGCTCCTTCTACACGGAGAGCCTGCACAATGAGGGTCCCAATCATGCCCGCGCCCAGAACCAGTGCCGTCTCACCGCGTTGGATCTTCGAGACGGCGACAGCATGCAGGGCAACCGAGACAGCCTCGATCATCGCCGCTTCCGTAAACGGCAACTCGGCTGGTAGACGATGAAGCACTCGGGTCGGAACCGCAAGATACTCCGCAAAGGCTCCGTGTCTTCGATAGTCCTTGCACGACACGCCGAAGACCTGCCGCGAATCGCACAGGTTGACATCCCCACGTTTGCAGTATTGGCATTGGCCGCAATAGAGGGTCGAGTCGAACGTCACTCGATCTCCCTCCTTCCACTCAGTGACTCCCGCGCCGATCTTCTCGATCACGCCCGCCGCCTCGTGGCCCATGATCAGAGGCGGAATCCGTCTGCCAGAGGATCCATCGTAGCCGTGTACGTCACTCCCGCAGATGCCGCACGCCTCGATGCGCAACAAAACCTCTTCCGGACCAGCCTCTGGTACAGGAAAATCTACGACCTCGAGTTGCCGGTACTCCGACAGTAAAAGAGCATTCATGGCTATCAAATGTACACGAGTGGGGCTACTCGATGTGGCTCAGCTCAATTCCCGCTCTCACGCAACATCGCACTCGCCCGGCTCCTGTTCTTGCGCTCGCAGGCAGTCTGAACTACTAGTACTGCCTGCACGAACCACCCACTACTTACAGGAGCTGAGTTTCGGCTCCGGCTATTCGAAGCTTACCGACCGCCCATTTGCTTGCCTGGTCGACTACCCCAGAAGATGAAGCTTCCAAAACGTGTCGACGTCACGATATCGACGGCCCCATCGTGATTCAGATCGACAGCCAGAACATCGGAACCCGCACCTGAGTGATTATCGATCAGCTCCGGGACCAGTCTCGCTCCACCCGCAGCCTTTGGATCCCTCACAGTCTTGTACCAATACAAGACTGGCGCACCCCTGGGATCAGGATCGATATTTGTATCCAGGTGCGAGAAATATCTCTTTCCGACCACGAAATCCATCAGCCCGTCGCCATCAACGTCGGCGAACGTGGAACCATGAAGCTCGGTGAACGTCACCCCTCCAGCGTTCTTTGTGGAGAAGTCGTCCATCACCATATGTTCGACAAAAGAGATCTTCTTTTGGGCGTCTCGCTTCTGCTCAAACCATGCCAGTCCAAAGCCATGAGCATCCAGCGAAGTTACGATATCGTTGTAGCCATCTCCGTTGACGTCATACACAGCCATCACGCTCCCGCCCATAATGCCGCGAGCGTACTTCGCGAAAGCTGCTGGATGGTATGCCCAGGGCCCATTCGCCGCACCAGCCGCAGGCTGTTGCCACCATCCATATGCATTTACGATATCCATTCTCCCGTCACCATCGATATCGCCCACGCCAATACCATGTGCGGCCCCATAGCCATCTTCTGAGACGGTGTGGATGATCCACTTGCCCGTTGGATTGCTCGGGTCAGGCTTTGCATACCGGACCCGACCCTCTCCCGAATACACCAGCTCTGGCTGACCGTCTCCGTCTACATCTCGCAGGACGGCAATCTCGCTCTGCACGTGATCGACAACGGTGTACTTATCCCATCGCCTGTTTTCATTCCCTGGGTTGACGTAAAGATGCACGCCCGGCCCCCCGCCAAACATTACGGTGATTACGTCCGGCCAGCCATCGCCCGTGAAGTCGGCTGCATACTGCATCGTTCCCTCAGTCGCAAACTCCGTCGTCGGGTTCGCTGGCTGGGCAAGGTAAATCTCTCGGGAGGTCAGATAATTCGGACCGTAGTAGATATAGGGACCTGCCACGACATCCATTGCACCATCGTGATTGAAATCGGCTGCCGCCGCTCCCCACGAGTAGTAGAAGTCACTGAGCTGTTGCTTGCGAAATCTTGGAGAAACCTTCCCTACTTCCCTCGTCTTCAGAGAAGCATCTCTTACGCCGCTGTGCCGAAAGCGAACTGTCGTTCCCGCACCCACGTACAGTGCAATCGGGCCGTATCCCTCCTGTACCATTGACCCATATTCGCGCCCGTTGTTCAGGAACGAACGCGCCGTATTTGCATCGACAAAAATCTCAAGCACGTTCCAATCACCTGTGCGTCGCTCGCTATCGGGCGGCACCAGCGGCAGATCCGCCGGTCGCGTCATTCGCATCGGAGGACGTGGCGCATTTGTGTGCGCCGTAGGTTCCGGAGCTACTCTGTACAACCCTCCCCCATCTACGAGGGCAGTCCGGTCAGTGATCTTGCCCGTGGTATCCGTGACCACGCGAGATGCTGTTGGCTTCGACTCGCTCAAAGAGATGTAGGAACCGGCAAGAGAGCCGTCCTTCTGTCTCTCCGCACGAACCAGGATGCCGGCGTCGCACTTCTGTTCGCATTCGAACTCTGTATAAAGATCAAGGTCCTGATACGAGTGATCGAAGATTAACCATCCTCCCGTATCGTTGCCCTTCCCGACCAACTGGCCGTCCTCGCTACTCCAGCTTGCCTGACCCAGGGTCTTCCATTGATGAAGGTCATCCATGTGGACGCTGGAATCAGGATGAAAAGAGGGGCCGGTCGCAGAGCATGGAACTGCGCTGAGCATGCATAGAATCATTCCAAACCAAAAGCAACGCATATCCCTCCAGGTATCTGTCACCACGCTTGAAAAACTCTTCATGTCAGCGATCGAGTCTCGGGAGAACTGCTGATCTCCAACTGCGATCGCCTGTTGCACAAAGAGACATTGCAATTGCGTATAAAGAAACAAGCGAAATGTTAGAGACTCATCCTCATTGCGTCAAGCACAAGCTATAACTCGGTCTTCTCGGTCCCGCAGTTGACCGCGAAGAGAGCCTTGGCCCCAAAGAAAAAGGCCGCGCTATGTGCGCAGCCTCTTCCCGTCTTTCTAACTTGGAGATTAGTGGTTGCCCCCGCCCTGCGGAGCTCCACTGCCACCGCGGCGACCACCACGTCGGCGGCGACCACCACCCCCCGGGCGGCGCTGGCCTGCTGGTGCACCCTGTCCTGCTGGACGAGGTCCTCCCTGCGGGACTGCGTCGGTGCGGTCGGTGTTTGGCTCGTCCTCGCCTCCCTCATCGTCTTCGTCGAATTCTTCATCGTCTTCGACTCCCTCTGGCTCACCAGCCGGTGCCTGCGGTGCGCGTCCATGTCCCTCACCATCAGGGCCCGGCGCGCCCGTGGGTTCAGGCAACCCGAGTTTCGCACGCTGCTCGCGCAGAACTGCCTTGCGTGAAAGCTTAATGCGATTGCCTTCGATCGCGAGAACCTTGACCAGGATCTGATCACCTTCACGCAGTTCGTCTTTCACGTCCTTGACGCGATGCTCGGCAATCTCGGAGACGTGCAACAGACCGTCGGTTCCAGGGAAGATCTCGACGAACGCCCCGAATTCAGCCAGCCGGACGACCTTGCCCAGGTAGGTCTTACCCACTTCAGGCACCGCCGTAAGGTCGTTGATCATCTGGATCGCACGCTCAAGACCGTCTGGATCGCTGGAAGCCACATTCACGCGGCCGGTATCGTCCACATCGATCTTTACACCCGTCGCCTCGATGATTCCGCGAATCACCTTACCGCCCGGCCCAATCAGGTCGCGGATCTTGTCCGTGGGAATCTGCATGGTGTGAATGCGAGGTGCGAACTTGGACTTCTCCTCGCTCGCCCCGGCAATCACCGCGTCCATCTTGTCCAGAAGGAAGAGGCGTCCACGCCGGGCCTGCTCAAGGGCCTCACGCATGATCTGCGGCGTGATTCCCATGATCTTGATGTCCATCTGCAGCGCAGTGATGCCGTTACGCGTTCCCGCTACCTTGAAGTCCATATCGCCGTAGTGATCTTCCGCACCTGCGATATCGGTCAGGACGGCGTAATTCTCGCCTTCCTTAACCAGACCCATGGCAACACCGGCTACTGCGCCCTTCAATGGAATACCTGCCTGCATCAAGGAAAGCGATGCGCCGCAGACCGTTGCCATGGAGGAGGATCCGTTCGACTCGAGAATGTCGGAGACCACGCGTAACGTATAAGGCGACTGATCTTCGCCCGGGAGCACAGCCTCGATTGCCCGGTAAGCCAGTGCGCCATGACCGATCTCGCGACGGCCTACGCCCGTCATCCTTCCAACCTCACCGACTGAGAAGGGTGGGAAGTTGTAGTGCAGCATAAAACGCCGCTTGACCTCGCCCTCGTAGCTTTCAAGACGCTGTGCGTCATCCGGTGTTCCAAGCGTTGCCGAAACGAGTGCCTGGGTCTCACCACGCGTGAAGAGTGCCGAGCCGTGTACGCGAGGCAGTACACCTACCTCGATTGAGATCTCACGGATCTCATCGAAGGCGCGGTGATCGGGACGAATACGATCGTTAAGCACCTGCTCACGGAAGATGTTCTCGCGCAACAGTTCGAAGTACTTGCTCAGCTTCTTGGCTGCGTCCGCATCGCCTTCAGGAAGGTCACGCTTCAACTCGTCCTTCAACTCCTTGACCTTGGCATAGCTGTCGAACTTGGGATGCTTCTGCGTGTCGAGGGCATCTGCCAGGCGGGTTCCAATCTTTGCCTTCAGAGTGTTCAGGTACTCGGTATCGGTCTCAATCGCAGTCACCAGGCGCTTCTGCTTGCCTGCACGCGAAGCCAGATCCTCAATTGCCGAGCAGATCTTCTTGATCTCGCCATGCGCAAACTCGATCGCATCGACCACGCGCTCTTCAGGAATCTCCTTGGCGCCCGACTCGATCATCACGATGCCGTCTTTCGTTCCGACCACCATGATGTTGAGGGTGCTCTTCTCGCGCTCCGAGTAGGTCGGGTTCACGATGAACTGATCGTCGACGATACCAATGCGGACTGCGCCCACAGGGCCGTGAAACGGGATGTCGCTCAGTGCCAGAGCGCAGCTGGCGCCGTTAATTCCGAGAACGTCCGGATCATTCTCCTTGTCTGCGGAGTAGACAAAAGCCACAACCTGCGTCTCGTTACGGAAAGCCTCCGGAAACAGCGGACGGATCGGACGGTCGATCTGGCGGCTGGTCAGAATCTCCTTCTCGCTGGGACGTCCCTCACGCTTGATAAATCCACCCGGGATGCGTCCACCGGCGTACGTAAACTCGCGGTACTCAACCGTAAGCGGGAAGAAATCGATGCCTTCCTTGGGATCGGGTGAGGCTACAGCCGTGGCGAGAACAACGTTATCTCCGCTCGTGGTCAGCGCAGCGCCAGAGGCCTGTTTCGCCATGCGCCCTGTCTCAAATTTGATCTGCTTGCCGCCGGCAAGCTCTACAGTCACGTCCTGCTTCATAGTCAGTCTCTCTCTCTTCGCTATCGATTAATTCGGAAGTCGTATTCGCGCGGTCCATCCGGACGGGCGCGAAAAAGCGCAGCTCGCCTTCGGTCTCCTTCAGACCGTCTGCGGGCTGCACTTTCTTGAATGATTGATGGAATACCTCGGCATGGCTGACTTGCAGCCTGCGGCCTTCATGGCGAATCGTTCTCCTGCCACGAGTGCCATGGTTACCGGCTCCCGCCACAAGGCGCCCTTAGGCCCTGCACGAAACCTGCCGCCGGAATGAAACGGGCCGAGCATGCTTCCATGGTTTTGAATGATGTCTCCGGGATGCGGTTACTTGCGGATACCCAGCTTGCCGATCACCTCGCGGTAGCGGTCGGCATCGCACTTCTTCAAATAGTCCAGCAGACGACGGCGCTTGCTCACGAGCATCAACAGCCCGCGGCGCGATCCGTGGTCCTTTTTATGAGTCTTGAAGTGCTCGGTCAGCTCGCCGATGCGTTCACTCAGAATCGCGATCTGAACCTCGGGGCTCCCGGTATCGGAATCGTGGGTGCGAAACTTCGTAATGATATCTGTTTTCTTAGCAGGTGCTAACACAGCTTTCGTATACTCCTGATCTTCTTCTAGTCCACTCTTAGTGTCCCAGTAAGGATAGCATTGCCGTCCCGCAGGAGCAATTTCCCGCGACTCTTTCTAAGTACCTCTTGTTCGAGAGTTTTCAGCCATGAATAGCAGCTCTCAACCGCCATCACCGTCCTGTGCATATCCCCGCATCTCGCTGAGCCATCGCGAAAATCGAAGAACCTGTCCGCGCTCACCCCACAAAAGTTCCCAGAAGTCTTTTGCCTTCAGCGAGTCAGCCTTCTTCCCCGAATACGTCTCAAGCCTCCACCGCAGATACGGACTGCGCCATGGAGCCAGGCGATACCCCTTGGTCGCCTTCCACAGAAATCGGATGCCATCCACCACATCACCAGTGTACCTTTGCCTGGAGACTCGCATGAATCCCCTTCAGCAGCTGAAATCCGAGCTTGATCGGTCTATCAGCGACCTTTCTGCTGCCCAGATCCTGGAGCGCCCACCCGCTAGCCCCGACCGCTGGGACATCTATCAGATCGTCCAGCATCTCCTGCTGACCTACTCCTCTACCTCGGCTTCAATTGAGGGCAGGCTCGAGAAAGGCAATCCCACCCGCTCCACCGCGACCCTCTCCCAACTCACCGCTCGTCTCGTGGTGCTGCAACTCGGATTCTTTCCCGGCGGACGCCCGGCTCCGTCGCTCGTCACGCCCTCAGCCATCCCACCCGATCCGGTTGTTGACGGCAGGCAGCTGGCCAGCGCTGCAGCAGCGGCCCTCGATTCCATGGATGGCGTTCTCAACTATGCGCAGAGCCGGTTCGGGGCCGTCCCCTGCCTCTCTCACTTCGCTCTCGGTCCTCTTAGCATTACTCAATGGCGAAAGTTCCATCTCTTGCACGGACGTCATCACATCCGCCAGATCTTCGCCATCCGCCGTCCATACGGCTTCTAGCTCGCGTCTTCATCCAGATCTTCCTCGACCCGCAGGAATCGGCGTATGTACTTCAGCGGTTCTTCCGCCACGGCCATCTCGCGCAGATGATAGCGCCACACATCGTCTCTCGCGCTCCGGCGCGTATAGGCCTTGCGAGTCACCACACGCACGCTTCCATCCGCCATCGCTCGTTTAAACGTCTGTGTTGGGACTTGAAAGGTCATCAGTTCGCCAGCCTTCCAGAAGTTCTGCGCAAACTCATGCGAAAACAACAGCGCGTAATACCGCCTCTCAGATGCCAGGGTCTCGAAAGCCTCCTCGGAGCTCGTCCACGAGCGTCCGAGCCTCGAGATGTACCATTTCTTGAAGGGAAATCCGTTCGAGTGTGCCTGTCCGACAAGCACCTGCAGCAGTTCCAATCTTGTCATCCAGAATCCTTCCGCTTCGTCTTCGAGAGATACTGCCGTCCAGTCTTTCCCTTCGTAAACGCGATAGTCTACGAGTGGAGGCGTCTAAACGGCAGATGCGTCTTTATAACAATTGCAAAGAGCCCACAGTGCATACTGCTCCCACTGCTCATTCCAGGATGCCCGCTTCTCATCCACGCGAGTGGCCCCTCCTGTGCAGCGTCGTTCTGATTGCAGCTTCTTTTTTCGCAATCTTCCCTGCGCACGCCCAGCCGTCCAGCGTTCATACGGACCCGATTAATCTTTCTCCTGAGGTTCGCGAAGCCCACGTACTCTTCTACAACCTCGACTACGACAACGCGCTCTCCCACTTTGAAGCCATCCAGCGCGCTCATCCGGATAATCCGATGGCGACAAACTACATCCTGATGACTCTCATCTTTCGTGAACTCTACCATCAGGATCTTCTGGATACGACTTACTACGCGCACGATTCATTTCTTTCGTCAAAACGAGACGTACCCGTACCCCAGGCGACGAGAGACCGCATCGAGCAGCTTACCAACTCCGCCGTCAATCTCGCTGACCGTCAGATTAAAAACAATCCCAATGACGCGAACGCCTACTTCGCTCGCGGCTACGCTCGTGGTATGCATGCCGCCTTCATCACTTTGGCCGATCACAGCTTCGTTGGAGCAGCGCGCCAGGGACTCTCCTCCCGTCAGGATAGTGAGCAGGCACTCCGCATCGATCCCGACTACGCCGACGCAAAGATGGCGGTCGGCATCCAGCAATTCGCCGTCGCCTCCCTTCCGCGTCTCCTCCGCATCATGATCGGCATCACCGGCGTCACCGGAAATAAAGAGAAGGGTCTGGACCTCCTTCGCCAGTGTGCAGCCAAGGGTATCGTCAATCCTATCGAGTGCCGCACTGCGCTCTCCCTCTTCCTCCGGCACGATGGCCGCTATCCCGAAGCTCTCGCCGTTCAGCGCGGACTTGCGCAGCAGTTCCCTCACGACTATCTCTTTCGCCTTGAAGAAGCCAACCTGACCAAAGACAAAGGAGACGGTCCCGCCGCCATCGCCACCTACCAGCGAGTCCTGGACGATGCTCGAAAGCCCGGCTTCTTCATCGATCCCCGCCTGCAGATGACCTACTTCGGTCTCGCCGATACCCAGCGCGGCCAGAATCAAATCGCCCAGGCGGCTCAGAACTACCTCAACGCAGCCGCTCAGCCAAAGTGCAGCGACTGGCTCAAACGCCGCGCCCAACTCAATGCAGGCCAGATGTTCGACCTGCTCCATCAGCGCGACAAAGCCATTCAGCAGTACAAAGAGGCCTCTTCCGGCGGCGGCGACCAGTCCCAGGCAGATGCCGCGAGAAAATATCTGAACTCACCCTACACCGGAACCTGAGCCTCGCCTTCCGCGTAACTTCCCTATCCCGGCCCTCCCCAACTCTGTCGATCCAACGACGGAACCATGATTCCTCCGCAACCGTATCCCCTTATGTAAAAATATTGTTCTCCCGGAGAATCTCCCATGTTCTGTACACGTTGTGGATCGAAGCTGGAACCGAGCTCCCGTTTCTGTTCCTCCTGTGGCGCCCCCACCAATGTGGAGGCTGCCTCTTACCCGCCTCCTCCTGTCGCAGGCCAGCTCTTCCGCCCCCGTAACAACCGCATGATCGCCGGCGTCTGCGCGGCCTTTGCTCTGCGATACAACTGGGATGTCCTCGTCGTGCGCATTATCACCGCGCTCATCTGCCTCAGTGGTGCCGGCGCCCTCGCCTATCTCATAGCCTGGATCATCATCCCCGAAGAACCCTACGCACTTCCCTACAGCAATATCTAGAGCCCCGAAAGAGAGAGCATTCTCGTTTTGAAGAAGAAGACCGCAGCCAGCCCAGCGACCTCCGCCGCCGCCCGTCCCTTTGTCTACCGCAACCGCTCCCTCTACTGCGACGGTGTCAGCCTCACCGCTCTTGCTGAGCAACACGGCACGCCTCTCTATGTCTACTCCGCCAGCCAGATCTCCGAACGCTTTCAGCTCTTCCAAAAGGCCTTCGCCTCCCGGCCCCATACCGTCTGCTACGCCGTCAAGGCAAACTCTTCGCTCGCTATCCTCCGCCTTCTCGCGCGTCAGGGCGCTGGCTTCGACATCGTCTCCGGTGGAGAGCTTGAGCGCGTCCGTCGAGCTCACAAACCCGCACTCAAAAAAGTGGTCTTCTCCGGAGTCGGCAAGCAGCCCTGGGAGATCGACGCCGCCCTCAAAGCCGACATCCTCCAGTTCAACGTCGAATCCGAGATGGAACTCGATCTGCTCGCCGCCCGAGCCCAGGCTCTCAAAGTCCGCGCCCGCTTCGCCCTCCGTGTCAACCCGGACGTCTTCGCCGAGACCCACCCCTACATCTCCACCGGCCTCAGCGAACACAAATTTGGAATCGACATCAAAGTCGCTCGCTCTCTCTATCGTCGCGCGGCGAAATCCAAATGGCTCGAGGCCTATGGCGTCTCCGTCCACATCGGCTCTCAGATCCGCAAGGTCGACCCCTTCGCCGCCGCCCTCGAGCGTGTCACCTCGCTCGTCGCCGAGCTCCGTCGTGACGGTCACGACATCCGCGCCATCGACGCCGGTGGAGGTCTCGGCATCGACTACTCCGACGCCCCGTTTAACGCCGCCCACCAGGTCGACCGCTACGCCGCGGCCCTCGCCAAAGGTCTCGCCAGCGAAACCGCGCACCTCCTGCTTGAGCCCGGGCGCTTCCTCGTCGCGCAGGCCGGAGCACTCCTGACCCGCGTCCTCGTCGTCAAACAGAACGGCTCCAAGACCTTCATCATCACCGACGCCGCCATGAACGATCTCATTCGACCCGCGCTCTATCACGCGCACCACGAGATCCTCCCCGTCCGTCAGCCCTCCGGCAAGAGAACCATCACCGCCGACATCGTCGGTCCGGTCTGCGAATCCGGAGACTTCTTCGCCCGCGATCGTGCCATCGCCCAGGTCAAACCCGGCGACCTCGTGGCTCTGCTCGACGCTGGTGCCTACGGCATGACCCAGGCCTCGAACTACAACTCCCGTCCCCGCCCGGCAGAGGTCCTCATCGAAGGCACCCAAGTCACCCTCGCCCGCCGCCGCGAGACCATGCGCGATCTCCTCGCCCAGGAGATTCTCTAACCGCGCTCCTTGAACCCGCTGCCCAGATGTGGGCATCCAATCGCCATGCCGCTGCCCCCTGAGACCCGTATCGGCCACGTCCACCTCAAGGTGGCCGATCTTGACCGCGCCCTTCACTTCTACTGTGGCATCCTTGGCTTCGAGCTCATGCATCGCTTTGGCAACTCCGCCGCCTTTATCTCCGCGGGCGGATATCACCACCACATCGGCCTCAATACCTGGGAGAGCAAAGACGGCAACCCCCCTGCTCCAGGCACCACCGGCCTCTATCATCTCGCCATCGTCTATCCCACGCGCGCATCTCTGGCCCAGGCTCTACGCACCCTGTTGGCTCATCACATACCGCTCGATGGGGCCGCCGACCACGGTGTCAGCGAAGCTCTCTACCTGCGCGATCCCGACCAGAACGGAGTCGAGCTCTACTGGGACCGCCCCCGCGAACAGTGGCCCCACTCACCCTCAGGCGAGCTCACCATGTACACGCGCCCGCTCGACCTCCACCACCTCCTGGGCGCCTCCGAACCTCTAGAATCTTTGCCCGAGGGCCCGAAAGATCTCTAAACGAAATCTCAAACTTTCCCGAATCTCCCCCGAACTCTCCCGTACTCCCCAAACGAATGTGTCATCCTGAGCGAAGCGCAGCGGAGTCGAAGAATCTGCAGTCGCTTCTAGTGCTCCGCCTACGCCGGAGTCTGAGCCAAACCCCTCGGCCCGGAACAACAACAGGTATCCCCCAAAGCCACCCAACCGGAACTACCTCTTCGCCGTAATCCCCTCCCGCACCTTGGCCAGCGGGGCCTTCGCATCAAACTCAACCGAATCACCCACCAGCCGCACACCCAGTTCCTTCCACAATCCAGCAAGGTCCAACGTCACCGGCGACGTGCTCCACCTGCCATACATCTCTTCGAGCACACGAGTCCCCCGTGGCCTTGTCCCCCACCTCAAACGCGCGCGTGATCGGCCAGTCCTGGTTGATCGTTCCACCCTGCTCGACAATCGCACGCAAAGCATCCTGCAGCCCCTTGCGGTTCTTCGTCTCTTTGCGAATCTCCACGTCAGCCACCAGGCAAAACAAGGCGCCACCCCAGTACGTTCGCCCCCAGGTATGTGTCCGGTCCAGGCCCTCATCTCCCGGCCCGGGTTCGCCTTTGGGCATTCCCTCCATCATGTCCTTCCAGATCTGCTTCGCCGTAAGCTGTCCTGCCTGGACCCGGGCAATCGGCTCCACATAGGTCGCCATTCCCTCCTCCATCCAGTGCTGTTCATCCGGAAGGCTGGGAAAGGCCATATGCGACAGCTCATGCGTCATCGTCCAATCCTCGACGAGCTGCTCCTCCGTCGTGTGTTCTCCCAGTCGCATCCTTGTGAAGCCCGGGAACCCGGTCCTGTTTGCCCAGGTGGTGCCTTGCAGAACACCGTCGCGATCGCTGACTGACATCACCAGCACTCGCGCGGTCTTCACCGGAAGCCGACCGTAATAGGTACTCACAGCCGTGGCCGCATTCTGGACCCAGGCCACCGCTGCGGGAGTCCCAACGTCCAGTCTTCCGCCCGCAAAATCGACCTGGATCGTCGCCCCACTCACATCGAGAGTCTGTGAGTAGGACACGGGGAGTCGCCCGGGACCGCCTCGCCCGGCACCCCATTCCTGTCCCGTGCTCCCTCCACACGAGAGGAGGATCATCCCGGCAACCCCACCCAGCACCTTGATCCGCCCCGCTCGCAGCTTCATGGTCGCCCCCACCAGTCGTGGTCATTGGACGACGCATCCCGATAAAGCGCAACCGCGACCCTGAATTCCTTTTCAAGGAGTTGTTTGTCTGGCTATCGGCGTTCGTCAATCCCTCTCTCCCAATATCCTCAATCCATTCAAGCAGTTCCATTTGCCGGTTTGCATCCTCCGGATCGCTATAATTTAGGGAGAGGTAAAGATCAGTCCTCTCCGGACTTCACACCTCCTAATAGGGTCGTTTTCTCGAGGTCCAGACCTAAGTCACATGATTCGAAGACTTTGCACGAAATGTGGCGGGGGAACGGGTGCCCTTCCGACGTGCTAAAATCTCAAGGTCGATACATGCTGTCGAAACGCAGGCGAAACAAATCAAAATGAGGTTGTAAATGTCCGGCCACTCTAAATGGGCGACAATTAAGCACAAGAAGGGCGCACTCGACGCCAAGCGTGGAAAGATCTTCACTCGCCTGATCAAGGAAATCACCATCGCCGCCAAGCTCGGCGGAGGCGATCCGGACGGTAATCCCCGTCTGCGCGGCGCCGTCGCCGCAGCCAAAGCCGAGAACATGCCGAACGAGAACATCAAGCGCGCCATCCAGCGCGGTACCGGCGAGCTCGAAGGCGTCAGCTACGAAGAGATCACGTACGAGGGCTACGGTCCCGGTGGCGTAGCCGTCATCGTCGACGTCCTCACCGACAATAAGAACCGCGCGGTCAGTGAGATACGTCATGCCTTCTCCAAAAACGGCGGCAACCTCGGTGCCGAAGGCGCGGTAGCCTGGATGTTCACAACAAAAGGCCTGGTTACCGTACCAAAGTCGTCCGCCTCAGAGGACAAGCTGACAGAGATTGTTCTGGAAGCAGGAGCTGAGGACCTCTCTGATCAGGGAGAAAACTGGGAGATACTGACAGATCCCAAGGACTTCGAGGCCGTAACCAACGCGATCAAGGCCGCCGGGCTTGCCCCGGAGACGGCACAGGTGACCAAGATCGCCTCGACGTACACGAAACTTGAGGGATCTCAGGCCAACGCCATGATCCGCCTGCTCGAGACTCTGGAAGATCTCGACGATACGCAAAACGTCTACTCCAACTTCGACATGGATGAGGCTCCGGTAGCCAGCTAGATCCAAGCGGTCAACCTCTTTCGAAGGCCGCCATCGTCTGGCGGCCTTTCTTCTGCATCTGCAATTTCATCTTGAACGGAGCCCCACGCAGTGACCAGGATCTTTCTTCGTATCTCAGCTTTCTGCCTACTGCCTTTCGCCGCCCTGTTCACCACGACTCCAGCCTGCGGTCAGGCCGCTGCTGCAGCTCCGACCGCCTTCACCTCAACCCATCGTCCTCTCGAGTTCGGCGCGATCGCCCAGGGCGGCCTTGGTGTCACCGAAGACCGGGACAGCTTTAAGTTCTTCATGCTTGGAGGTCAGGCCGGCAAAGTCCTGACTCCCAACGTCGGCCCTGGGATACTGCACGGTAACTTCGAGTACGGAATCCAGTTCTTTCCCTTCTGGCAGTCCTACACACCCCGTTTCGAACGTCGTAAATGTACCGCGCCCGGCGCGTGCTCGGCAGCCTATGAGGTCGGTGGCACCTACACCGGTCTGTCGATAACCCCTATCCTGCTTCGCTGGAATTTCACAGGATCGGGTCGCCGCAAGCTGGTTCCATGGGCGCAGGGCGGAGGCGGGATGATCTGGACGAATCACAAATATCCAGCTGTTGGCGGGCCTCCCTACAACGAGATCACCAATGGTTCTGCCGCCAACACCAGCGTCTGGAACTTCACCCCTCAATTCGGAGTTGGTCTCCATTATTTTCTGAGACCGAATCGCTCTCTCGACTTCGGCGCCAATGCGATCCACATCTCATCGTCCTCGCTGGGCGATAAGAATCCTGGAGTCAACGCGAGCATACAATTCTCCCTCGGATACACGTGGTGGAAGTAATAACGAGGAGCTTTCCGCTCCAGGTCTCTTATCTATGAACTCCGATGCAATCATCGAGTGCGTTCCCAACTTCTCCGAGGGAACGGACCTCTCCCGGGTAAGCCGCATTGTGCACGCTATGCAGGTACCCGGTGTCAGCCTTCTCGACTGGTCTCTGGACCTCGCGCATAACCGCTCCGTCGTCACGATCGCCGGTCCAGCGGAAGCTGTTCTCGAATCGGCCGTCCGTGGCGCAGGCAAGGCTGCAGCACTCGTCGACCTCACGCGCCAACGCGGCGTTCACCCGCGCATCGGCGCTGCAGATGTCATTCCCTTCATCCCGGTTCGGGGAGCCTCTCTCGCTGACTGCGCCCTGCTCGCCCGTCAGGCGGGCCTCAACCTTTGGCGCCGATACAGTATCCCCGTTTACTTCTATGGAGCCTGCGCTGCCCGACCCGATCGCGTGCAGCTCGAGGACGTGCGCCGAGGTCAGTTTGAAGGACTCCGCGACGCCGTGCGACGGGAGACCAGCCGCCGTCCTGACATCGGCGGCCCGGATCTTCATGAGACCGCAGGAGCGTCTGCGGTGGGAGCTCGTAGCTTCCTGATCGCCTATAACGTTCACCTGCGTCAGCCCGACATCACGGCTGCGCGTGCCATAGCGCGAGACATCCGCGCCTCCAACGGTGGTTTGCATGGGGTAAAAGCGCTGGGCGTACTGGCGAATGATCGAGCCCAGGTGAGCATGAACATCACGGACCATCTCGCCACCCCGATGCCGAAGGTTTATAACCGGCTCAAAGAGCTGGCATTTCGCTACGGTGCGGAGCTGGACGACAGTGAGCTGATTGGTTTGATTCCCGAGGCCGCCTTCGAAGAAGGAGCCGAATGGATCTCCCGGATCCCGGACTTCGATCCGGCACTCAAGGTCGTAGAACGTCGGCTTGTGAATCCGCTTGACTGGCCGGTAGAGTAGGTTTCCGTCAGGTATAACGCTGAGAATCAGACCTTTTGAGAGGTCGTGCGTCAAAAGTGGCAGTCCAGGAGGCTTGCTTCGCTCCGCTGATCACGAAAAAATAAGAAAGCAGTTCGGATTCCCGGACTGCTGGATCTCGAAAGAGCCCCCAAGGAGTTGTTCGTGCCAATAACAAAGTTCATTCTTTCCTGCTCCCTTCCCCTTCTCACAGCTGGTCTCTGTTCAGCAGCTCAGCTGTCGAGTGACGCGAAAGGTGCAATTCCGCGCGAGGTTCAGCAGATCATCTCCGTCGACTATCGCGCGATGCAGAACTCCTCAGCAGCTATGGAGCTGAAAGACAGGGTTCTTCCCCCTGAGCTCAAGCGTCTCGAATCGGCGCTCAAGACCTCCGGCCTGAAGGTGGACCAGGATGCCGACGTCCTCACCTTCGCGGCCTTCCGGGATAGTGCCTCTTCGCAGGGGTCTCACATCATGGGTGTGGCACAGGGGCAGTTTCATACGCGCGAGATCATGGCAAACTTCACTAAGAATAAAGTGAAGCCCACGATCCTGCGGAACAACAGTATCTATCCGATGGGTTCAAACGGAATGAGTGTCGTATTCCTCAATCAGACCACAATGGTCTTTGGCGACCGCGCGGCTGTAAAAGCCGCTCTCGACGCTCGCGACGGCATTGCTTCTAACTTTTTAGAGAACGGTGACATGGCGAATGAGATGTTGGCGGTCGAGCGGCATGCTGTCTGGAGCCTTCTGGATCAGCGCGGCACCCAGACCATGATGCGATCTGTCCTGGGAGATGCTTCGCAGCTGGCCGACTACGACACCGTACGTAATCGCATGAAGAGCTCGCGTTACACGATGGACTTCGACAATGGCGTCAAGTTCGACATGGCCGTGATTATGGGCGACACCATGACCGCTGCAACCTGCGCGACCCTGCTCAAGGGAGTGTCCTTGCTGAAGAAGACCCAGGGAACGCCGCTCGAGAAGACGGCCATCGATTCCACGACCATCGATTCCAACTCAGGAACCCTGACTATCTCTTATTCCTCCTCTGACAGTCAGTTTGCCTCACTACTCAGTTCCCCGTTGTTTCAGACCGTCGTCCGGTAATAATCACCGGAACAAGTGGAAAAGAGATGTGCTCACGAGCACATCTCTTTTTTGTGGAAGATCTACCTCATTCAGAAATTCATCTGAACGCCAAAGACGTGATCTTCGAAGCGATAAAAGCGCAGAAACCCGACCTCAGTCTTGGGATCAAGCCCTTCGCTGTGCGCTGAAACGGTCGGCGGAGAGATCGTGCACCGAGCTTCCTCTGATCCCAGCTTGCTCTTCCATCCTCCAGCGATCATATTGCAAAGCTCGCCGATTGCATCGGCGGAAGCAGGATCATCGGGATCGGAAGGCGTTCCCAGCAAAGCCTCCGCTGTTACCTGGGCGACAGCCGAGCTAGCCAAGAGAACACATTCGCCGTGAATCGCTCCAGAGAAGAGAATACGAGCGGAGATGCTCGGAGCGATCGCCTCCGCGATCTCAGCCGGCGAGCAGTTGCGCTCGAGCATCATCTCGAAGACCTCCGAAACTGCTGAATCAAGCCGTCCAATCCAGTCGTGCTGTCTGGTCTGCCATGCTGTCATCGCTAAGCAGCCTCGACGAGCGGAACGACGCGGGCTTTAACCTGTTCTGCCGTGAAGGGCTTGCAGATGTATCCTTGTGCTCCCGCGGCAATAGCACGTAGAACGAATGGCTCGCTTCCCTCCGTGGTAATCATGACGACAGGAACGCCGACCGCAAGTTGCTGATCGCGCCGTGCCTCGAGGAACTGAAGGCCATCCATCACAGGCATGTTTATGTCGCTCATAATCAGACGGATCTTCGCGGGGTTTGCGACGTCGCCGCGGAGAATCTCGAGAGCTTCCTCTCCGTTTGAGGCCTGCAAAACCTCTGTCAGATCGAGGCCGGACTGCCGTAATGCCCGCTCGATCACCTTTCTCATCACCGCTGAATCATCAATTATCAACGCTCGCACCTGGCCTCCACGCACTGCTATTCATGAACTTGTATCGGCTGGATCAAGGAATGCTTGAGCGGCTGAGAAAGCTTAAGCCTCTCTAACGGGAATCGTTCTGGCTTTGGCATAGAACCTGCTTCATCTCTTCGCATGGACAGCGGACTTTATGCGGCTTATACCGGACTCATGGCTCGTGCGCAGGCCCTGGACACGGCAGCGAACAACCTCTCGAATGCCGGTACCAATGGATTTCGTGCCCAGCGTGATTTCTTCCGTGGGGTACTCGTCGACAGCCTTCGGCCGGGCTCTCCAGGAAGTTCGCAGGTGGGCCAGACGGTCAACGACTTTGGCATCCTTGGTGGGAACGCGTTGGATCTGGGACAAGGCCAGATCGTCGCGACAGGAAATCCGCTCGATGCGGCGATTCAGGGTGACGGCTTCTTCGCCATACAGACAGTCAGTGGAGTCCGTTACACACGGGACGGGGCCTTCCGGCGCTCCTCAACCGGTGTTCTCGAAACAAGTACGGGCGAACCGGTCCTTGATGCAAAACAGCAACCGATCACAGTGCCCACTGGAACCGTTCACATCTCGCCCGATGGAAGCGTGTCTGTCGCCACGCCAGCTGGAAGCGCAATTGTGGGAAAGATAGGAATCTTCGATTTCGCAAATCGTTACGCGTTGACCGCGGAGGGTACCAATCGCTTTTCCGCAAATGGAGAGAAGCCTATTGCCGCCAAAGGGGTGCTTGAGCAAGGCGCGATCGAAGGAGCAAACCAGGATGCCATCCATGGCTCGATGCAGCTTGTACTGGTGCAGCGCCAGGCGGAGATGATGCAGAAGGCATTGAGTGTATTCAACAACGAGTTGGACAAGACCGCGACAGAAGAACTTCCGCGCGTCTGAGTTGATTCAAGGAGAGCAAGATGATTCGAGCGCTTTACACAGCAGCCAGTGGAATGAGTGCGCAGCAGGCCAATCTGGATACAGTCGCGAATAACCTCGCCAACTCAGCCACTGCAGGATTTCGCCGTCGCCGTCTCCAGTTTGAAGACATGATCTATCAGAACATGATCACGCCTGGGTCTCCGCAGACCCAGCAGACGACCTCCGCGGGGCTACAGATTGGACTTGGAACCCGCTCAGCGGCAACCGAGGTCATCATGACGCAGGGAGACTACAACCAGACCTCGAACACCTATGATATTGCGATTCAAGGCAGCGGCTTTTTTCAGGTCTCACGCCCCGATGGAACCATCGCCTACACGCGTGCGGGCAACTTTCACCCTACAAACCAGGGTTTGCTAGTCACTGCCGACGGAGACCCTGTGGTGCCCTCAATCTCCATTCCCTCCAATGCCAAAGACGTAATGATCTCTCAGTATGGAGTCGTTTCGGCAACCATTCCCGGTCAGGCGACTCCAACCCAGCTCGGCACAATCCAGTTGGCGACCTTCGCAAATCCCGGCGGCTTACAGTCCATCGGAGGCAATCTGTTCCTGCAGACGGATGCTTCGGGTGTACCCATCACCGATACACCCGGAGGAAATACGGGGATGGGTACGCTGCAGCAGGGCTACCTGGAGGGATCAAACGTGGACGTCGTCGCGGAATTTGTTCAGATGATCCTCGCGCAGCGTGCCTATGAGAGCAACTCTAAAGTGGTTCACGTCGCCGATGACATGTATTCCCAAATCAACGGCCTGGTCCGGTAGGACTCCAATGACCTTCATGTCCTTCGCTTCGAGATGCCTGGTCGCTGCTTCTTGCCTGACTGCTTGCAGCAGCAACTGTATTGCTACAGTCCGAGCATGCGCTCCAACGCCGGCCCTCGCGTTGAAAGTGGCTACTCCATCTGAAGGCGGAGGGCTGCCGGTGAGCGGGACTGGCTATCGGATCAAGGCAGTTCAATGGGATCCGCTCCTGCATCAGCGGTGGGCGATGATCTCGAGTTGTGAATACCCCGAAAGACCTCCGATCGCGTTGCCTATCATTGAGCCTCTGTCTTCCGATTCTCAAACGGACCCGGCCCGGAACAAAGATAGCCCTTTCCTTGTGGTGCATGCGGGAGACCTCCTCGAGCTCTGGAGACAGGAGCCGAACCTTCGCATAACGGTAGCCGGGCGCGCAGAAGAGAGTGGCGCAGAGGGGGGCCGTGTGAGGGTGCGCCTGCTTCACTCCGGTTTCGATTCGGGGCAGGAACAGACGGTCATCGGGTTTATACATGGCCCCCGTGATGTGGAGATGGAGCGATGAAGCGTCCTGTTGGTATTACGATTCTCTCGGTCATAATGGCTGGAACTTCACTGTTCTCAAACGGCCAACCGACCTCTAAGCAAGAGCCCCATGCAAAAACGAATGTTGCCGAGGCATCGCTGGACGCCTATCTCGCACGTGTGCGCGCCGAAAACTCGACTGTCCAGGCAGCGCCGGGCTCGATCTGGGTGGATAGCGGAAGACTGACACGCATGATGGCGGATGTGCGGGCGATGCGGCCCCATGATCTGATCTCAGTAATCGTCGATGAGAATCTTGCGGCATCGACGGATGGCACCGTCAAGAACAGCAGAGCCTCAAACGCCAGCTCACAGGTATCGAGCCTGTTTGGTCCTCTGCATGCCAGCAGTGCCTTGCAGAATCTTGTGAACCAGACGTCTTCTTCCGGCTTGAACGCCCAGGGAACCAGCGCCACCAACTCAAGCCTAAGTACGGTACTTGGGGGTCACGTGATCGAAGTTCTCCCAAACGGGATGTTGGTCATCGAGGCAGCTCGACAGGTTGAGTTCAGCCAGCAGACCCAGACCATCGTGCTTCACGGTGTTGTGCGGCCAGAAGACATTTCACAGCAGAATCAGATTCTGTCGACGGCCATCTCAAGCCTGGAGCTGCAGGTTCGCGGTAAAGGGATTATCACCGACTACACTCACCGGCCAAATGCGCTGGTACGGCTGCTGCAACGAGTACTGATCTTCTAGATCAGAGGACATAGATTATGACGAGTTCTTCGGCTTTATTTCCTTCACGAAAGGCGGTCTTGTGGTTCATCGTCTCGACCGTCTGGTTGAGTTGCACCTTGGCCGTGGGTGCAGTTGCATCCAATACGAGCGAGAAGCTAGCACGGGTGAAGGATATCGCCTCGATCGAGGGCATACGCGACAACCAGCTTGTCGGATATGGAATCGTCGTCGGCCTGCAGGGCACGGGAGACAGTCAGCAGACCACCTTCCCTACCCAGACCCTGGCATCGACATTGCTTCGGATGGGTGTGAGTGTGCCTGCCGGTGCTATCCGAGTGCAGAATCTAGCCGCAGTATTTGTCGCGGCTACGCTTCCACCCTTTGCGCGCTCTGGGACGAAACTGGACATTACGGTCTCTTCTGCCGGCGATGCTCGCAGCCTTGAGGGTGGACTATTACTGATGACTCCGCTTTACGGGGCTGACGGAAAGATCTATGCGCAAGCACAGGGTCCACTCGTCGTAGGAGGATATGCGATCAGCATCAATGGCAATATTAAACAGATGAATCATCCAAACACCGCAAGGGTACCGTTTGGAGCGATTGTGGAGCGAGCGGTTCCACTGGATATTGAGGGCAAGAGCCAATTCTCATTGTTGTTGAATGATGCAGATTTCAGAAGTGCTGAGGCAGTCGCCGACGCGATCAACAGCTCACTCAAAAGATCTGCCGCCCATCCTCTGGACAGCCGCAGGGTCATCCTGAGTGTCAGTCCTGGAGAGGAGGTGCCAGCCTTTCTAGCAGAGGTCGAGTCGATTGAGGTTCCAATCTATCCGCGCGCGAAAGTGATCGTCAACGAACGCACCGGAACGGTTGTGATCGGAGGGAGAGTAGTTCTCCAGCCCGTTTCGATCTTGCATGGCGGTCTTGCCGTGAACGTTGTAAGCGAATTTCAAGTCTCTCAGCCCGGCCCCTTCTCTGATGGCAAAACGAAGGTAGTGCAACAGACAAATGTGGATGCCTTCGACAAACCGGTCAATCGGATTGAGCTGAAACAGGGTGCGACGGTGGATGATCTGGTTCGTAGTCTGCAGACGATTGGAGCTTCAGCGAGAGACGTCATATCAATCCTGCAGGCGATGAAATCGGCAGGAGCCCTGGAAGCGGAGATTGAAGTTTTATGATGATTCAGCAGATAACATCCAGCGACAACCCATCCAATATCGATCAAGCCAGCCGCAAAAAGCTCATGGACGCGGCCCAGCAATTCGAAGGCATGCTCCTCCAGGAGATGCTGAAGCCTCTGCGTTCGGGTCAGGGTGGGGACGAAGGAGGCGGCGGAGAAGATGATTCTGACGGTGGCAATGACACGATTAACAGCTTCGGAGTTGAGGCGGTAGCCAAAGCGATCTCCCAGAGTGGAGGTCTGGGAATCGCCCGCCAGGTGATGCAGCAGGTATCGTCCGAACACGACAGGACGCATACTCCAATCGCGAATAGTTCTATCGCGAAGGAATAAGAAGACGGCTGCGTAGGATGTGTCCGCAGCCGTCAGGTGATGTTCCGGATCGCGCTAGTAGCTTATTCTCCGTAGTAGTCCAGTCCGAGGTGAGTGATCAGATCTTCTCCCATGACGTGACGCAGTGTGTTTTTTAGCTTCATGTTTTGGATAAACAGATCGTGCTCAGGATAGACACCCGGCGCCGAGTCGGGATCTTTGAAGTAGAAGCTCAGCCATTCCTGAATGCCGAGGCCCCGCAGCGACGGAGTTCGTGCAGCGAGATCCATAAAGAGGATGAGATCAAGCGCCAAAGGTGCGGCAAGGATCGAGTCGCGGCAAAGGAAGTCTACCTTCAGCTGCATTGGATACCCCAGCCAGCCGAAGATATCGATGTTGTCCCAGCCCTCTTTGTTGTCTCCGCGAGGTGGATAGTAGTTGATCCTGACCTTGTGATACAGATCTTTATAAAGCGCAGGGTGCAAGTCAGGCTGAAAGATGTGTTCGAGTACGCCTAGTTTCGACACTTCTTTCGTCTTGAACGAATCAGGATCGTCAAGCACCTCACCGTCACGGTTGCCAAGAATATTGGTTGAATACCATCCGGCTACTCCAAGGTTCCTGACCTTAAAGGCGGGCGCTAGAACCGTCTTGATGAAGGTCTGTCCTGTCTTGAAGTCTTTTCCGCAGATTGGCGCCTCCATCTTTTTGGAGAGTTCCTGAAGCGCAGGGATGTCGACCGTTAGATTCGGGGCGCCGTTTGCGAAAGGAATGCCTTCTTTGAGCGCTGCCCATGCATAGAGCATGGAAGGTGAGATGTTTGGATCATCTTCGAGCAGACCTTTCTCGAAAGCCGCAAGAGACTGATGAACTTCCGTCTGTTCAAGAAAGATCTCGGTAGAACCACACCAGATCATGACCTGTCGATCAGTCCTGCTCTTGAACTCGGCAATATCGTTGCGGATCTGGTTTGCAAGATCGCACTTGTTCTTGCCTGTTTTAACGGACTTACCCTCCAGTCGCTTTACGTAGTGCTGGTTGAAGACGGCAGGCATGGGCTCAATCGATTCGAGAAAGGGCCGGATCTGGTCAAGCTGATCGCGATCGAGCACCTGAGCGGTCCTCGCAGCATCGTAGAGATTGCCCCCAAAGATATCCCATCCTGTAAACACAAGATCATCCAGCGCAGCGAGAGGAACAAAGTCCTTGATGAGAGGACTGCGTGCCTCGGTTCGTTTGCCCAATCGGATCGTTCCCATCTGAGAGGTGGACCCGATCGGCTTTGCGAAGCCTCGACGAATAGCTTCGACACCGGCGATAAGAGTCGTCGCGACGGCTCCCATACCTGGGATCATGACGCCTAATTTTCCTTGTGCGGGCTTGATGCTGGATGCCGCTTCTTTGCTGGCGGCGGGGGATGTTGACATTGCCTGGCGATTACCCTTCATGTGTGCAAATTTCCGCGCTAGCGGAAGCGCCAGTATGTAGCAGTGCAGAAGGGCAACGCAAACAAAGTGTCCGATTCTACAGGCGTAAACGCTAACGAGGCTTTAGCGCTAACGCAACACTCCGCATGCGCTATTCCTAGTGACAGGCCAAGGTTTCGAGTTCCCTCAAGGACAGTATGGAGACAACTCAGGAGAAAGGAAGGCTGCGCCCACTCTCGCTTAACTGGTCTTTCGTTACACACCGCGATCAGATCGAAGCTGTTTTCAAAATGGAACATGAAGGGGCTTCATGCTTCTTCGACACGCATGCGATTGCGCCAGTGTGTCCAGACAAACCAGACGACACCCGCAACGAGGACAAGTTCCACTGCCAGGTGGAAGCGATGGAAGATCTCTTTGAAGCGCGGATCGGAATCCCACCGATCTCCGAGCTTCATACCGACATAGGCGAGGAGATAGCACCATGGCCAGGAGCCCACGAATGTGTAGATATGAAACCTTATCTGTGACATCCTCGCGATGCCGGCTGGAAGAGCAATGAATGTCCTGACAACAGGAAGGAGACGGGCTACCAGGACTGTGATTCCGCCGAACCGATGGAAGAAATGCTCTGTTCGATCGAGGTCGTGGCGACTGAGAAGGAGATAGCGTCCAAAGCGTTCAATGGCGGGGCGTCCGCCCCAGGCTCCGAGCCAATAGGCGGGTATGGAGCCTAGATTGCACCCGATAGCTCCAGCAGTTGCCACCCAGAAAAGCTTGAGTTGTCCGGTATGCACCAAGTAGCCCGCGAAGGGCATGATGATCTCTGACGGAAGAGGGATACAGGCTGATTCAATTCCCATCAGCAATGCAACACCCACGTAGCCGCCAGCAGAGATGACGGAGATGATAAAACTGGCAAGGATGGTGATGATCTTCTCTGACATGCAGTCGCAGTATATCGGTTGAATCGCTATCCTGATGCGCTAATATGAGGCCCAGCGCGATCCAGATTTATCCTGGAAATTTAAGCAGGTGAATGGTCAATTCGTGATAGAACCTGTGGCGAAATGACTCGTTCCGAAGTGTGCTCTATCATAGGAATTGATGCGATTCCTGGGCTGCTGGAGCGCCTGGAGGATAGTCGCCAAACGAGCTGCAGCAATAGGAGAATCTCACAATGTCTGAAACCGTGGTCGCTCCCACCGGCGCCGATAATTCCGTTGACAGGTCAAGGCCTGCAAGCAGCTATCAAGCGCAACCCCACGATCCCTCGAAGCCCGCTGTAAAGCGTCAGATCGTCTGCTTCAGCTTCTACAAAATTATGCCGGAGTGGCGCAGGCTTCCCGCGGAGGAAAAGGCCGCTCACAAGGCTGGGTTTGCACAGGTACTGGACAGATGGAACCGCCCCGGCGAGTTTGTATCGATGACCTATTCCACAATTGGAACCCGGGGCGACGTTGATATGTGTGTCTGGTCGATCGGTTACGCGGTCGATGAGATGAACCGCATGCGGAGTGAGCTGCTGTCCACGGCGCTGGGAGGGTACTTGAGCACTCCCCATAACTTCCTCGCCATGACGAAGAGATCTCAGTACCAGATCGATCGACCTGACGAAAGTGAAGGCGAAGGCCGGGGAGCGATCCGTCCGGGAGGTCAGAAATACATCTTCATCTATCCATTCTGGAAGACACGTCCCTGGTATCTTCTTTCAGCAGCCGAGCGGAAGCGCTTGATGGATGAGCATATTCGGATAGGCCTCAGCTATCCACGGGTCAAGCTCAACACTACCTACTCGTTCGGAATCGACGATCAGGAGTTTGTTGTTGCCTTCGAGACCAACTTCCCGGAGGATTTCCTGGATCTGGTTCAGCAGCTTCGCGAGACGGAGATAAGTATGTACACGCTGCAAGATACGCCGATCTTCAGCTGTGTCCGCCTCTCTCCTTCCGAGATGCTGGACCGCCTCGGGTAATCGATGTCCAGGATTGAAGCGGCGTCCATGAAGAAGACGACGAAAAAGGATGTGAAAACGGCATCCATGTCCCGGAATCCTCTCGATGCGAAACGGGTAGCTGCCATACTCGAGATTCTTGAGAAGACCTATCCGGGTGTGGTCTGTGCGCTCAGTCATCGCAATGCCTGGCAGCTCACGGTGGCGACTATTCTCTCTGCCCAGTGCACCGATGTGCGGGTAAATCAGGTCACACCAGCGCTCTTCAAAGCCTTTCCTACTCCAAAGGCCATGGCTACTGCATCGTTGCCAGAGATTGAAGAGTTAATCCGGAGTACGGGATTCTTTCGCAACAAAGCGAAATCTATCCAAGGGGCTGCACAAGCAGTGGTGCAAGAGTTCGGCGGAAAAATCCCCGAGACGATGGAAGAGATTCTTCGACTGCCCGGCGTCGCCCGGAAGACCGCCAATGTCGTTCTTGGATCCTGGTACGGTATCGCCGTGGGCGTAGTCGTCGATACTCACGTGATGCGATTATCGCGATGCCTGGAACTCACTCGCGAGACCAAGCCTGAACGTATTGAGAGTGATTTGATGAAGATTATCCCTCAAGACAGGTGGATCAACTTCTCGCATGAGCTGATTCATCATGGACGGCAGATATGCATTGCGAGAAAACCTCGCTGCATCGATTGTCCGCTTGAGAAGCTTTGCTACTCAAGCGACAAGACCTGGAGTTCGCACTAGCTGCCCAGAGCGTGCCTCCACCTCATATGGGATGTCATCCAAAGCGCCGGAAACGATCACTTATAGCCTGGACGAGTGCTGGAATTGTCGCTTCCCTGGCTTGGATTGCTGCCTTGAGACCGAGTTCTTCCATGGCGCGGGTTGTTATAGGACCTATTGAAGCGAGCAAAGTCTGCGGTGGTAGAGCAACGTCTGCGTTTTGCGCGAGATCGACCAAATGCCGTGCCGTAGATGCGCTGGTAAATGTGATTACGTCCGGTAATCTCTTGCTCGCAGCGAATGTATCTCTCAGCAGCGGGATGGAATCTTCAGGAATTCTGTTTCGGTATGCTTCAGCGATTGTAAGTTGGGCACCGGCTTGTGTCAGTGCAATCGGCAGAACGTCACGGGCGTCGGCCGCACGAATCAACAACACTCGGGCGCCGATCGCGCGTGGTGCTAATACTTCAGCAAGAGACTCTGCAACGTATAGTGGCGGAAGAAGCGCTACGGGGATACCCAGCTTTTCAGCCATCCGTCCAGTAGCGGGTCCGATCACCGCCACTTTTGCCTTAGCCTTTGAAGGATCGCACCGTGCAGCGAAGACCTCGACCGCGTGCGCACTTGTGAAGACAATCCATTCGAACTGATCGATCTGATTGAGTGCGTTATCGAGAACCTCATAGGAATCAGGCGGGACGATCTCGATGGTAGGTACAGAAACGACATCTGCTCCCGCCTCGCGCAGTCTTTCAGAAAGCTCAGAGGAGCCCGCCTGGGTCCGCGTTATGAGAACTCGTTTGTTCGCGAGTGGCAGTCTCTCCGGCACAGTTCCATTGTAGGACCGTCCTGAGGATCGAGCAGCCTTAGGAGAGACCGGCTGCGGCAGTATCGGCATCGGTCGGGATGTTGTATTCTCCAACTCGCTGAACCTCTTCGGCACCTGCCGATTCCCGCTGCGCCGGGATGAAGATCCGAAATATCGTTCCACCGCAGTTCTCCCCGGATGTTCGACGGGAGCGAACCCGGATGTTTCCCTGATGATTGGCAACGATCTCGCGCGAGATCCACAGTCCCAGTCCCGTTCCCGTAATGCCTTTGGTCGAGAAGAATGGCTCGAAGATCCGTTCGCGAGTATCTGGATCCATGCCGAGGCCATTGTCTGCGACTGTGAGAGTAACCCCGTCGCGGCCCGAAGCCCAATCACGAGTGGAACGGCTGCGAATGCTGATTCGCCCACCCTCTGGAACTGCATCGATTGCATTGCCGATCAAATTGGCAAGCACTTGGCGGAGTTCACCATCGTGCGCGAACAGGGTGGGTTGAGCTGCCAGATCGCGAGTGACTTCGATACTCATCTGACGCAGACGGGACTCCAGAAGTGTAAGTACAGTCTCAATCAGTTCGTGAAGGTCCACATAAGTTGGCTTCGTCGAGGCTCGGTAGAACTTAAGCGTTTGGACGGTGATCTGACTTACACGGTTCAGTTCTTTCTGGGCCAGATCGAGATAGTGTCGAGCATCGCTGGGAAGCTCCGATTGCGAAACAAGATATAGGCAATTGGTGACGGCTTCGAGTGGATTATTGATCTCATGGGAGATCGAGGCTGCGAATCTTCCCGCTACCGCCAGCTTTTCGGTGCGCCGGATCACCTCTTCGCTTTTCTTCTGCAGGGACAGATCGGCAACAAAGATAGCTATCTGCCTGCTGCTATCTGCAACTTCGGAATCCAGAACGGACATACCAATCAGAGCATCGACGGTCTGGCCGTTTACCGTGGTACAGGCAATTTCGAAAGGCTCGAAGTTAATCGAAGTAACAACGAGTCGGTGCAGATGCTCAGTCAGAATGGGGGAGATTTCGGATAGGGTAAGCGCACCGGATAACAGTTTGCTTTCCGAATACCCCAGGAGCCGTTCGACCGCGAAATTTGCATAGACAATCTTGCCTGAGGGGTCACTGATAAGCAGACCGAGAGGGAGAGCTTCGACGAGCGACTGAAAACGCGCTTCACTTGCTTTGAGCGCACGCTCCGCCGCAAGACGATTTTTTCTGGTCGCCGCCTCATTCCGCTCGCGTTCAATCGCCGGAACCAGCCGTGTCAGGTTTTGTTTTGAGATGTAGTCATGGGCTCCTGACCGCATTGCATCGACAGCGGTTTCTTCAGAGACCGCTCCCGAGAACATAATGAAGGGGATATCTAGGCCGGTTGAATTCAGTAGCTTGAGAGCGGCGGGGCCGCTGAAGTTTGGCAGGTTGTAGTCCGCAAGGATAACGTCTGGCGCAAGATTCCGTTTTAGCTGATGCAGCATCTCAGAGGCAGTTTCTACCCGAATCATCTCGAGCGCGAAACCGCTCCGACGCAGATGTCGTTCGAGGAGAAATGCGTCGTCCGGATTATCCTCAACCAGCAGAACTCGTAACTGGTTCAGCTCTAAGTTTGCGGCGCACATTCGTTAAGCACCAGCCAATACATCCCAAGTTGCCGGGTGGCTTCCGCGAAGTCGGAGAAGTTGACCGGTTTGCGGATATAGCTGTTAACTCCAAGCTGATAACTACGCACCAGATCCCGGTCCTCATCCGAAGAGGTAAGAACCACTACTGGAAGATATCTGGTCGTCTCGCCCTCACGGATCCTCCGCAGGACCTCGAGACCATCTATCTTTGGAAGCTTCAGATCGAGCAGAATGACCTGAGGAGAGACAGCATTCTCCCCGAAGAGCAGATCGATCGCCTCTTCACCATCACGCGCAACCCGGACCTCGTTCGCGATGTTTGACTTCTTGAGCGCCCGAATAGTGAGAAGCTCGTGATCGGGATCATCCTCTACCAGGAGGATTTGTTTCGTTGCGTCGGTCATTTCGTTATCCTAACGTAAACCAAAATGTGGCGCCATGATCGACCATGCCCTCAGCCCACAGGGTTCCATGATGTCGATGGATGATGCGGGCCACAGTCGCAAGGCCGATTCCGGAACCTCGAAAATCCTTGTCTCCGTGAAGACGATTGAATGCATTGAAGAGCTTTCCTGCATAAAACATGTCGAACCCGGCCCCATGATCTTTTACGAAGAACGCCTTTTTCTCTGGGTCCCATCCAAATTCGACTCTGGTGTCGGGCTTTTTGGAGCTGAACTTCACGGAATTTCCCAAAAGATTTTCCAACGCCACCCGAATCAAGCGGGCATCCCCTTCAGCTTCCAGCCCCGGTTCAATAACGAAGGCGATATTCCGGTCCGGATTCTCTTCCTTCAAAGCCGCGGCAACAGAATCCGTCAACTGACTCATATCGAAGCGTTCCTGTGTGATGTCCGCACGGGTGATGCGCGACAACTGCAGCAGCGCATCGATGAGTTGCCCCATCCTTTGAACACCATTTCGAACTCGACGGATGTAGTCGCGTCCAGTTGCATCAACGGCTTCCTGATAATCTTCTTCGAGAGCCAGTGAGAATCCATCGATGGTGCGAAGAGGAGCTCTCAGATCATGTGAAACGGAATAGCTGAAAGCCTCAAGCTCATGATTGATCGTTTCAAGTTCGCGCGTCCGCTCTTTGACCCTTGCCTCAAGCGATTCGTTCAGAGCACGCACCTCATTTGCTCTCTTGTCCGCCTCCATCCGCGCGATAGCTAAGTGTTCGGCATCGGTTTCGGCTGCCAGGCGCATCGATCGTTCTGTCGCGAAGTATCGGAACAGGAAAGCTATGAAGAGCAGATTCAGTACACTGGCGAGCGCAATGATGTAGTGGGCCTTACGATTGTCCTGATCAGCAGCCTCCGACCGGATCGCGAGCAACATTCTCTGCTGCGCTTCCATTGTGTCAGCAATACGGCGAAGATGATCCATCTCCGCTTTCCCCGTTCCACTCACAACAAGACTGCGAACGGTCTCACGTTCGCTGTCTCCGGAACGTCGAAGATCGATTCCCTGCTGCAATAGACCTAGCCTCTGTTCGAGGACAGCCCGCATCTCCAACAGGAGATCTGTGCGAGCAGGACCACCAGAGGTTAAAGAAGCAAAGTGATTAAGTTTCTCGGGCAGTTCCCGACGAGCCCTGACGTACGGTTCAAGGTATCGTTCCTCACCGGTGATCAGAAAGCCGCGGCTACCGGTTTCAGCATCCTTGGCTAAGCTCATAATGCTCTCCACCTGATTGATCACCTGCCAGGTGTGCGCGACGGCGTATTCGCTATCGTGCAACGACTGAATCGCACGAAAGCCAAGCCATGCGTTCAGAGAAACGATGATAGCTGCTAACAAAAGAAGAGCCGGGATAAGGAAGCGGCTGGGCCTTGGAGTCATGCAGATTGCCTTGAGATGCCGAGCTTATACGACAGGCTGTCTGGAGTTCGACAGTTGCTCAAATCCCTTTTAATGCGGATTCTCCCGTGGAGGTGCGGTTCGCCGTCCCTTTTTGATTGGAGGGGCTGCACTGGGCGGATGTACCTTGCCGTTGCCATTTCCGATGCGGCGCTGGCCCGGAGTCTCAATCACAGCACGCATCCAGTAATTCCCTTCCTCGTCTACTTCAATTCCATGCACCTCGCGTTCGAAGCCGGGGAATCTCTTTCCGAACTCCTCGGTAGCAAGGATCAGCCGTATTACCGGACTGTCCGTTCCTCCCAGCCGCTCTCCGGGCATGCACATCGGAATCCCCGGCGGATATGGAACCAGCATCACCGCTCCGATGCGGCCATGCATGTGAGTAAACCGAATCTTCTCCGTCTCATTGCGGAGTAGCTTCTGATAGGTCTGTGCAGGCGTCAGAACAGGATCAAAGTCTTCATCGCATGCCTCGCCGACAAGCGTTGGCAGGTTGAGTTCCACCATTGCGGCGTGCATCTCGTCAGAGAGCTCTTTCAATGAGACATTCCGGTAGCGGTGCGGATATTTCGCCACGAGCTCAGGCAAGGCTTCTTCAAGCGGAGCCTCACTGTCGTAAAGCCGTTTGAACTCGAACAGATTTTCCAGCAGTGAACCCCACTTTCCTTTGGAGGTTCCTACTGAAAAGAGCACCAGCACTGTGTAGTCACCGGTACGCGCAATCTCGACACGTCGCGAATCGAGAAATTCCGTAAGAATCGCTGCTGGAATCCCCCACTCACTCACCTGACCCTGGGCGTTAACACCAGGCATCAGGATCGTGACCTTTGTAGGATCGAGCATGCAGTATCCATCTGCGATGTCCTCATCCTGGAAGCCGTGCCAGTCTTCTCCGGGTTTCAGCGTCCAGCAGGCTGGGTTTGCACCCAGCACTTGATCTGGGGTCTCTTCAAAGACATACTTTTCGCCGCTCGCCGGATCTGTGACCTGATCTGGTTGAAAGAGGCGGAAGAACCAGCCTCCTCCGTTCTCCGCTGCACGCAGTCGATGCGCGACCGAACTCATCGCTTTGCGGAAGCTGATGGCGTCCTGGATCGTCTCGTACATCAGCGTCGGCCCAGCAGGTTCATCCATCATTGCAGCCGCAACGTCCAGCGAGGCGATCAGCGGGTAAAACGGAGATGTCGTGCCGTGCATCATGAAGGATTCATTGAACTGGTCGAAATCGATCGGAGCACGGGGGCTGAGCTTGACATGAACCATGGAGCCCATGGAAAAAGCAGCGAGCATCTTGTGCGTCGACTGGACCGAGAAGATCGTGGGCCTCTCCGTCATATCGTCCGGCACATCCATAGCGAATCTGCCGCGATAGATCTTGTGGAACTTCGCATAGGCATACCACGCCTCGTCGAAGTGCACTCGCGGAACTGATTTGGAGAGCTCCTCGACAACCCTGTTCACGTCATAGCACAGGCCGTCATAGGTTGAATTTGTCACGACGGCATAGGTGGGGTTCTGGTTCTCAACGCCCTTTGTCAGAGGACTCCGCTCAATCAAACCTTTGATAAATTCGGGGCTGAATCTCTTGAGCGGCACCAGGCCGATCATGCCGTAGCCATTTCGCGTCGGCTTCATGTAAACAGGGCGAGCCCCGGTCACGGTGAGCGAATGGCAGATGGACTTGTGACAGTTAGCGTCAGCGAGAACAATATCGTCCTGCGCAATGACCCCGTGTCCGACGATCTGGTTCGAGGTAGACGATCCACCTAGAACATAGAAGGTCCAGTCAGCTCCGAAGATTCTGGCAGCGTTGCGTTCTGACTCTCCTGGAGGTCCCAGGTGATCGAGCCAGGAACCAAGCTGCGCGGTGGAGATTCCCAGATCGGAGCGCAGGAGATTTTCCCCGAAGAAACGCTGAAATTCCATGCCTACCGGATGCTTGAGATAGGCCACGCCGCCCATGTGTCCCGGCGCATCCCAGGAATAGGCGCCCTGGTCGGTGTACTTCTTTAGCTCGCGGAAGTATGGAGGCAACAGCTGTTCGTGATAGCGCTCTACGGCAAAGTCTACCCGGTTGGCGATGAAGGCGGGCGTGTCACCAAACAGGTGGATGTACTCATGAACCTGTTTGACCACTTCCAGGGGAAGTTCACTGACGAGCGTACGATCTGCAATAAGGAAGATGGGGATTTTCTTATTTCGGTGTCGGACTCCACGAAGGATTTTGAGGGCGGCACGTTCATCGAACTGGCTCTCGCCCTCGAGATCCCAGTCCAGAAGAATCGCCGAGTAAGAAGGATCCGACGTGACCAGAGAAAGTCCGTCCTCCGGTGTCGAGGTGCGAATGACCTGATAGCCCTCCTCGCGAATCGCCTCGACCAGACGCTCCATCGCACGGTCTGACACTGAATCTGTTCCACCTACTTCACTCGCGATCAGCAATACCCAACGGCCTTCGTTCAATTCCACCTCACAACTTCAAACAATTAAGCAGTTTATAGCGATTAACGCGCAAAAAAATGAATTCACCGCTTGATTTACCAGCGGGATCGAATGGGGAGATTTACACCTGCGCAGTCGACAGAAGGTCTACCGCGCCGCGCGACTTCAGATCCTGCGCGATCTTTTGTCCAAGTGTTTCGGAATCAATGGAAGAAGGAGCTTCCATGTCGATAGTGACCATCGATTCCCCGTCCGCTGAGACCACCTGGGCGAACACTCTCCAGCTGTCGCCTCTTGGTACACAATGCACGCCGATGGGAATAGAGCATCCGCCACCGAGCATCCCCAGAGCAATGCGCTCCGTCTCAACGCAGAATCTCGTCTCAGCGTGATCGAGTACAGCAAGAGCATCTCGAATGAAGTAATCTCTGGCCTCGTCGACTGGATGCGATGCGCTCCGGGTCTCTATAGCAAGGGCTCCCTGCCCCGGAGCCGGACATAGCTCATCGGGTGAAAATCGATGATGGACCCACTCTGTACGCTTGAGCCGGTCGAGCCCGGCCGCAGCCAGCACCAGCGCATCGCACTCTCCAGACGCCAGCTTTTTCAAACGGGTATCAATGTTTCCCCTAGTCTCTACGAACTCGACATCCGGCCGCAGCGCCAGCAGCTGTGCCTTGCGCCTGGGACTCGTGGTTCCGATGCGGCCGCCCAAAGGAAGCGTGTGGAGCGCCCAGTACGGTTCGCAGACCCAGGCATCTCGAGCGTCGGCCCGCTTAGGGATTGCTGCTAACGCAAAGCGAGGCTCCAGGAGTGTGGGCAGATCCTTCAGTGAGTGGACTGCGAGATCGATGCGCCCTTCCGCAAGCGCCTCTTCAATCTCTTTCGTGAAGATTCCTTTTCCGTCCGCGCCGGGAGCAGGAACGAAATCGTCCTTCTGCATTCGATCACCGGTGGTCCGGATGATTTCGATCTCCGCCGCCTGTCCGGCAGCCTGGAGCGATTTTAGAACGAAGTTTGCCTGCCATAAGGCAAGCTGAGAGCCGCGAGAACCGATGCGGATGGGGGTAGACATGACTTATTCAGAATAAGGGATTTCAAGACGAAAATGTGACACGAAAAGGGATGAGCTTTTCTCCTCTCATCCCTTCATTTTCTCAGACAGATATAAGACTAGCGATGCCCACCACCACCACGAGAACCGCCACCACCATGGAATCCGCCCGGTGAGCCCTGGAAACCGCCGCCACCGTGGAATCCACCTACTCCACCGCTGAAGCCACCACGATATCCGGCATACGGTCTTCCCGCGATATAACCTCCGCTATGCCAGGGGTAATAGTATCCGCTGCCATAACGACCATAAAGGAATCCGCCGCCGCCGATGTAGTAAGGAGAATAGAAGCCGTAACCGAACGGGTTCCAGAACAGGCCGTTGCCGGGCAGCCAGGTGTAGCCGAAGGGGCCGCCAGCCCAATACCATCCCGGATTGAAATTGGGACTGTCTGCATAGGCCTGCGCCAGGCTCAGATTAGCCTCACCGAGATACTCCGAACGTAGGCTGCTCCAGTTGTACAGATCATCCTTCGCACGGTCCTTGTCAAAGTGCTGCGGTTTTGCTGGCTCGCCGTTCAAAGCGAGCTCTCGCCCACCCTTCACATTGATGGGGCTGACGTTAGTGTTGAGATCGGGTCCCGGAAAGACCTGAGCCTCTCCGTCGAACACCCTCACTGTCGAGTTGTTCGCATCGAATCCGTACAAGCCTTTCTTCGTCAGGTGAGCCTGGCCATTGGGCAGATCAACCAGCATCAGATTCTCTTTGTAGAGCTGGTCCACCTCGACATCGGCCCTGCCCTGCTCGAGCTTGACCTCAGTCCTCGTAAGATCCGGGGAGACCATTGTCACGGTTGAGTTAGTTCCAACCCGTAGAAACACTCCCGGGGTAAGCAGAACCTCTGCCTTCCCGTTCGCGGTCGAAATAGACTGCCCCTGCTCGAGCTTGACCTTACCGAGAGATTTGAAAGAGAGTGGATCGCCATTCAATGTGGCTTTACCCTCTAGGTAATTGACAGTTCCTGGGCCGGCTGGGCTCGCATTTTGCCCGTACGAAAATGCGCTCAGAGTCGCCAGGATGAGAGATAAAATCTTCAATCTTGGCATATTTGAACCTCAAAGATTAGACGCAGTAATTAGCTAAAAGATACAGACCTAACCCGAACGATTAGTTGAGGTTAAGCTATATCGGCAAAGCAACTTTTTCGGTATTGTCGGGTTAATCGAACGAACGAAGAGCCAAAACATGCCGGGTAAGCAGCAACAGGTTTAGCGTTCAAGACTCGCGATTTGTGCCGTTTCGAGCCGAAGCACGAAGAGCTTCCATCTGAGGATGGAGAAGCTTGGCCGTCAGCGAGCGTGTCAGCGCTTCGACCGCCTCTCGCTGTTCGGGCGTGAGCGAGGACAGGCGTTTCGCTGAACGCAGCAGTTCTGCCTCGCGGACCGCTTCCGCACTCTGCTGCAGGGCGATAATCGCCGGGGCTGCATCTCGCGACTGCACGCGTTGCTGATACTTGTTGACTTCCTCGCTGATGATGGACTCTGCTGCGGCAGCCTCGCGGCTGCGATCCGCTAGATTTGCCGCTGCTACCTGCTGCAGGTCGTCAATATCGTAGACAAAGCATCCCTCCACCTCATTCATCCGCGGATCCACGTCTCGAGGAACGGCTATATCGATGAAAAACATGGGCCGGTTTCGCCGGCTTTGCAGAAAGTGCTGCCCGTGCGGTTTTTCGAAGATCTTCTGCGGGGCACCCGTAGAGGTGATAACGATATCCGCTCGGGATGTCTCTGTGTATAGATCTTGGAACGCGATCACCTGGCCCCGAAACTGTGCTGCCACCCGTTCGGCACGCTCCTGCGTGCGGTTTGAAACGAGAATCCTGGTTGCCCCCTGCTGGATGAGGTGTCGTGCAGCCAACTCCGACATCTTTCCCGCTCCAACCAGCAACACTGTCTTCCCCTCAAGCGAGCCAAAGATCTTGCGGGCAAGATCGACCGCCACCGATGCAATCGAAACAGAACTGGATCCGATCTGCGTCTCGGAACGAACTTTCTTCGCGACGGTGAAGGCCCGCTGCAGCAGAATATCCAGAGAACCATTAACTGCGCCAACCTCGCGCGCCACGGTATAGGATTCCTTGACCTGACCCAGAATCTGCGGCTCACCTACAACCATTGAGTCCAGTGAGCTGGCTACACGAAACAGGTGACGCACCGCTTCCCTCTCCCGATACTCGTAGAGATGGGGCGTAATGGAGGAGGCGGGTACCGCGAAGTACTCATGCAGAAAGCCGAGCAGGTTGTCTTTGGAAGTGGTCGCCGCTTCCTGCAGCGTCAATAGCTCCACCCGGTTACAGGTCGATAGGATCAGGCCTTCTCGAATTCCCGGCTGGTGAACCAGGGTCCTCGTCGCGTCGGCAAGTCCACCAGCCGGGATAGCGAGCCGCTCGCGCACCTCAATGGGAGCTGTCGTATGGTTAATCCCGACTAGCACTAGATGGTGATTGCGGCTCATGGAGTCGTAAACCTGTGGACAGCCGAGAATTGATTTGCCGACCATACGGCGAGCACAACCAGGAAGACGAATCCCGACAGGTAAATCGCCCGCCGTCCTCTCAGGCCGGAGTGTCGCCGGATGTAGATCATGCCTACATAGGCAATCCACATCGCGAACGAGAGCAGCACCTTGGGGTCAAGGAAGTACGAGGGTCCGAATCTCTGTTGCGCGATTAAGGAACCTATCAACAGGCCTGCCGTCATACACGGCAGGCCGAACAGGAGGGATCGAATAGCGATCTGGTCCGTCGTCTCAAGAGGAGGAAGCCACGAAACACTCGCAGATGTGTGTTTGGACTTGAGATTTCGTTCCTGGATCAGGTAGAGAACTGAAGCCAGCAGGGAAAGTAGCAAAGCGGCATAGGCAGCCAGCAGAAGAGCAATGTGTAGAAAAATCCAGCCCGTCTGGAACTGTGGGAAAGGCATGGATTCGTGCCCGGGACGAAACGCCGGAACCAGGCAAAGCAGGAATGAGATCGGCAGGACAAAAACCCCTAGTGAGACCGTCCTGTATCGCCAATAGACCAGAAGGAACGCTCCGGCCAGGAGCAGCCCCAGAAGGGCCTGCGTCTCATGGGTATCCACAGGAAGACGATGATGCGCCGCATTCAGCATCTCTGCCAGCGAAACAAAATGGAACAATAATGCTGTCAGGGTCGCCGGAATCGCGATCCGGTTCCACTGCGGACGCTCATAGAGTGCGGCGGGCAGGACCGCGAGCGCGGCAATGCCGTAGAGAAGGACCGCGACCCTGAGCCAGAGAAGAGACATGAATACCGTTCGCCGAATCTTCAGTATACCGGGTGTGGAAAGGTCTGGTCTCCCCGGTGCGGTATCCTGACCATTCGGCGAATGGCACAGGAAACGTCATCACAGATATTGAGCGGAGACATGGCGGCGCTCTCCCCCGCCATGCGGCAATATCGCAGCGCCAAAGAGTCTTACCCCGATACACTCCTTTTCTTCCGCATGGGCGATTTCTACGAGCTCTTCTACGAAGATGCCGTCCTCGCCGCTCGCGAGCTTCAACTGACACTGACCGCGCGGGATAAAGCCAGGAGCGTTCCCATGTGCGGCGTTCCCTACCACGCCGCCGAAACCTATCTTCACCGGCTCCTGCGCAAGGGCTATCGGGTGGCCATCTGCGAGCAGATGGAAGACCCCAAACAGGCAAAGGGAGTCGTTCGCCGCGAGGTGACACGCGTTCTGACTCCTGGAACCGCCCTCGACCTTACCCTGGGCGCCGAACAGAGCAACTATCTCGCGAGTGTGGTCGTCAACGGGATCCAGAAAGCGCAGGTATGCGGCCTTGCTCTCCTCGATCTCTCTACGGGGGAGTTTCGGGCGACCGAATTTAGCGGTCCCACGGCATGGCTCCAGACGGTGGATGAACTTGGCCGGGTCAAGCCGATTGAGCTGCTCTATGGCTCAGGACTGTTTGGAGGGATAGACCTCACCGGCGAGGCCATCCGGGAGGATTCCGCTGCGCTGGATGCGGTTCAGACCAAGACCCCGCTTGAAAGCTGGGTGTTCACCGCGGACCACGCCCTTCCGCTTATCCGCAGCCACTTCCGCGTGCACTCGCTCGACGGGCTTGGACTTGGCGGCCACGAGCAGGCAGCAATTGCCGCAGGCGCCCTCCTTCATTACATGCGCGCGACCAAACAGGGCGACCTGGAGCATGTGAACGGTCTCCGTTTTTACGAGCGTTCTTCCTGCCTCGAGCTGGACGCAGTCAGTGTGCGCAATCTGGAGCTGGTGGAGCCGCTGTTCTCCGGAGAGAGCCAGCAGACAACTCTCTTCTATACCCTCGACGCTTGCTGTACACCGATGGGCAAACGCCTTCTGCGCTCGACACTTCTCCGGCCGTCCAGCGATCTCACCCAAATCGAAGCACGTCTGGATGCCGTTGCCGAAGCGACAGCCAACCTTCGTCTGCGTGAGGACCTGCGGCAGGCGATGAGCGGTCTGCTCGATCTTGAACGGCTACTCGGCCGGGTGGCGCTCGACTCAGCTGGTCCCAGAGAGGTCGTCTCCCTGGCTGCGACTCTGCGCTGTCTGCCGTCCCTCTTGAACGCTGCCCGGCAGTTCAAGGCCACAAAGTGGGCCTCTTTGGCTGCAGACTTCGATGCGCTTGAAGATGTTCAAGATCTCGTGGACAGAACGATCGCGGAAGATCCCCCGGTATCGCTCTCGGACGGAGGGGTTATCCGGACTGGCGTCGACGCAGAGCTGGACGAGCTACGTGAACTCAGTCGCAGCGGTCGCCAGGCGCTTGCCGCGATCGAAGAACGAGAGCGTCAGCGCACCGGCATCGCATCGTTGAAAGTTCGATTCAACAATGTCTTCGGCTACTACATTGAAGTGACAAAAGCCAACAGCAAGTCTGTTCCAGCGGATTATGAACGGAAGCAGACCCTGGTCAACGCCGAACGGTTCACAACCCCCGAGCTGAAAGAATATGAGACGAAGATCCTCACCGCTCAGGACCGCTCAGGCGATATAGAACGGCGAATCTTCGCCCAGGTGCGGCGGCAGATCCTGGATGCTGCCGGAAGAATCCGCGAGACAGCACGTCGGGTCGCGGAGATCGATCTGCTTGGGTGCTTCGCGCACCTCGCTGCTCTTCGAGGCTGGACTCGCCCATCCATCGACTCCAGTGGTCTGCTGGAATTCATCGCTGCGCGCCATCCCGTCGTCGAACGACGCCTGGAGGAGTCTGGCGGCGGCAGATTCGTCCCCAACTCCGTCCACCTGGACGCCGATTCCGGACCTTCCATCCTGTTGATCACCGGGCCGAATATGGGTGGTAAGAGCACCTATCTCAGGCAAACGGCTCTGCTTGTGATCATGGCGCAGTGCGGCTGTTTTGTGCCCGCCGAGCAGATGCGGCTTGGACTGGTCGACCGCATCTACACACGCATCGGGGCCAGCGATAACGTCGCACGCGGACGCTCCACCTTCATGGTTGAGATGACCGAGACTGCGGCGATCCTTAACTCAGCAACCAACCGATCTCTGGTATTGCTGGATGAGATGGGACGTGGAACCGCAACGTACGACGGCCTCTCTCTAGCCTGGGCCACGGTTGAATATCTGCACGACCGTCTTGGCGCCCGTACGCTGTTCGCAACCCACTATCACGAGCTCACCTTACTTGCCGACCGGCTCGAGAGGCTCTTGAATCTGCGCGTGACGGTGAAAGAGACTGCGGGAGGAATCGTCTTCCTCCACGCCGTCGAGTCTGGCCCCGCAAGCAAGAGCTATGGAATCGAGGTCGCCAGGCTCGCCGGACTTCCCTCGCTTGTCATTGCCCGCGCCCGCGAGGTACTGAAGCTGCATGAGCGCGCTGAGAGCCAGCAGGTTCGGGACGCGGTGAGCGATCCCGCGCCTTCGATGCAGATGACCATGTTTACACCGCTCTCGCAGCGGATCGTCGATCGTGTCGCAGAGGTAGATATCGACGGTCTCACTCCACGCGAGGCGCTCAATCTATTGGCTGAGTTGCAGCGGGAGCTCAAGGGTTGATGAAGCCGAAAAAGATGATCGTCGCCGGGATCATGAGCGGAACCTCCGCAGACGGTATGGACGTCGCTCTCTGCAGCATAGGGCCGTCAGCAGCGGGAAAGCCCCGCGTCAAACTGATTGGAGCTTCCGAATTCCCGTATCCCCAAGCAGTACGTCAGATCGTGCTGGCAGCGATGGACGCAAAATCGATGCCCGTCGCAGATCTGTCCCGCCTTCACTGGCGTTTAGGCGAACTATACGCGGAGGCTGTCCAGAACACCGCCCGGCTATATGGCACTAGGGTCGACCTCGTAGGAAGTCACGGGCAGACGATCTATCACCAGGGCGTTGCTTCTAAATACTTGGGCAGCGAGACGCGTTGCACCTGGCAGATCGGCGAAGCCTCCGTTATCGCGGAAAAGCTCTCCATACCTGTAGTCAGCGACTTCCGGCCTGCCGATCTCGCGGCCGGCGGACAAGGCGCTCCGCTGGTTCCCATGCTCGATTACGTTCTGTTTCGCTCTGAAAAGATAAGCCGGGTCCTGCAGAATCTTGGGGGAATCGCGAACATGACGGCTATTCCTGCCGGAGCCACAACCGACGACGTGCTCGCGTTCGACTCCGGGCCGTCCAACATGGTGATCGACGCCTGCATGGCCCGACTCTTCAATAAGCCCTTCGATCGAAATGGAGCGGTTGCCAGACGGGGGATCGTTTATCCAAAGGTCCTGGAGCGTTTCCTCGCCGACCCGTACTTCTCTACCCTGCCGCCAAAGAGTTGTGGACGCGAAGATTTCGGCGAAGCCTTCGTTGAGCGTTTTATCTCTGTGTCCCGCAGATTGAAGGCGCGCGATGAAGATATCGTCGCGACAGCGACGGCATTAACGGCAAGATCGATTCTCGATGCTTACCAGAAGTTCGTCTGGTCGCACCTCGGGCAGAAGGCTCCCTTGGCGCGGCATGTGGAATACGTCGTGGGCGGGGGTGGCGTACGCAATCCTTCCCTGATGGCGATGCTCCGCGACGGGCTGGAACCGCTAGGTGTGAAAGTGCGCTCGACCGACGAGTTCGGAATTCCGACACAGGCCAAGGAGGCGGTAGCGTTCGCCCTTCTCGCCTGGCTCACCTGGCACGGTCTGTCGGGAAATGTTCCAAGTGCGACCGGTGCCGCACGTTCCGTCATTCTCGGCAGGATAACGCGGGCATGACTCTTGCCAAAATCGTTCAGGTTGGCCTGATCCGGCTGCTTCAAAGTCGCTGTCGCTGGTTCTCCCTCCTACTGACAGCGATTCTGCTGGCTGGCTGTCACGGAAGGCCGACTGACCCAGGAACAGTCGTGATGATCATCGAGAGCAGCCCCAACAATCTTGATCTACGGCAAGGCACGGATGCCCAGTCGGAGCGGGTCGGTGGCGTGATCTTCGATGCCCTGGTCAAGAAGGACGAGCACTACAATCTCAAGCCGTGGCTCGCAACGCGATGGGAGCAGACGGATCCGCTGACGCTTGTGATTCATCTTCGTGACGGGGTGCGTTTTCACGATGGTCGTCCTCTCGAGGCTGAAGATGTGGCCTGGACGGTCCGCAGCATGATCGACGGAACGCTCATCACGGCCAAGGCAGGTGCGTTCGCCTCGGTGCAACGAGTCGAGGTTCCTGACAGACTCACTTTGGTGCTGCACCTGAAGCATCCTGACGCCGGTCTACTCTTCAACATGAGCGATGGCCTCTTTGGTGTCGTTCCGCGTGGTGCAGGGCGCGACTTCGGCCTGCATCCCATTGGCTCAGGTCCTTTCAAATTTGTCAGTGCAGTACAGGACAAAGAGGTCATCGTTACGCGCAATCCGGATTACTGGGCCGGCGCACCAAAGATCAAAGGGGTGCGCTTCACCGTTGTGCCGGACGCGATTACCAGCGCACTGGAACTGCGCAAGGGCTCGGCCGATCTTGCGAGCAATGTACTGACCTTCGACATGCTCCACACGCTCCAAAAGGCCCCGAACGTCGGGATCGAGTCGGGACCGAGTTCGGTGGTCATCTACACGAACTTCAATGTTCGTGACCCGGTGCTGCGCGACCGGCGAGTCCGGCAGGCGATCGCCTGCGCGATGGACCGACAGGCGATCGTGGATGCTATCTGGCGTGGACAGGCTCGTCTCGCCGAGACGATGTTGCCGGCGGGTCATTGGGCAGCAGCGGCTCCGGAAGAGATGACGCAGTACCCGCATGACGTCAAGCGTGCGGAGAAGCTGCTGGATGAGGCAGGTTTCCCAGCTGGAACTGACGGAATACGCCTGCATGTGACCCTCAAAACTTCGACGGATGAGACCACGCGGCTGATGGCCGCTGTCCTGCAGCAGCAGCTGCGGGCTGCCGGAATCCAGCTCGATCTTCGCGCGGCGGAGTTCGGAACCTTCTACTCCGACGTAACTCGCGGAGCGTTCCAGATGTACGCTCTGCGCTGGATCGGGTCGAACGAAGACCCCGATATCTTTCGCTATACGTATGGATCGAACGCCTTCCCGCCCCGGGGAGCGAACCGCGGGCGGTATTCCAATCCCAGGATCGATTCTCTTCTGGAGGCGGCGGCCGGTGAGACCGATCAAGCCAGGCGACGGGCAGATTACGTCGAGGTCCAGAAGATTCTTGCCGTCGATCTTCCCGGAATTCCCCTGTGGTATCCGAATAATGAGGTTGTCCACTCAAAACGTATCCAGGGCGTGAAGCCTCAGGGTTCGGGCACCTTCGACTATCTGCGTCTCATCACCGTGAGCGGAAGCTCGAAGTAGCTGCTGCGTCTCGCCCGTCAGATCCTCAAAGATTCGTGTTGCCCCCAGAATTAGGAACTATTGGAAATAGATGAGGGTTGCCGATTGTTCCGTGCGCATCAGCAAGCGTTAAAAAAGCTCGCTCGGGAGTAGAACAGGGTTCCCAGCAGATTCACCATCTACCGATGGGAGCAGATGGAGCGGATTCGGGATCATCGGGATCAAGTGGTATACGTATTCCCGACAGAAAATTCAAAGAAACTGGGCCGCAAAGCCGAGGGAAGACTCCGTCTCTTCAGAACGCTCAAGGGAATTCTCTCCGCAGACAGGATAGGAATGAAAACAAGAATCGGTTCCGCGTTTATGCTCGCACTCGTCGTTGCAGTGGGCGGCTCCGCCTTCATGACGGCCCAACAGGCTCCGGCGGGACACAGCGTTCCTCCACGCGGGTCGCAAAGACCGTGCGACATCTACGCGGCTGCCGGTGCCCCCTGTGTCGCCGCACATAGCACGACGCGCGCTTTGTATGCGGCTTATAACGGCCCCTTGTACCAGGTTGTACGCCAATCGGACGGCAAGACCCTCGACATTGGAGTAGTCCAGCCTACTACTACGCCGATCCCGGATCCGGGCGGATACGCCGACGCAGTCGCGCAGGATAAGTTCTGTGCCGGCACTTATTGCTGGATCAGCATCATCTACGACCAATCTCCTAAGCATAACGATCTCACCCAGGCTCCTCGTGGGGGGTTCAGCGGCCCGGCCCTTGGAGGCTTCAACAATCTTCCGATCGCCGACATGGCGCCGGTTACGATCATGGGACACAAGGTCTACGGCGCGTTCATCGAACCAGGCATGGGGCTTCGCCATAATGATGCCAAAGGCACCGCAGTGGACGACCAGGGCGAGGGCCAATACTGGGTGGTCAACGGCAAGCATTTCAACTCCGGTTGCTGTTTCGACTACGGCAATGCCGAGATCGACAGCCGTGATGATGACAACGGCACCATGGAGACCCTCTACTTCGGTAACGCCACGCCGTGGTATAGCGGCAATGGTAACGGTCCGTGGATCATGACCGATCAGGAGAACAATCTTGTCGGTTGCGTCAACGAGGATGGTTCCAAAGGGTGTCCAAACCTGCCCAGCATCCCCTGGCGTTTCGTGACAGCAATCGGCAAGGGAGAACCGCACCATTGGGCGTCCATGGGCGGTGACGCGCAAAAGGGCGCTCTCACGGTCATGTTCGATGGACAGCGCGTGAATCCTACTTATGACCCGATGCGCAAGCAGGGGGCCATTCTGTTGGGAAACGGCGGCGACAACAGTGATGGCTCGCAAGGAACGTTCTATGAAGGAGCGATGACTGCCGGCGGTACATTTCCGACGAACGCAACCGATCAACTTGTCCAAGCCAACATTGTGGCTGCCAGATACAACGTGGCGCCACTCAGCTTAGCGCCTGCGGCCTCAGCAGCAACGCCCGCCGGGGTCCAGACGTTCACTCCTGGGTCTTCGCGGGATATGACAGTGACATTTACGAATACGACGGGAGCGCCTGTAGCCGGCCTTTCGTTGAGCCTCGCCGTACCCGGCAAGCAGTGGGCCTCTGTCGTTTCAGGCACGACCGACACCTCGAAGGTGTTCGCTCAGCAGGTCGCACCGGGTGCGGGCGTGAGCGCGACGTTCAAAGTCACTTCCGGCTCAGTAGTCTTCAATGGCGATCTCGTCGCTAATGCAGCGTGGACGAACTCGACCGGGGGCAAAAAGCAAGTTGAGACGGCAGTTCTGAAGATTCGCAATGCTCATCCAGTCAAGATCAACGAATTTCGAGTCAGTTCAGGCGCTCCTGGCAATCCAACGAATTCATTTATCGAGCTCTACAATGCGGGTTCCCAAAGCATCGATATCTCCAACTGGACGTTGACCGAACACCCAACCCATCAGGCTATCTTCTCGGCGATAAAGATCCCGGCTGAAACAAAGCTTGCGGCCGGAGGCTTCTACCTGATCGGTCTCTCGAACTCCGGGCTGGCGGTCCCCGCGCGCACGGGCGACAGCATCCTCCATGTCAGGAATACGGATGGGATGTCGATCGGCGATACGATCACTATCGATACCGGCTCCAGCATGGAGACGCGCAAGATCGCGAACCTGGGGACGGCTGCCACCAACCACACGACGCTGTGGCAACCTCTTCCTGAGGGACCGGTGATTACAATTCCCGCGGGGTCGATTAATGTGCCTGTTGAGAGCGTATCCGGCTTCGTTGTTGGCCAGAAGATTGCGCTTGGCTATGGCTCTACGTATCCAATCGTTGCAAACACTGTGGAGCAGTACGAGGTAGCCACGGTAACTGCGGTCGGCAAGCCGGGCACACAAGGTTATCTGGCGATGGAGGCGCTTGCCGGAGCCACCAACATCAAAGTGACACCACTCGCCGATATCTCCGCCGGTGACAAGATCAGGTTGGATATCGACAGCGTTGGCCATGGCATCGAAACCGTTACTGTGGCTCATGTCGGCACGGCAGCAAGTAAGACCAATCTCTCAGCCCCTGCGAGCGCCGGAACGACTCGGATCAACGTGCGTCGGGCGGAGGGATTGGCTGTAGGTGACAAGATCACGGTCGGTACCCCTGCGAGCCAGGAAACCGTCGCCGTTACCGCGGTGGACAGCCAGGGACCGGACGGTGTCACCATCGACTTTACCCCCGCTCTCGCAAGGCCGCACGTGGCCGATGAGTGGGTAGTATCTCCGGGCACCGGGCTGGATCTGGCAGCTCCCCTACGGTTCGATCACGCGGCCAACCTCCCGTTCAGCGATCGCGGAACAGGGATCAGCTTCCAGCCGGCCACAGCCTTCGCCCATTCGAGCAACGAGCCGGTCCAGGCGCTTGGGACCGGCATAGGACTCGACAGCCCCCTCTCCAACGACCACGCGATTTACGCCGCTGTCCGCGATGCTGCCGTCAAGACTGCGGGGTATCAAGGCACGCCGGTGCCCAACCAGTGGTACGGAGGACCGGAATTGACCACCAGGTCTCCGAAATTCGGCCATACCATCACCGTCGAAGAAGGTAGCCTGGTGTTGCGGGACGCCTCGGGAGTGGTTGCCGACAGCCTGAACTACGGCGGCCTTGTTGACCCATGGGCTGCCGAAGGCGATCAATCCGCGTCAGGAGCACGGCTAAGCGGCTGCTACGCCCCCGCACCCGGCTCAGAGTTCGACCCGTGGTCAACAGTTGTGACCCCGATCGCCACTAATACGAGCACAGGACGGTTCCCCGACGGCGCTGATTCCGGCAGCAACTGTGCCGACTTTGTGACGCAGGCCGTTGCCACTTTGTCGGCCACTTCGCCCGCCGGTGCGACCAACATCAAGGTATCCAGCGTGGAAGGCTTCCTTCCTGGCCAGACAATCCTTATTGATCCTAGTGCGAACCTTCAGACCGCCGTGATCGCTACGGTTGGCACAGCGGGTGCCACCACGGCACGTACTTCCACTGCCGTGGGAGAAACTGTTCTGCCTGTCGCAAACGTGACCGGGTTTAGCAAAGGGCAAACAATCACGATCGACGATGGAGCAGACTCCGAAACGGCCGTTGTCTCCTCGATCAGGTCCCGCGGCACCAACACCATCACGGTCGCCGCGCCACTCACCCATGCGCACGCGACGGGGGCGCAGATTTCGGGCAGCGGGATCAGTCTCACCGCTCCACTGACCCGGACGCATTCCAGTGGAGCGCAGGTTTCCGACAACGTTCCAACTCCTGGTGCGCCGAACCAGTATCACGGGAGAACCCAATGAGGGGGCTACGAAGCCGAACGTCCCTGACTTGACCATCCTGACCGCAATGCAACTGTGGAAGCACAATGTGAAGAGATGAACCGGAGTGTATCGATCACTCGGCATGCTCCGGTTTACCTCCAAGCTTCTCATGACTACCGGACGAATAATCTGATGATCTGCCGGACAACAGCCTCTCGTTCGTTGCAAGCCAGGTCGCTCCTATCGCGCTTCTCGACCTTGATCACAACGCACGTGGGCAATTTGAGACGGAATGAATCGTTCAGCCGTCTCAATGAGCAGACCCGCAAAAGACATGGATGCAAGTGGTATCAGACTGATTCTTGATAGAAGGAATAAGTAAAGAATGAAGGCAGATCGGATCGTTATCTCTGCGGTAGCTCTTATGTTGCCGTTGAGCCTTGCAGCCCAAACCGGCAGCTTTACACTCGAGCAGGCTCTCAGCGCTCCCTTTGCCTCCAATCTCAGCCCGGCTCCCCACCTCAACCGGTTCGTGTGGGTCGAAAATGAACAGGGCAAACGAAATCTCTGGGTCGCAGAGCCTGACTCAAGCGGCAAATACCAGTCGAAACGACTCACGGCCTACCTTGAGGACGACGGGCAGGAGATCGACGAGATCGAGTGGACTCCCGATGCGCAAAATCTCATCTACGTCCGCAGTGGAGACTTTGAGTTCCCGGGTACATCTGATCCCAATCCCGCGCTCAATCCCGATGGGGTCACACAGACTATCTGGTCGATTGCATTCCATGGCGGTGAACCCCGTAAGCTGGCAGAAGGTCGCGACCCGGCAATCTCAAGCCGCGGCGATCAACTCGTCTACATCAACCATGATCAGATCTGGACCGTCGGACTATCGAAAACTACAGAGAAGCCGTCTTTGCTCCTGCATACGCGCGGTGAAATCTCCGAACTAACCTGGGCTCCTGATGGTCACGCCGTCGCATTCGTAAGTGACCGTGGAGATCATGCCTTCATCGGCGTCTATGATCTGCACGCGAAGACGCTTGCGTATCTCGACCCAAGTACCGGGAACGATCAGGCGCCCACATGGTCACCCGATAGCCGCAGCGTCGCCTTCATCCGCGAACCAGGCGAACCTCAGCCAGCAGCTGCCAACCATCGCACCGCCTCACCCTGGTCTCTAATCATCGCGGACGCCTCTACGGGCAAAGGCCATTCGATTTGGACCGCCGCCCAGGGACGAGGAAGCGCCTTCCACGAACTGCATGGCGTCCAACTTCTCTGGTGTGCGGACGATCATCTGGTCTTCCCCTGGGAGCGCGACGGCTGGCAACATCTGTACTCCGTGTCCACGTCCGGAGGAGAAGCGCGTCTTCTTACTCCGGGTGACTTCGAAGTTCAGGATGTCAGCTCTGTCGACAAAAAGAACATTCTCTATTCCTCGAACCAGCAGGATGTCGACCGCCGGCATATCTGGACAGTGCCTGTCTCCGGAGGAAGCCCCAAGGTCATTACTCACGGAACAGGCATCGAGGTCTCACCCGTCAGCAACGGTCAGCAGATCGTTGTGCTGCGTTCGGACGAACATACGCCTCTCCGTCCTGCTCTGGTCGGAAAGAACGGCTCTCTTGAAGACCTCGCTCCTCAGATCATTCCAGTCGATTACGCCGGCTCACACTTTGTAAAACCACAGCAGGTGATCTTTCCGGCTGCTGACGGTCTTCAAATCGATGGTCAGCTTTTTCTTCCTCCCAACACGGAAGACGGTAGACGGCATCCGGCACTTGTCTTCTTTCACGGAGGTTCGCGACGGCAGATGATGCTCGGCTTTCACACGATGGGCTACTATTCCAACGCGTACGCGATGAATCAGTACCTCGCCAGCCGTGGTTACATTGTCCTTTCAGTCAACTATCGAAGTGGTATCGGGTACGGCCTCGATTTTCGAGAGGCACTGCATTACGGGAGAGATGGAGCCAGTGAGTTCAACGACATCCTGGGATCAGGCAAATATCTGCAGGCCCGCGCCGATGTAGACCCGGCTCGCATCGGAGTATGGGGCGGAAGCTACGGAGGTTTTCTAACCGCTCTGGCTCTCGCACGCTCCTCGGATATCTTCGCCGCTGGCGTGGATATGCATGGCGTCCATCAATGGCTGCTTCCATCAAGCTGGCATTCGACACACGACCCCGAGGTGGACGCGCAGAGAGCAAAGACTGCGTGGGAGTCATCGCCGATGGCATATCTCTCCACCTGGCGCTCGCCCGTTCTGCTGATCCAGGGCGACGATGATCGCAACGTTCCCTTCTCGCAGACGGTATCTCTCGCTAGAGCGCTACAGAGACAGGGCGTCCCGTTTGAGGAGATGGTATTCCCCGATGAGATTCACGGATTTCTTTTGCATCGTCACTGGTTGAAGGCCTATCAGGCCGAAGCGGACTTTTTCGATCGCCACCTTCTCTCCAGTGCAAAGGCGAAATAAGGAGCTATATCTTGCAGCTGATGTTGAGCATTGTTCTCGCAGTATTTTGTCTCCAATCCATCCCGTCCTTCGCCCAGTCACTCGACGTCATCATCCGCGGCGGCACCTTGATCGATGGGTCAGGCAAACCGTCGATCAAGGGAGATATCGGAATCGCCGGAGACCGCATCGTCTTTATCGGATCAAGCAAAGGTAAAAACGCCAAGAGAGTCATCGACGCGACCGGGCTGATCGTCACACCAGGTTTTATCGATCCTCACACGCACACCGCCGGCGACCTCTCTAATCCGAAGACAAGCAGCAATGCTGCTTACCTGATGCAGGGTGTGACTACGGTCGCTACCGGAAACGATGGTGACAGCCCTGTTGCGATTGGGGACACGCTTGCAAAATGGAGTCGGCAAGGAATCGGATCGAATGCCGCTCTCTTCATCGGCCAGGGAACGGTTCGCCGCGAAGTGATGAAGATGTCGGACCAGAAGCCGACGCCAGAACAGATCGAACGTATGAAGAGTCTTGTGGCAACGGCGATGCAAGAGGGAGCCATCGGCATCTCCACAGGTCTTTACTATGCGCCAGGGAGCTACTCGAGCACAGAAGAGGTCATCGCGCTCTCCCGCGTAGCGGGTCAATATGGTGGGATCTACGACACCCACATGCGCGATGAGAGCTCTTACACGATCGGGCTTCTCGGCTCTGTCCGCGAGACGATTCGCATCGGCCGGGAGGCGCATCTTCCGGTTATGATCTCGCACATCAAGGCGCTCGGGGCCGATGTCTGGGGACAAAGCGCTGATGTCATCGCCCTGGTCGATCAAGCCCGGAAAGAAGGAGTCGACGTAACCGCAAGTCAGTACCCCTACACGGCATCAGGCACAAGCGTCACGGCTTCACTCGTTCCGCGGTGGGCTGAGGCCGATGGAGCGCTTCTCAAGAATCTGCGCGATCCGGCGGTGCATCCTCGTCTTATCGCAGAGATGAAACGCAATCTTGAGCGCCGTGGAGGAGCTGATACGCTCCTGATGACCGCAGCGCGCGATAAGAGCGTCGTTGGAAAGACTCTCGCCACTATTGCGAATGAGCGACATGAAAGCCCCATCGATGCCGCCATCCAGATCATCGAAGCGGGAGGATCCGACGTGGCTTCTTTCAACATGAAAGAGTCCGACATCGACGCCTTCATGCGTCAGTCGTGGGTCATGACCTGCTCCGATGGATCGCCCGGGCACCCTCGTAAATACGGGACCTTCCCCCGCAAATTTCACGAGTACGTCTATGAAAAACACATAATCCCGATTGAATTTGCCGTTCGATCCAGTACATCCCTTCCGGCCCAGACACTGAAGATCAAAGATCGCGGATTGCTGAAGCCCGGCTACTTTGCTGATGTTCTGGTCTTCGATCCGAAGACATTCAATGAGCGCGCAACCTATCAAAATCCGGCCGTCCTCTCCACGGGCGTTCGCTATCTTCTCGTCAATGGACGCTTCGCAGTAGATAACGGTTCGTTGACCCAGGTTCTCGCCGGTCGAGCTCTCAAGCACTAGATCGCTTCACCCGGAAGTACCAGGCAGACACATAAAGAAGTCGCTTAGGCGCTCACAATCGACTATTCTGCTCGCGACAACAAAATCTCAAGGCATCGCTCAGACCCTGAGCAGGAACGTGAGGTCGTCTCGTGTCGAGTCTCCTTCGCAATCTCCGTTATTCCGCACGTACCTTGTGGAAGAATCCCGGCCTGACTCTCACCGTTTTACTTACCCTGGCCCTCGGCATCGGCGCAAACACGGCCATCTTTACTGTGGACTATGCCACTCTACTGGCGCCCGTGCCTTACCCCGAACCGAACCAGCTTGTTGTCGTCTGGTCGAAGATTCAGACATTTCACAACGGAATCTCTGCGGGAGACTTCACCGACTGGAAACGGGAGAACTCAAGCTTCCAGGACATCAACGCATTCGCCGGCGGCTCTTTCAACATCGCCAGCAAGGACCAGCCCGAAGATATCGACGGAAGGCAGGTCACCGCCGGTTTCTACAAGATGCTCGGTCGTCCTTTCTTCCTTGGTAGGGATTTCCTCCCCGAAGAAGGCGTCGAAGGTAAGGGGCACGTCGTTATCCTCACCCACAAACTCTGGGCACACCTCGGCAGCGATCCCAAAATCATCGGCCAGTCCATGCGTATCAACGGCGAGCCCTACACGGTGGTAGGCGTTCTGTCTCCTGGTCTCGACGATCGAGCGCAGGCACAGCTCGTTGTGCCACTCGTCTTCAAACCCGAGCAACTCAATCACGACTTCCACTGGCTCCTCTCAATCGCCCGCCTCAAACCTGGCGTGACCGTCCAGCAGGCGCAGGCTGACATGGATTCAGTCGCTACCCATATCGCTCAGGCCAACCCCAAAAGCAATAAGGGCTGGGGCGTCTATGTCGAGCCGTTCAAAAACGACTTCCTGCCCAGCGAACGCAAGCAGACGCTTTGGCTTCTCCTTGGCGCCGTAGCCTTCATTCTGCTCATCGCCTGCGTCAATGTAGCCAATCTCCTCCTTGCTCGCGGCCTCGCCCGCCAGAAGGAGCTCGCAGTCCGCAGCGCACTCGGAGCGAGCCGTAGAACCATCTTCGAACAACTCATCACGGAAAGCTTGCTGCTCGCGATCACCGGTGGCGTCCTCGGCATTGGCGTCGGCTACGCCATGCTCCAGGGCCTCATCGCGATCATGCCTCGAGGAACATTGCCGGATGAGGCTGATCTCCACCTCAACCTTCCTATCCTGCTCTTCACCCTCGCAGCCACCACGCTCGCTGGTCTTCTCTTCGGCAGTGCGCCAGCCTGGTATGCCTCACGAGTCGATCCTGGCGAATCGCTCAAAGAAGGTAATCGCACCGGCGTAGGAGCGGGTCGCCATCGCCTGCGGCAATCGCTCGTCATTGGCGAGTTCGCCCTTGCTCTCGCCCTGCTGACCGGAGCCGGTCTCGCCATCCACAGCTTCCTCAATCTCCTTCGGGTAGACCTCGGCCTCCGCACCGATCATGTCCTCACCTTCTATCTGCCGATACCTGACTCGCGACCCAAAGACCCCGAGAAGATTGTTGCCTACTACAAGCAGATTCTTTCCAGCATCAACGCCGTCCCAGGCGTAACTTCGGCCACAGCGATGACCGGCCTCCCGCTCTTCGGAGCAGGCTTTGGCATGCCGTTCACCATCGTGGGGAAGCCTGCCTTTAACGACCCCTCCATGCGTCCCAATACCGGGTTCGGCATGGTCACGCCCGACTTCTTCAAGACCTTCGGCGTTCGCATGGTCAATGGCCGCTCCTTCACCGATCAGGACACCGGCTCAAGCGTCAGAGTCGCCGTCGTCAACGAAGATTTTGTGAAGAAGTACTTCAAAGGAGTGGATCCGCTCCACCAGCGTGTCTCGGTCGAACAGCTCATCCCCGGGGTCACCAAGCTGGGTCCACCGGTCGAGTGGCAGATCGTGGGCGTTTACCACAACGTCCGCAGCCGCGGATTCCGCCAAGACCGCCCAGAGATGGAGATTCCCTTCTGGCAGATCCCCTGGTCCAGTGCTGGCATCGGCGTTCGCACCGTCAACGATCCTGCGACCATGGTCAAGAGCATCGCCGCAGCAGTCCACTCGGTCGATCCTGAGATAGCGCTGGCCCAGCCTCGCTCCATGGAAGAGATTCGTGAGCTCGTTCTCTCGAACGACCGTTTCACTCTCGTCCTTTTCGTCAGCTTCGCCGCCGTCGCGCTTCTCCTCGCGGCGCTCGGCGTCTACGGAGTCATGTCCTTCTCGGTGGCGCAGCGCTCACACGAGATAGCCCTTCGCATGGCACTCGGAGCGAATCGCAGCCGCGTCGTCGCTCTCATTGTGAGGGAGGGCCTGGTTCTTGCCTCGATCGGCCTCACTGTGGGCCTTGTCGGAGCCTATTTCGTCGGCCGCAGCATGCAGAGCATGCTCTACGAAGTTGGCAAGCTTGACGTCTCCGTCTTTGCCTCCGTCGCCATCCTCCTGCTCTTCGCCGCGATCACGGCCTGCTTCGTTCCCGCGCGCCGGGCCGCCTCAGTCGAACCCATGCAGGCCCTGAGGGCGGAGTAGCCGACCGAAGCCCATAGCGAGGAGGCAAAAGTGGGGTTCTCTGGCTTCGCTTTTCAGAGATCCAAAAGGCGGACGGGTACCGCGCGATAAATATCTGTGGTTGCCTCCCAGGGATTCGAACCCCGATTGATCGGTTCAGAGCCGACTGTCCTACCATTGAACGAGGAGGCAACAGGTTGTGCTGGGAGTCGCTGGATTCTCAGTGGTTTGCACTGAACACCTCAAGCTGACGTCCTGACTCTACTGAGTGTAAGGGTTGCGGGCGATTCGGTCAAACCATTGCGTCTACAATGCCTGGATGGACAATGAGATCGGAGCCAGCTTTCTTTCCTTTTCGAGTGCGAAGCTCGAGCATATGATGGCATTTACCAGGAGCTGCTTCGAGCGGCTGAGTGATGAGCAGGTGTGGCAGCGCCAGGGCGACTACGAGAATTCAGTTGGAAACCTGATTCTCCACCTGTGCGGGAATATGCGCCAGTGGATCATGCACGGTGTCGGCGGCGCGGCTGACGTCCGGGTTCGCGAACAGGAGTTCAGCACGGACGGCGGCATGAGCGCGAAGGAACTGATTCGTCTCTTCGAAGAGACGATCGCCGAGGCACGAGGAGTAATCGATTCGCTGCCGGCGGAGCGGCTGATGGAGAGGACGACTCCGCAGGGCCGGGACGTCTCGGTTCTGGAGGCTATCTACCAAGTTGTGGGGCATGTCCAGCTACATACCGGACAGATCATCCTTATGACGAAGCAGATGTGCTCGACCGATCTGGACCTGACGATGCCGCGGCCCCGGTAGCCACCCCCGTTTTCGTGCAAAATCTTCTATCCATTGGGCTTAGCTTTGGACCAGACGCCTAAAATATTGATAATCAAAGACTTACTTGTAAATTTTTCATTCCAGGCAGTTAAAGATCAAAACCCGCACCTTCTGGTGCGGGCTTTCTATTCAGGGCTGCACTTACAGTATATCGTTCTGCCTCGAACTAAACGGCAGATTTGAAGCTGGCTATCCGCAGTGCTACCAGCAAGATGGACGACGTGCGGTGTTGACAGCTATTCCACCTCGTTCTTGGCTCGATAGCCGTCGCGGGCGATGACGGAATACTTGAGGGGTTTGTGCTTTTCGTCCTGCATTTGCAGGGGATGGCCCTCGTTGTCGACCAACTTGACCTCGATGTGGCGATAGGAGCCGTCGTTCTTGTTGTTGGTAGGACGGTAGGTCAGGACGTACTGGTTGCGGATGGAGTCGTTGATCTGGGAGAAGATGTCCGGAAGCGCGCCCTCGAACATCGGGTTGAAGCTGAGGCCACCGGTCATCCTGGCGAAGGTCTTCATCTGGTTTTCTGCCTGGAGGTAGTCCATGCGTGTGATGGGCCCCATACCTCCGCCAGCGTCGGCCAGCTCGCGGACCAGCGCACCGGTTCCGATGGTGAAGATGGTCACATTGGGAGTCGCCTTGACCTTGGCCAGGATCTTGTCCAGGGTGGTCTTCGAGAAGGTGTCGCGACCGGTTCCGATGAGGATGATGTACTTGCGTCCTTCGATACGGGTGACGCGGTCGAGCGTCTCGTAGAGGGCGTCGAAGAGATTGGTATCGGAGAAGCCGGGAATGATGAGCGAGGAGATCGCGTTGCCGACGATCTGCCGGTTGTTGGTGAAGTCGGTGAGGATGTGGGTACGAAGGTCGTAGGTTACGACGGCGACATAGTCGTCCGGCCGCAGGGTGTTGAAGAAGCTGAACGACGCGTTCTGCATGTCGCGGATGAAGTAGTAGCTGTTAGCCGCGAATTCGAGCAGCATGACCGCCGTAATGGGGGTCTGGGCCATGCGAACGCTTTGGACCTGCTGGGGAACGCCATCTTCCAGGACGAGGAAGTTGGGGGCCTTGAGGCCGGGAACGAACTGGTGCGTCTTGTCGAGGATGACGTTGACGTTGAGGTTGACGATGGGAACGTCGACCCTGATCGAATAGGTCTCGTTGTTCGGGTTTTTGACCTTGGGCTCGGGCGGAGCGACCGGAGCAGGCGGGGGCGCCTCTTCTTCCTTCTTCTTCTTGATGACGATGGGGCCGTTGTCGGTCTGGGGGCCTGCGGAGTCGTCGGCTGGCTGCTGCGGCGGGGGCTGCTGGGAGGACTGTGCTGCTCCTGCAACCGAAGTGAAGCTGAGGCCGAAGAGAACAAGAACGACGGGGGCTACACGACGAATACGCTGAAGAGGGGTCATCATCTGCAACTTTACTCCGTAAGTTGGACGATGGGGTATGCCGGTTTGGTAACAGCCTTTGCCGGGGCGGGGCGTCCAATCATCAAGAGTTGAAGCTCCTAAGGAGAATGGACTTTCTGTAGCCTCCTCAACGCTGCTGGAATGGGGTAGGCTCTAGTCTTGTAGACGTGAAAAGCAAGCGAAAGACGCGAAGAGTGTTGTGGGGTCTGTTAACCGCAGGCTGTCTGGCGGGGTTCGCTCCGGGAATGGCTTCGGGTCTGTACGGGCAGGGCGCGACGGCAGCAACGGTCGCGGGCGCGGGAAACTCCGCCTCCCTTCCCCCGACTGCGGCAGCGGCGATGGGAGGTTCGGGCGAGACGAAGATCTTCCCTCTTTCCCAGCTGAAGCGCGGGATGAAGGGTGTCGCTTACACGGTCTTCGAAGGCGTTAACCCAGAACCGATGCAGGTAGAGATCCTAGGCGTGCTGAAGGATTCCCTTGGCCCGGGACGGGACATGATCCTTGCCCGTCTGTATGGCACCAAACCTGAGTTCACCGGCGTCGTTGCGGGGATGAGCGGAAGCCCTGTCTATATTGACGGAAGGCTGGTGGGAGCGCTGAGCTATCGGATTGGGCAGTTCAGCAAAGAACCGATCGCTGGAATTACGCCGATAGAGCAGATGCTGGAGGTCCGGGACGACGAAGTTCGCCCGGCGGCGGCTCGCGGGCAGAAGAGTACCGGGGGCGATGAGGCGAGCCTGCCTGCGGCGAATATCGGGAGTAGTGTAGCGATGCAGGCGATGGAGACTCCACTGGTCTTCAGCGGCTTCAGCCAGGAGGCGGTGGACCGGTTTGGCGGACGATTCCGCGCCATGGGGATGACGCCGGTCGCGGGGCTTGGCGGCTCCGATGCGAACGCGGTGCAGCCAGAGCCACTGGTTCCTGGTTCAGCGGTGAGTGCAGTGCTGGTGCGAGGAGACCTCTCGGTTGCGGGGACCTGCACGGTGACGTATGTCGATCCGACGCGGCTGCTGGCGTGCGGTCATCCGATTACGCAGTATGGACCGGTCGATATGCCGATGACGAAGGCGGCGGTGGTGGCTACGCTTCCTTCTCCTTTGAACGCCTTCAAGATTGTGAATACGACCGAGACGGTGGGGGCCTTCACCGAGGATCGCGCAGCAGCGATCATGGGAAGGTTTGGAAGCAAGGCAAGGATGATTCCAGTAACGGTCGATGTGGTTCCTCCTGCTGTCCCGGGAGCTGCTTCGATCAAGCAGAAGACCTTCCACTTCGAGGTGCTGGATAACCGGCAGCTTACTCCTTCGGCGATGCTGGTCTCGGTGTACCAGAGCCTGCAGGGTACGAACTCGGCCGCAGCGGATATGAGCTATCGGATGAGCGGGGAGATCGGCGTACAGGGACTGCCTCCAGTAAAGATGTCAGGAATTCTGGCGCAGAATGAGCTGAATCCTGCGGCGATTAACGCGGCACTGTTCGTGAACGATCGCTTCAGTCGGGTGTATGGAAATCCGCAGGACCAGCCGGTAGTGACCGACGTGAAGCTGAAGGTCAAGGGCCTGCCGGAGCGGCGGACGGCGACGCTTGAGTCAGCGCGGTTGAGCGTGTTGGAGGCGAACGCTGGAGATACGATCGACGCAGAGGTCACGCTGCGCCCGTACCAGGCTGAATCGCGCCTGGTGCGCCTGAAGGTGAAGCTGCCCGCAAATGTAACGCCGGGAAATATTCGGGTGCTGGTGAGCGATGGCGCGACGGTGGACAGGCTGCTGGGACCGAGCGGCGTGACACGCCGTGCTGAAGGACTGGCCGATGCCGTGGATCAGATGAATCGTCTGCACCCGAATGATCGCGTCTACGTCACGCTGCTAAGCCGTGAAGCGCAGGCGGTTCTGGAGGGAGAGACGCTTCCGGGTGTTCCGCTGTCGATGGCGAACGTGCTGGGTCCACTGAAGGATGCGCAGCGGATGAGTCTGCATGGCGAGAGCGTAGTCGAGGCAGGATCGGCTGAGACAGGATATGCGGTGAGCGGTTCGCAGGTGCTGAATCTGAATGTTCGATAGATGACCTAAGTAGGGCCAGAGGTTCTGTTAGATGGGACAGCCGAAAAAGGAGATGCTACATTTCCCTCAAAGCCCTGATATAGCATCAAAGTCGAAGACGCCGGTGAGAACGCCGAGCGCAAAAGGACACCTATCTAGATGAGTGAGATTCATGGCCTGGCTGTGCATGCCGCCGGTGCGCACTTGCTGCCGTACAAGTTCGATCCAGGTGAAATCCAGCCGTACGAGGTCGAGATCAAAGTCTCACACTGTGGGGTGTGCCGAAGCGACATCAACCTGATCAACAATGATTGGGGTATCAGTAAGTATCCGTTCATTCCAGGACACGAGATTGTAGGAACGATTGTGGCCGTGGGCGAGCATGTTCGCAGCCTTGCGGTTGGGCAGCGTGTCGGAGTGGGCTGGCAGGCGGATAGTTGCGGCATGTGCGAGTGGTGCAGGAAGGGTGAAGAGCAGCTTTGCGCACAGGCCCAGCCGACCTGCGTTGGACGTAACGGAGGTTTTGCGGACAAGGTGCGCGTGAACTCACGGTTTGCGATTCCCCTGCCGGATGCTCTGGACAGCGAGAACGCGGCGCCCCTGCTGTGCGCGGGAATTACCGTGTACGCGCCTTTACGCAATCACGGAGTGCGCCCTTACTCCCGTGTGGGGATTATCGGAATTGGCGGCCTTGGGCATATTGGGGTTCAGTTTGCCAAGGTGTTTGGCGCGGAGGTTACAGCGTTCTCGACGACGAAGGATAAAGAGGTGGAAGCCCGCGAACTGGGAGCCCACCACTTTGTGAATACGCGCGATACCGGAGCCCTGAAGAAAGTCGTGGGGTCGTTCGACCTGCTGCTGTCGACGGTCAATGCGGACCAGGACTGGTCAGCCTATCTGCACGCGTTGCGACCGAACGGTATGCTGTGCCTTGTCGGAGCGCCTACGTCTCCGCTGCAGGTACAGGCCCCTACGTTGATCGGGGGGCAGCGAGCAATATGCGGCTCCTCAACCGGAAGTCCGCACGACCTGCAGGAGATGCTGAATGTGGCAGCGCGCCATGGAGTGAAGGCCATCACGGAGACCTTTGCGATGGCGAAGGCGAGCGATGCGGTGGCGCGAGTCAAGAAGAACCAGGTGCGGTATCGCGCGGTGCTGGTAAACCAGTAAAGACGAGGCTGGGACAGTACATCGAGGAGGCGGAGACTACGGTCTCCGCCTTTTTGTTCAGCGGTGCTTTAGACTCAGGTGACGATGATGCGACGGTATTTCCTGATGGGATGTCTGGTTCCGGCGGTGCTGGCAGGCGCGGCGCGGGCTCAAGGGACGAAGCTTTGGACGGTAGATCGTTACGACACGATGGAGCGCGGTTCAGTGGATGGAGTTGCGATCCGCAATGACGGCCGGCTTGAGGCGGGTCCTGCGAAGTCGATGGTGTACGACACGGGCAAGAGCTATGTCTGGTCGCTGGCGAGCGATCGTGCGGGAGATGCGTACCTGGGCCTAGGCGGGACCACCGGGGGATCGGGAGTGGTGATGCGGGTCGACCCCGACGGCAAGGCCGTGAAGGTGCTCGACACCAAGGAACTGGCGGTCCAGGCAGTGACGGTAGCCCGCGATGGGACGGTGTTCGCGGCGACTTCTCCGGATGGCAAAGTCTATCGGGCTGCGGCGGGCGGAGGTGCAGGAACGGTCGTCTTCGATCCCGCAACGACGGAGGAGAAGCCGAAGTATCTTTGGGATCTTGCGACGGGCAGTGATGGCGCACTTTATGTAGCTGCCGGAGCACCTGCGGTGGTGTATCGCATTCCTGCAGGCGGAGGCAGGGCGGAGGTGCTGTTCAAGACAGCCGATCAGCATATCCGGTGCCTGTTGATGGCAGCGGATGGGACGCTGTGGGCGGGCTCCGATGGTGCGGGAGTGATCTACCGGATCAATACGAAGGCTGCCGGAGCCAAGCCGTTCGCAGCGTATGCGGCACCGAGGCGGGAGATTACCTCGCTGGCGATGGACGAGGCCGGGAATGTCTATGCGGCAGGCGTGGGAGCACGAGGGTCGATGCCGCTGCCTCCTTTGCCGGTGACGGGAAATGTGGGAGTGACGGTGACGTTTGCGCAGCCGGGATCATCGACAGCTGCCGGAGCGAACTCGCTGGTTCCGGATGGGAGCGAGATCTTCAGGATTGCGAAGGATGGCACGCCATCGCGACTGGCGGCGCTGAAGGAAGACGTTGTCTATGCCCTGACGTATCGCAACGGAGCGTTGCTGGCGGCAACGGGAAACCGCGGGCGCGTGTATCGGATCGACCCGAAGATGCCGGGAAGATACAGCGATGTTGCGCATCTGGAAGCGGCCCAGGCGATGGCGTTTGCGCCAGTGAAGGATGGTTCTCTGGTTGCGACGAGCAACAGCGGCAAGCTGTTTCGGCTGAGAGACGCGGCGGCAAAGGAGCCGATTTACACAAGCGAGGTCTTCGACGCGCAGGGATACTCGCGCTGGGGCCGAGTGGAGGCGCGGGCGAGCGGAAGTTCGCAGGAATATGAGCTGTGGCTGAGGAGCGGAAATGTAGAGAGCCCACTGATGGGCTGGAGCGAATGGACGCGAGTGGGTGCGGAGGGCACGGCGGCGGTTCCCGAGGGCCGTTTCGCACAGTGGAAGGCGGTGCTGCATCCGGGAGCAGAGGCGGGGATCGACTCGGTGGCGCTGAACTATCTGCCCCGAAATGTGGCGCCGATGGTGGATGAGGTCGTCGTCCAGCCGGGAGCGAAGCTTGCTGCGGGCACGGGCACACCCGCGCCGACGACGGTGCAGGTCGCGTTTCCGCAGCCAGCTTCGACGAACCCGGTTGTGAGCTTTCAGGCGGATGGGAATACTGCGCCACTGACGGCGCAGAAGGATAAGAATTCCATAACAGTGCGGTGGATGGCACACGACGATAATGGCGATGACCTGATGTTCGCGGTGTGGTATCGCGGCGTGGGTGAGACGAACTGGCGCCTGCTGAAGGACAAGATCAGTGAACGGTATTACAGCTTCGACTCTTCCCTGCTTCCGGATGGCAGCTATGAGCTTCGAGTGGTTGCGAGCGATGCCCCGGTTCATACGGACGCTGAGGCGCTGACGGGCGAGCGTGTGAGCCCAGTATTTGTCGCGGACACGACACCTCCGGTTCCGGGGGTGCTGGCAGCGACCATGTCAGCAGCGCCTGCGGGTGCGACGAAGCCGGGGCAGTCCGGGCAGAAGATTCATGCGACGCTGGAGGCGCATGATGCGACCTCGCCGATTGCGCATGCGGAGTACTCGGTGGATGCGGGGCCGTGGCAGTACCTGGAGCCGGTGGGACAGGTGTCGGACTCTCAGACGGAGCGGTACGACTTTATGGCGGATGTTCCCCAGGCGACGACCCCGGTGACGGATGCCAAGGAACATGTGATTGCGGTGCGCTTGTATGACCGCTACGAAAACATGGCGGCGGTGAAGGCGGTGGTTCGTTGACCGAGGCGATCGCAGAACAGACAAAGAAGGGCGTCGGGCGGTTCAACCTGTACGACCCGGATTTTCTGCTGTTGGTTGTCGATCTGATTGGGACGTTCGTCTTCGCTGTGGAGGGTGCGCTGGCGGGCATCAACGCGGGGCTGGACGTCTTTGGACTGCTGGTGTTGTCGTTTGTGACGGCGCTCGGGGGAGGAACGATCCGCGATCTGCTAATCGGGGCGATTCCGCCGAACAGCATCCGGGACTGGCGTTACGCAGCGACAGCTTTTTCAGGCGGTATTGCGGTGTTCTGCTTCCATCCTTTGATCGAGCGGGTGCCAGCGCAGCTGATGGTGACGCTGGACGCAGCGGGACTCGCGCTGTTCGCAGTCGCGGGAGTGGGCAAGGCTCTCGAATTTGGGATTACACCGCTGCTGGCCATCCTGATGGGTGCGGTGACGGGTGCGGGCGGCGGAACCGTGCGCGACGTTCTACTGGCCCAGGTGCCGGGAGTGTTGCACTCAGACGTGTACGCAGCGGCGGCGTTGGCAGGCGCGATTGTGGTTGTGGCTGGTATCGCGGCAAAACTTCGCAGAGGGTGGGCGATGAGCATGGGCGCGGTCGTCTGCTTTACGCTGCGAATGGTAGCGGCGTGGCGTCATTGGAATCTGCCGAAGGTGCTGGTGCATTGAAGGGACACTCCATCTCTTCCTATGCGTGGTGTGATTAACCGCAGATCCTGCGACTCGCTGCGACTTCGCTGCGCTTCGCTCAGGATGACACGTCCGAGGCCGGAGGTGAGAAGACCATGGAACTGACTGAAAGGCGAGATTTCCTGTCAGGTGCTAGTAAGCTGAGGTTCGATGCGATTTGAACTGTTTATAGCGTCGCGGTATCTGCGGGCCAAACGGCGACAGGCTGTCGTCGGCGTGATCACGGCCATCTCCGTTATCGGGGTGGCGGCCGGAGTTGCGTCGCTGATCATCGCGCTGGCGATTACGAACGGAATGCGCCGCGATATGCAGGAGCGGCTGCTGGGCTCGACGGCGCATGTAGAGCTGATGCGTGTCGCGTCAGACGGCATCCGGGATTGGCGTCCCATGCTGGAGCGCCTGCGGAGAGTACCTCATGTGACCGCGGCGGCGCCGGGTCTTTACGGGCAGGTATTGATCTCGCGAGGGGTGCGCAGCGGAGGCGGGCTGATCAAAGGGGTGATTCCGGCGGATGAGAAGACAGTTGGGGATCTGCTGCAGAAGATCACGGATGGGTCGGCGGTGGCGCTGGAGCCGGTAAACGATTCCAGGACTGGACGACATCGTGCACAGGACGGCTCACCGGTACCGGCATTGCCGCCGATCGTCATTGGGAACGACCTGGCGGAGACGATTGGAGCAAAGGTGGGAGATGCGGTGGTGGTGACGAGCCCGCAGGGTGAGCTGACTCCGTTGGGGCTGGTGCCGAAGTATCAGAAATGCATCGTGGTGGGGATCTTCAAGTCCGGCTTCTACCAGTACGACGCAAGCTATGCCTTTATGCGACTGAAGGATGCGCAGCGGCTGTTCAGCGAGCCGGACCTGATTTCGGTCATCAGCTTCAAGGTCGATGATCTTTACAAGGCAGACAAGATCGGCAGGGAGATCGAACAGGCTGCGGGTAAGGGCTTCCAGACTACGAACTGGATGGAGCAGAACCGGGAGCTGTTCCGTGCGCTGAAGCTGGAACAGGTAGTGACGTTTATCGTGCTGGCGCTGATTGTGTGCGTGGCCGCACTCAATATTCTGATCGCACTGACCATGATGGTGATGGAGAAGATGCGCGATATCGCCGTGCTGATGAGCTTCGGCGTAACTGAGATGCAGGTGCGGAGGATCTTTCTGCTGCAGGGGCTGCTGATCTCCGTGATTGGAACCGTCCTGGGGCTCGTGCTTGGATACGCGCTTAGCTGGCTAGGTGGCCATTACCGGTTTATTCGTCTCGATGCCGCAGTGTATTCGCTCGACTACCTTCCCTTTGCTCCCAAGATCTCGGATGGTTTGATTGTGGCGATGGTCTCGCTGGGAGTGAGCCTGTTGGCGACGCTCTATCCCAGCGGAAGCGCGGCGAAGGTTCTGCCGGCGGAGGCGCTGCGGTATGAGTGACGTGAGATTGAGATACTGGCAGATTGCACCTCAGAGCCTGGCGAAGATGCGCGAGCTTGAGCACTACCTCAACACCCAATCTGGAATCGATCACACATTGCGCGAGCTGGTGAAGCTCCGGGCCTCCCTCCTGAATGGATGTGGTTTCTGCGTGGAGCAGCACAAGGCTGAGTTGCAAAAGGCTGGAGTGAGTGCGGAAAAGATCGCCGAAGTTGCAGCGTGGCGCAACTCCGAGGCATATACGAAGCGTGAGCGTGCTGCGCTGTCCTGGACCGAGGCGGTGACCAATATCCAGGAGAGCCGTGCTCCAGAGGCAGTTTATGAAGAGGTGCGCGCAGTCTTCAGCGAAGTGGAGACCGTAAACCTGACCCTTGTGATCGCAATGATCAATGCGTGGAACCGTTTGTCTATCTCCCTTGGTGTTCAGGCGGAAGACGAGGTGCCGAGTGAGTGAGATGGAGCTCCAGGACGGCGGAGCGAATGACAACCTGGAGCCGCTTCCACGGGTAATCGCTGGTCCGAGGATCGTTCTGCGGGCCGAAGGGCTGACCAAGGTGTATGCCCAGGTGGAGGGGGGTAGCGCCACGGGGCTGGAGCTGTTTCGAGGGCTGGACCTTGCGGTCCATGCCGGAGAGATGGTCGCAATCGTAGGCGAGAGCGGTGCCGGCAAGAGCACGTTGCTGCACCTGCTGGCGGCTCTGGATAAGCCTACGGCGGGGGAGGTTTACTGCGGAGACCAGAGACTGAGCCAGTTCAGCGCTCGGCAGTCCTCGGAGTTTCGCAATCGCGATGTTGGCTATGTCTGGCAGTTTCACTATCTTCTGCCGGAGTTTACGGCGGTGGAGAACGTCGCGATGCCACTGCTGGCGAGGGGGATGGGAAGACAGTCAGCCATGGAGAGGGGTGCATTCTGGCTGAAAGAGGTGGGATTGGGAGAGCGGGGGCACCATCGCTCGGGAGAGCTTAGCGGAGGGGAGCAGCAGCGAGTCTCCCTGGCCCGGGCTTTGGTGACGGAGCCGAAGATCCTTCTTGCGGATGAGCCTACCGGGGATCTGGACGGTAAAACCGGGGAAGCGGTATTCGACCTGATCCAGGGACTGCACCGGGTCCATGGATTGACCAGCGTTCTTGTGACCCATAACACTGATTTTGCAGTCAGATGCGACCGTATGTTGCGGCTCCGCGGGGGGAGACTGGAAGAACAATCCGCTACGGAGATCAGGAAGCGAGATGTGTGACGGGATACCGCAGCATCACAGCCCGTTCCGCAACCTATTGTCAGAAAACCTCTTGACGAGTACCGCACTATGAACCGGTACGCTGCGATAAAGTCATATGAACCTCTTGACGGGTACCGAACTATGAAACGGTACGCTGCGATAAAGTCATATGAACCTCTT